>PBKC01000080.1 GCA_002721365.1 Rhodospirillaceae bacterium | reverse complement strand
TATAGTGGGGCCGGACCGCACTCGCTGCGATCTCCACCACCGGCGCCTTGTAGGGCCAGGGCTGGGCGATGAGCTCCACCGGATCGAGGCCGGCCAGGATGAACAGGTCCGCGTCACCGAGCCACGGCGCCTCGGCCGACCCGCCGGTGAACATGCCGCCTGAGCGCGCATCATCGTCCGCCACCACACCTTTGGCCTTGTAGGTTGTGAGAACAGGGCAGTCGAGTTTGGCCGCCAGAGCCGTGACGGCGACAGCGACCGCCGGATCGCGCGCTTCCAGGCCGACAACGATCGCCGGCTTCCGACAGCCGTCGAGGTGACTGCGAATCTGCGCCATCAGGTCCGGCGGTGGTTCGCCGATGGTACGTTCGGCAGGGCGGCTCACCTGTTCGGTCGCCGGCCGCGCCGCCTCGCACGCGCTCAGGTCGATATGGACGGGCCCACGGGGATGGGCGAGCGCCATGTCGAGCAGCGCCGCGAGTGCGGAGGCGGGCGTTTCGCCGTCAAGACGACGACTTCCCTTGCCGATCGGCGCCAGGAATCCAGCATGGTCGATCTTCTGATGGGTGACGAAGGCATGGGTCGTCGGATCGTAGCTGTCGCTGATAAGGAGGATCGGCGAGCGGTCGAGATGGGCGAAGGCGTAGCCGTTGACGGCGCTCGCGGCGCCGGGGCCGAGGCCGGTCAGCACCACCCCGGGCGTGCCGGTCAGGTCGGCAGTGACGCTGGCCATGATCGTCGCCGAGGTCTCGCCGTGACACAGAACGAAATCGATCCCCGCGTCCGCAGCCGCGGCAATGACTTCGAGGCTGCTGCCGCCGCCCGGTATCCCGAACATGCGCTCGACCCCATAGGCCTTGAGCGTTTCCGCCACGGCGTGGGCCACGGTGCGCGTGCTGCTCATTCGTCTCCACCCTCGTAGGAAATTCTGTAGATCGCATCCGCAGCGTCGTCCGACACCAGGATGGCGCCGTCCGGCATCACCAGGATGTCGGCAGGCCGGCCCCAGGCGTTCTGACCCTGCAACCAGCCTTCGGCGAAGACATCATAGCTCGACGGAGCGCCGTCGCCCGAGAGCGTCACGAGGCTCACCCTGTAGCCGATCTTGCGGCTGCGATTCCAGGAACCATGCTCGGCAATCAGGATGGCGCCGCGATAGCGCTCAGGAAACATCGTGCCCGTGTAGAACGCCATGCCGATGGCAGCGACGTGGGGGCCGAGACGCTGGGCCGGCGGAACCGCGGCCGCGCAGCTTCCCTCGTCGCCGAAGGCGGGGTCGGGAATGTCGCCGGCGTGGCAGAACGGAAACCCGAAATGATCGCCGTCGCTATCGACGCGGTTGAGTTCGTCCGGCGGCAGGTCGTCGCCGAGATTGTCACGGCCATTGTCGGTGAACCACAGCTTGCCGGTCGCAGGGTCCCAGTCGAACCCCACCAAATTCCGCACGCCGCGGGCGACGACCTCCGGCCCGCCGCCGGTGAGGTCGAGTCTGAGGATGGTACCGAAAGGATCGGTCACCGAACACACGTTGCAGGGCGCGCCCACCGGAATGTAGAGCTTCCCGTCCGGCCCGAAACCGAGATACTTCCAGCCGTGATGGCGATTGTCCGGCAGCCCGCCGACGACGACCCGCGTCGGCAGAGGCGTACCCAGCCGCAGCTCCGCCTGGGGATACTGCGTGATCTGGTCGACCTCGCCGACATAGAGATTGCCTTCATGGAAAGCGACCCCGCTCGGCAGGTTGAGTCCGCTGGCGATGACCTGGATATCCTCAGCCACATGATCGCCGTCCGCATCGACCACCGCATAGACCCGTCCGGCCGACCGCGAGCCGACGAAGACGGTGCCGTGATCGCCGAGGGCCATCTGCCGCGCGTTCGTCACGCCCTCCGCGTACATCGCGATCCGAAAACCGGGCGGCAGCACGATGTCGTCCAGCGGCAAGGCGCCGACGGGTCCCGAGTGGAGGAACGCCCACGCCATCGCGCAGACCGCGGCGGCACCTGGAAGGCCCCCACGCCATCGGATGGGCATTACGTTCTCTCCCGGTCGGAAATCGAGCCTGACGATGAAGAATGCCGCAAGCCCGCCGTCAGCCGCAATGGCAGCAGGCGCCGTGCTGCATCAGCGCGCCTCGCATGCCTCGCCTTGCGTCGCCGCCGCATGATATGGTCACGTTCTTTCCTTGTTCCGGTTACCACGACTGCAACCCCGTGTACCCGATAGCTTCGAGCACGAATCCGACCGGGTGCGTTGAGCCATGAGACGCTGGCGGCTCATCGCTCTG
Organism: Rhodospirillaceae bacterium; assembly: GCA_002721365.1. Classification (GTDB taxonomy): domain Bacteria; phylum Pseudomonadota; class Alphaproteobacteria. Next base: position 19,864 of record PBKC01000080.1, on the reverse strand, counting down.
GGTGTGGCCGGTGTCCTGATCGTGGCGGCGCTGGTCCTTCTCAGCCTGGGTCGAGAGAAGGAGGTAGTGACGGCTGCGGCGGAGGCCGCGGGCGCATCGACCCCTGTGTTGTCGCACGAAGACATTTCTACTGGCCCGGTCGAGGTTTCGGCCGCAAGCGACGGATCCGGCATCACCCTCGGGCTATGGGTCAAGCCCGAAGACTGCGACACCGACGCGCCGCTGGTCCGCTTGGCCGTCCCCAACGGCGGGTCATGGCAGTGGCGGCTGGCCGACCATCGCTTGCAGTATCAGCCCCGGAACACCGGTGACGGCGCGACGCTCGAAACGGTCTGCGAACCGCAGTGGCGCCATCTCGCGGTCGTACATGAAGACGGCCGAGCCACGCTCTACGTGGACGGCACGCGACTCGACGCCGGGACAATGCCGGGACCGCCTGCAGACGGATCGTCCCTGGTCGTTTCGGCGGAGGGAACGCCGGCCGGAGAGATATTGGGGCTCGCGGTCTTCCCGCGCGCCCTGGGAGCGAAAGAGGTGGCCGCCCTGGCAGCCGAAACGCCGCGACCCGGCGTTCTGCTGCCGGCCGTTCTGGTGGTCCTTGCGCTGCTGTTCCTGGTGCTGAGCCATCGTCGGGCATTGTCGGCCGCGCTGTGGCTGGCCGGAGGGTTGGTCGTCGCCCTGATCCTGGGCGAGACGGCGACTCGGTTGGCCGCCGGACTGAACCTCCTCGATCCGCATTTCATCGCCCTGATGGAACAGGCCCAGACGGGCAATCCCTGGCGGCGCGACGGATTCGTTCTCACCGACTCGAAGACGGTCGCGCCGCCCGACGACGTCTATGCGGCGGGCGACCGCTACTACCGGAACCGGCCGTCGGTCGATTCGTTATGGCACGAGTACATCCCTTATACCCACGACCAGTACGGGTTCCGGGCGATCCGCCCGGTGTCGCGCTGGGCCGAGAAGCCGTCGGCGGATGGGCCGATCCGGGTGGTCGTCATGGGCGATTCGATGACCTACGGCGTCGGCGTGGAGAACGACCAGACCTATCCCGCCGTCGCCCAGCGCTGGCTCGACCGCTGGGCGCCGGGCCGTTTCGTCGTCATCAACGCCGGCGTGCCGGGCTTTTCGATCCAGCATCTCGAACCCTACTACCGTAACCAGATCCGCGCCTTCGCCCCGGAATGGATCGTCCACGGCGTCTTCATGCCGGATTTCGCGCGACGGCAGATCTTCCAGAAGCCGGGCGACACCACCTTCTACCTGCCCGATGATCCCGATGCGGCATGGCGCCGCTGGCTGCGACCATCCTATTTCGCATCCTTCGTCGCCTACGGCCTCGCAATCATCGACGCATCCAACATGGATGACCGGGAGGCCGAACGGATCGAGCGGATGCGCTCGACCGATGCCTTAAAGCGTCTGATGAACGAGGTTCAGACCGACGGGCCGCGGCTGACGGCTTTTCTGCTGCCCCATCAGCTTTTCCCCCGTACGGCAAGCGCCGACGAGCTGTTCACGGACGATGCCTGGCTCGACCGGGATTTCGCCGCGGTCGCCAATCTTTATCATCGCCATGATGCCGACGTGGTCTCGGGGTATGACGCGCTGATCGACCACTCGACGGGCCAATGCTTCGAGTACGGACGCGTCAATCGTCCCGGTCATTATTCGCCGCTCTGCAATCTGCTGCTCGGGCGTGCGCTCGCCACCTACCTCTACAAATCCAACTTCGACGCTGCGCCGCCTTCGGCGCCGATCGACGAAGCGTCACCGACCACCCCGATGCCGGCGTCTTCGATCCCTAGGATCGCGGATGTCGATCCGATCGAGATCGTCGTCGGCGATCAACATATTCCGTTGGTTCCGGTTCCGGCAGGAAGCGCGGAGATCGGCGAACCGGTCGCCGAGGCGATGACGTCTGCCGACGAGGCATTGCGCGACGCGACGATCGCCAAGCCGTTCTTCATCATGCGTCATGAGGTCACGAACGGCCTGTGGGACATCTACGCCCGGGCCACCGGCCAATCGGACGTACTGGAGAACCATCTTCAAGGCGGCGTGGACCTGGCCGCGCTCGGTTTTCCTCGGCCCTATGTCAGCCGTGCCGACAGCGAAGCGTTCGCCGCCTGGCTGTCGCAACAGACCGGGGCCCGGTTCCGTGTTCCGACCGAGGACGAATGGGAATGGGCGGCGAAGCTCGGCTTCGGCGGCGGTGCGCCACTTCGCAACGTCGCCGTTTACGACATCGCCGGCTCACCCGCCGCAACCTGCAGCCGGAGTCCGGATCGTCTGGGTTTGTGCGACATGCTGGGCAACATGGCCGAAATCGTCATTCCGCCGGGACGAGGCGAAGCGGTGTTCAAGGGCGGCTCCTACACCGGCGGACCCTTGGAGCTGCGCCCGGCGGCGCGCCAGATGGCGCCACCCGACAGGCGGTTTTCCCATGTCGGGCTGCGGCTGGTCGTCGACATGCAGACCCCGGCCGGAGCGAACCGCTAGGCCGCATCGCCACCATGGGCGAGTTCGCGCGTTCAGTGTAGGCTAGATATAGCCGGTGCGGCACGATCATCCGTGTCGCCAGGCCGATGGGGGATAAGGTGAGCATGGTCCGGAAGCACTCGATCGATGGCGAATAGTCGGCTCGCGCGCAAGCTTCCGTTCCTGTCCTTTCTCGCCGCCCTGACCGCCGCCGGGGTCGTCGGCGCCGTCGCCCATGTCGAGCTGGAAGCGCTGGCGGCGCGTCCCGAGGGCGTCGCGCCGGAAACCTTGGAGCGGTTCCGCGAAACGCTGTGGATGGCGGCGGGCGGGGTGGGGCTCGCCGTCGGCATACTGGTCTTCGCCGTCAGCCGCCGCATGTTGACTCCACTTACCGAAATGACCCGCGCCATGCAGCGCCTCGCCGGGGGCGACCGCGAGGTGGATATCCCCGGCCGCGAGCGGGCCGACGAGATCGGCGACCTCGCCGTCGCCATGCAGGTGTTCAAGGATAACGCCGAAGCCAACGAGGCCCTGGCGGAAGCACGGAGCCGCGATCTCGAAGACGTCGGCAAGCGCGCCACCCATATGGCGGGACTTGCGCGGGTGTTCGACGAGAAGGTCGCCGGCGTGCTGGCGGCGGTGATCGGCTCCGCCGACCGGCTGGAAGCGACGGCGCAGTCGATGTCGACGATCGCCGAGGAGACCTCGCGGCAGGCCGGCGCCGTCGCTTCGGCCTCGGACGATACCTCGCAGAACGTCGACACCGTCGCGGCCGCCGCCGAAGAACTTTCGGCGTCGATCCGCGAGATCAGCCGGCAGGTGAGTGATTCGGCGCGGATGTCGGCCGAGGCGGTGGCGGAGGCGAAACGGGCCGACTCCGACGTCCGCGGCTTGGCCGACTCCGCCGATCAGGTGACCGACGTCGTCAAGCTGATCAACGAGATCGCCGAGCGCACCAACCTGCTGGCGCTGAACGCCACCATCGAGGCGGCGCGGGCCGGGGAGGCGGGCAAGGGCTTCGCGGTGGTCGCGAACGAGGTGAAGTCGCTCTCGAAACAGACCGCCGAGGCGACCGAGGAAATCACCGGCCGCATCGCCGGCATCCAGGACGCCGGCAGCGGCGCCGTCCGCGCCCTCGCCGGCATCATGTCGTCGATCGAAACGATGAGCGAGATCGCCGCCGCCATCGCCGCCGCGGTCGAGCAGCAGAGCGCCGCCACGCAGGAGATCGCCCGCAACGTCAATCAGGCGGCGTTCGGCACCCAGGAGGTCTCGCGCAATATCTCCGGCGTCAACCGCGCCGCCGACGAAACCGGTACCGCCGCCGGCCAGGTCCTCGCCGCCGCCCGCGAACTCGCCGGACAGGCCTCCGACCTCCGCACCGAGGTCGAGCAGTTCCTGAGCGAGATCAGGAACTCCTGACGGGTTAGCCGCGGCGCGGGGCGCCAGCCTCACATATTCGGGTAGTTCGGTCCGCCGCCGCCTTCCGGGGTGACCCAGTTGATGTTCTGGGTCGGGTCCTTGATGTCGCAGGTTTTGCAGTGGACGCAGTTCTGGGCGTTGATCTGCAGCCGCGGATTGCTGCCGTCGTCGTCGCGGACGATCTCGTAGACGCCGGCCGGGCAGAAGCGCTGCTCGGGCGCGTCGTAGAGGGCGAGATTGTGTTCGACCGGCACCGACGGGTCCTTGAGCTTCAGGTGGACCGGTTGGTTTTCCTCATGATTGGTGTTCGAGACGAACACCGAGGACAGGCGGTCGAAGCTCACCTGCCCGTCGGGCTTCGGGTAGTCGATCCGCTTCGATTCGGACGCCTTGCGGAGCGTCGTGTTGTCGGCGTGATTGTGGAGGGTCCGGCCGCCCTGGCCACGGGTCACGTAGGTTTCCCACGCCGCGTTGGCGAGGCCCGACCAAAGGCCTTTCTGGAAGCCGGGGCGGATGTTGCGGACGGCCTTGAGCTCGTCCCACACCCACGAGCTTTCCATCTTCTCGCGATAGGCGGTCACTTCGTCCGGCGGGGTCTCATCCCCCAGCGCCTCGTAGACCGCCTCGGCGGCGAGCATCCCCGACTTCATCGCCGTGTGCGAGCCCTTGATCTTGGGCACGTTCATGAAGCCGGCCGTGCAGCCGATCAGCGCGCCGCCCGGGAAGGTGAGCTTGGGGATCGACTGGAAGCCACCCTCGTTCAGCGCCCGCGCGCCATAGGCAATGCGGCGCCCGCCCTCGAAGACCGGGCGGATCTTCGGATGGGTTTTGAAGCGCTGGAACTCCTGGAACGGGTCGAGGAACGGATTCTTGTAGTCCAGGCCGACGACGAAGCCGACCGCCACCTGGTTGTTCTCCAAGTGATAGAGGAAGGACCCGCCATAGGTTTCGCTGTCGAGGGGCCAGCCGATGGTATGGGTGATATCCCCGGCATGATGCTTCGCCGGGTCGATTTCCCACAGCTCCTTCAAGCCGATGCCGAAGGTCTGGGGATCGACGTCCTTGCGCAATTCGAAGCGCTCGAACAGCGTCTTGGTCAGCGACCCGCGGCAGCCTTCGGCGAACAGCGTTTGCTTGCCGAGAAGCTCCATGCCCGGCTGATACTGGTCGGTGGGCTCGCCATCGCGCCCCACCCCCATGTCGCCGGTGGCGACGCCGCGCACCCGGCCGGCACCGTCATAGAGAACTTCCGCAGCCGGGAAGCCGGGGTAGATCTCGACGCCCATCGCCTCCGCCTGCTCGGCAAGCCAGCGGCAGAGGTTGCCGAGCGAGATGATGTAGTTGCCCTCGTTCCGCATATGCGGCGGCGTGACCGGGAAGCGGTAGGCGCTGGACTCGGTGAGGAACAGGAGGGTGTCGCGCTCGGCCGGCGTGTTGAGCGGCGCGCCGCGCTCCTGCCAGTCGGGGAACAGCTCGTTCAGGCTCCGGGGTTCCAGCACTGCACCGGAAAGGATATGGGCACCGACTTCGGAGCCTTTTTCCAGGATGCAGACATTGATCTCGCGACCATGCTCCGCCTCGAGCTGCTTGAGGCGTATCGACGCCGCGAGGCCGGCCGGACCGGCACCGACGATGACGACGTCGTATTCCATGGATTCGCGTTCCATCGTTTCCCCTCGTTCTCCGTCTTCGTTCGTCGCCCTTGCCATACCACACCGGAAGGCGGGCGCCGAACCTCGTTTGGTGCGGGTGGACCTGCCCCCTCGCGCTGTCGGGGCCGATGGCACCGCACCTGTGCCATGCTATATAAGGTCGGTCGTCGGCCCGGACCCGAAACGGAAATTGACGCCTATGCTCGCCAAGAGAAACCCGCTGAACCTGTGGCTGCACCGCCTGTGCGCGATCCTGATCGTCGCGGTAGCGGTTGCCGGCTGCGCGTCGGACGACGAGACCGATACCTATGTCGAGCGGCCGGTCGCCGACCTCTACAATCAAGCCATGGATGACCTGGCATCGGGCAACTACTCGCTTGCCGCAGAGGGCTTCGACGAAGTCGAGCGCCAGCATCCCTATTCGGTCTGGGCGACCAAGGCGCAGCTGATGTCGGCCTATTCCTACTATCTTGCCGACAAGTACGACGAATCCGTCGTTGCCGCCGAGCGCTTCATCCAGCTTCATCCCGGCCATGACGACGTCGCCTATGCCTATTACCTGCTTGGCCTCGACTACTACGAGCGCATTTCCGACGTCGGTCGCGACCAGGGAATGACCGAGAATGCGCTCTCTTCGTTCCAGGAGCTGATCCGCCGCTTTCCGCAGTCGAAATACGCCCGCGACGCACGGCTGAAGATCGATCTGGCGCGCGACCATCTCGCCGGCAAGGAGATGGAGGTCGGCCGGACCTACCAGCAGCTCGGCTTCTATCTGGCGGCGATCAACCGCTTTCGGACCGTCGTCGAGAAGTTCCAGACCACCTCGCACGTTCCGGAAGCCTTGCATCGCCTGACGGAAAGCTATCTGGCCCTGGGTGTGCAGCCCGAGGCCCAGGCAGCGGCGGCCGTGCTCGGCCACAATTTCCCCGGCAGTTCCTGGTACGAGGATTCGTACTCGCTGCTGAAAGAGCGGAATCTGCGCCCGGCCACGGAGGGAGGGTCGTGGCTCGCCGACTTGATTCCCGACTGGTTCAAGGGCGACGAGGATCTCCGGGAGATCCGGACCGGGGACGAGACGGCGGCGCTTCCGCCGGAAGACATGGCGGCCGAGGGGACGGGCGAGTCCGTCACACAGTGAGGACGAGGCCGCGGGCGCATGTTGGTCGCTCTCTCCATACGCGACGTGGTCCTGATCGAGCGGCTCGATCTCCAGTTCGGTAGCGGCCTTTGCGCATTGACCGGCGAAACCGGCGCCGGCAAGTCGATCCTTCTCGATTCCTTGGGACTGGCGCTCGGCCGCCGCGCCGAGGCCGCCCTGGTCCGTCAGGGCGCCGAACGTGCGTCAGTGACCGCCGCGTTCGAGCCACCTGCGGGTCACGCCGCCTGGGGGCTTCTCACCGAGCAGGGGCTCGACGGCGAGGAAACCATCTTTCTCCGCCGCGTTCTCGGAACCGACGGGCGCAGCCGCGCCTTCGTCAACGACCAGCAGGTGAGCATCGGGTTCCTGCGCACCCTCGGCGACACGCTGGTGGAAATCCACGGCCAGAACGACCGGCTGGGTCTCCTTGATCCCGGCACCCACCGGGCAACGCTGGACGCCTTCGGCGGCCACGGGCCGCTGCTCGTCGCGACCCGTGCCAGCCATGCGGCCTGGCGTGAAGCGACCGAAGCGCTGGAGGCACGAAAGGAAGCCGCCGCTGCCGCCCGGCGCGACGAGGACTATCTGCGCCATGTCCTCAACGAGCTCGACGCGCTTGAGCCGGAGCCGGGCGAGGAGTCCCGCCTTGCTGCCGAGCGCACCTATCTGATGCATGGCGAGCGGCTGAGCGACGCATTGTCGGCCGCGGAACGCGAACTGGTCGGGCAGGGAAGCGTCGAGGCGCGCCTGCGGTCGGCACAGCGGGAGATCGAGCGCGTCGACGAACAGGCCGGCCACCGCCTGCGCCCGGTCGCGGAGGCTTTGGAACGGGCGGCGATCGAAACCACCGAGGCGATGGATCTGCTTGCCGCAGCGATGCGCGACATCGAGCGCGAGCCCAACAAGCTGGAAACCGTCGAGCAACGTCTGTTCGCCCTGCGCGGCGCGGCGCGGAAGCATTCGGTGCCCGTCGACGAGCTTGCCGCGCTGCGCGCGTCCTTCGCCGAACGGCTGGCATCGATCGACGACGAAGGCGGCGCCCTGGTCGCACTGGAACGGGCGGCCGAAGCGGCGAAGACCCGCTACAACGCCGATGCGGAGACGTTGTCGGCGGCACGGCGCAAGGCCGCGACAGCGCTGGCCGATGCGGTCACCGCCGAGCTTGCGCCGCTCAAGATGGGCGACGCCGCTTTCCGGGCGGAACTCACGCTGCTCGAAGAGTCGGGCTGGTCCGCAGAGGGCCGCGAGCGGGTGACCTTCACGGTCGCCACCAATCCGGGCTCCGCGCCGGGGCCATTGCATCGGATCGCTTCGGGGGGCGAACTGTCGCGCTTCATGCTGGCTCTGGAAGTGGTCCTGGCGCGCACCGTGGCCGCCCCCAGCCTGATCTTCGATGAGATCGACTCCGGCATCGGCGGCGCCGTCGCCGACGCGGTCGGCCAGCGTTTGGCCCGCCTCGCCGGCGAGGCGCAGGTTCTGGTCGTCACCCACCAGCCCCAAGTCGCGGCCCGCGCCGCCCATCACTTCCGCGTCTCCAAGATGTCGAAGGGCGGCGGCACCCGGACAACGGTCGACGTCCTTCCCGACGACGACCGACGCGAGGAGATCGCCCGCATGCTGGCCGGCGCCGAGATTACCGACGCGGCCCGGGCCGCCGCCGACAGCCTGATGCGGGGCAGCGTACCGTGAGCAGCCCGGATGCGAAGGACGCAATGGACGACCACCTCGACGAGGTGAAGGCAGCCGAGGAGATGGATCGCCTGATCACCGATCTCCGCCATCACGCCGAGCTATACTACAACCGCGACGCGCCCGAGATCAGCGACGCCGAGTACGACCGCCGTTTCCAGCGGCTCGTCGCGCTGGAGCAGCGCTTTCCGGCGCTGGTGAGGGAGGGGAGCCCGACCCATGAGGTCGGCGCGCCCATTGCCGGCACCCCCTTCGCCAAGGTCCGCCACGCGGTCCCGATGCTGTCGCTGGACAACGCCTTCAGTGCGGACGACGTGCAGGAGTTCTTCGCCCGTATCCGGCGGTTCCTCGGACTCGACGCCGAGACGCCGATCCCGGTGGTGGCGGAGCCCAAGATCGACGGGCTGTCTGCCTCGCTCCGCTACGAGAAAGGGCGCTTCGTGCTCGGCGCAACCCGTGGCGACGGCTATGAGGGCGAGGACATCACCCGCAACCTCGCGCTGCTCGACGACATTCCGAAGACGCTGCGCGGTGACGCACCGGAGGTGCTGGAAATCCGCGGCGAGGTCTATATGAGCCGCGCCGAGTTCGCGCGGCTGAACGAGACGCGGGTCGAGGCGGGCGAGGCGGGGTTCGCCAATCCGAGGAATGCCGCCGCCGGCAGCGTCCGGCAGCTCGACCCGGAGGTCACGCGGCGACGCCCCCTCCACTTCTTCGCCTATGCTTCGGGCGAAATCCAAGGGGCCGATGGCCGGCCGTGGGATACGCAGGAAGGCTTCCTCGCCGCCCTCAAGGCATGGGGCTTCGCCGTCAACCCGCTCGCCCGCAAATGCGAGACGGTCGAGGAGGTCCTCGCCTTCTACGACGAAATGGCGGACCGGCGCGCGACCCTCGACTACGACATCGACGGTATCGTCTACAAGGTCGACAGCATCGCCTGGCAGGAGCGCCTGGGCTTCGTCAGCCGCGCGCCGCGCTGGGCGATCGCCCAGAAGTTCCCGGCCGAGCAGGCGAAGACGGTGCTGGAGAAGATCGGCATCAGCGTCGGGCGAACGGGCGCGCTGACGCCCTTCGCGATCCTGACGCCGGTCACCGTCGGCGGCGTCGTCGTTTCACGTGCAACATTGCACAACGAGGACGAAATCCGCCGGAAGGACATCCGGGAAGGCGACACGGTGATCGTCCAGCGCGCCGGCGACGTCATCCCGCAGGTGGTCGGCGCCGACAAGGACAAGCGCCCGAAGGACGCCGTGGAATTCGTCTTCCCCGACCATTGCCCGGTCTGCGGTAGCCTGGCGGTGCGCGAGCCGGGCGAGGCGGTACGCCGCTGCACCGGGGGGCTGATCTGTGACGCCCAGGCTGTCGAGCGATTGCGGCATTTCGTCTCCCGCGACGCTTTCGACATCGAAGGTCTGGGCGAGAAACAGGTCGAGGCGTTCTGGCGCGACGAGCTGATCCGCGGCCCCGCCGACATCTTCACCCTGAAGGCGCGGAACGACAGAAACGAGATCGACCTCGCCGGTCGCGAGGGATGGGGCGCGACCTCGGCCGGCAAACTGTTCCAGGCGATCGACGCGCGGCGGAACATCGCGCTCGACCGCTTCATCTTCGCCCTCGGCATCCGCCGGGTGGGGCAGGCCACCGCGCGCCTGCTCGCCCACCACTACGGAACGCTGGAAGCGCTCCGGGAAGCGGTGCTCGCAGCCCGAGACCAGGAGAGCGATGCCTACCGCAATCTGGTCGATATCGACGGGGTCGGGCCCAAGGTCGCGGCGGACCTGATCGGCTTCTTTGCCGAAGCTCACAATCAGGAGGTCCTGGAAGCGCTTCAGAAGGAACTGAAGGTGCAACCGTTCGAACGGCCGGTGGGCGGCGGCGAATCGCCTGTCGCCGGCAAGACCGTCGTCTTCACCGGGACGCTGGAACGGATGACACGGAACGAGGCTAAGGCCTGGGCCGAGTCGCGCGGCGCCAAGGTAGCGGGCTCGGTGTCGGCTAAGACCGACTATGTGGTCGCCGGCTCATCCGCCGGATCGAAACTCACCAAGGCGCGCGAACTCGGCGTCGAAGTTCTTGATGAGGATGCTTGGCTAAAGCTGATCGGACGGGGTTAGGACCGATTTCACGCAACCGGATTTCGGATGCGCGCGTAACAAGCTAGTGGCACCATGACCGGCGCAGCGCGGGTGCATCCGCGAGACGCCGCTTTCGGGGAGGGAAGTGCGATGTCGATGTCCCACCAGGACAAGCCGACCGTCATAGGTCCGCGGCCGATCTCCTGGATCGCCGTAGCGGGGTTCGTCATCGGCATCGTCGGCGTGCTGCTGCTTCTGGTCGCCGCCTTGGGCGTCCGCTTCGACTGGTGGCATTTCCGCTTCTCGCTGCTCACCCTGATGAAGTACGGGGCTTTCGCCGGTGTCGGCGGGTTGATCGTGTCGCTGATCGGCCTTGGCCGGTCGCTACCGGGGGGAATCCGGCGCGGTGCGACCTGGGCGCTGGTTGGGGTGCTACTGAGCGGGTTCGCCCTCTACATGCCCGCATCGGGCTGGTGGAAGGTGAAGACGCTGCCCTTCATCCATGACATCACCACCGACACTGAGAACCCGCCCCAATTCCGCGCCGTCGTCGCCGAGCGCGAGGCTGAGGGTGCGAATCCCTATGTCTACGAAGGTCCGGACCTCGCCCGGAAGCAGAAGGAAGGCTATCCCGACCTCGGTCCGCTAATCGTGCCGACCCCGCCCGACAAGACCTTCACCGCGGCCCTGCAGCTCGCCCGCGATCTCGACTGGACCATCGCCGCCTCCGAGCCCGACCAGGGCCGGATCGAGGGCACCGACACCACCTTCTGGTTCGGCTTCAAGGACGACGTGGTGGTGCGGATCGAGCCCACGGCGGACGGCGGTAGCCGCGTCGACATGCGTAGCCTCAGCCGTGTCGGGCGCAGCGACGTCGGCCACAATGCCGAGCGTATCCAGAATTACCTCTCGGCCCTGCGCGGCCGGCTCTCGTAGGAAGCGACCTCTTACTCGGCCGTCATTGCGAGCCGGGGGCGAAGCAATCCAGGCGGCGCCGCCGGTCTGGATTGCCGCGGCGCTGCGCGCCTCGCAATGACGGAGGGGATCAGATCGGCCGGGTGACCTCGTCGAGCCACGCCGCCGTTTCGGAATCGACCAGCGGCGTCAGGGTTTCCCTGACGCGGGCGTGGTAACCGTCGAGCCAGGCCAACTCGTCCGCGTCCAGCAGATCGCGGTCGACCAATGCCCGGTCGATGGGCGCGAGCGTCAGCGTCTCGAAGCCCAATAAGGGGCGGTCGCCACCCGGCGGCTCCGGCATCTCGACCACCGTCACCAGATTCTCGATGCGGATGCCGTAGGCCCCGGTCTTGTAGTAGCCGGGCTCGTTGGAAACGATCATGCCCGGCGCCAGCGCAACCGTTCCCGCCGCTTTGGAGATACGCTGCGGGCCTTCGTGGACGCCCAGATAGCTGCCGACCCCGTGGCCGGTGCCGTGGTCGTAGTCGAGACCCGCCTGCCACAGAGCGAGCCGCGCCAGGGTGTCGAGCTGGCCGCCGTTGGTCCCGCGCGGAAAGCGGGCCGTGGCGATGGCGATATGGCCCTTGAGGACGCGGGTGAAACGATCGCGCATCTCGGCGCTCGGGGCACCAATAGCAACGGTACGGGTGACGTCGGTGGTCCCGTCCGGATATTGGGCGCCCGAATCGACCAGATAAAGCTCACCCGGCTGCAGCGGCCGGTTGGACGAATCGGTCACCCGGTAATGGACGATGGCGCCATTGGATCCGGCGCCTGAGATGGTCGGGAAGCTCAAGTCGCGGAAGAGGCCGTCTTCGCGCCGGAAGGCCTCCAACCGGTCGGCCGCGGCGATCTCGGTGACGCCGCCTTGCGGCGCGGTTGCCGACAGCCAGTGGAGGAAACGGGTCAGCGCCGCACCGTCGCGACGGTGGGCGTGACGGGTGCCCTCGATCTCGACCGCGTTCTTGACGGCCTTGGGCAAGGCGCACGGGTCAGCGGCTTCCCGGGTCTTGGCGCCGGAAGACCCCAGGACCTGGAAAACGTGGTCGGCGCTGCCGCTCGGGTCGATCTGGACGGTCTTCCCGTCCGTACCCAGCGTCCGGAGCGCGGCATCGAATTCGGCCGGCGGAACGATCGAGACCGCATTGCCGAGATGTTCGGCAAGACCCGACGTTACCTTGCGCTCGTCCATGAACAACGCGACCCGGCCGTCGCGGTCGAGGATGGCGAAGGAAAGGGGAAGCGGCGTATGCCCGACGTCGCCGCCGCGGATGTTCAGCAGCCAGGCGATCGAATCCGGCATCGTCAGCACGACCGCGTCGGCACCGTCTTTCGCGAGTCTCTCCGCGATCTCCATACGCTTGTCGGCGGCACTGCGACCGGCATAGGCCTCGGGATGCGGCACCACCGGGGCAGCGGGCGGGGCGGGGCGATCGCTCCAAACCGCATCGATAGGATTGGTGTCCATGGCAACCAGCGCGCCGCTCGCCTTGCCGCAGGCGGCGCGGAAATGTTCCGCTTCGCGCTTGGTGTGGAGCCAGGGATCGTATCCGAGGCGGCTTTCAGCCGGCAAAGCCTCGGCGATCCAGGTTGCTGCAGATTTATCGGCGCTATGGACGACCTCGAACACCGAACCGTCGACCTGGTCCCGCGCCTGAAGCGTATAGCGGCCATCGACGAAAATCGCCGCCCGGTCCTTCAGAATCACCGCGGTCCCGGCCGATCCCGTGAACCCGGTGATCCAGGCCAGCCGCTCGGCGCAGGGGGGGACGTATTCGCCCTGATATTCATCCGAACGCGGAACGATGAAGCCACCGACGCCACGGGCCGCAAGCTCCGCCCGTAACGCGGCGACCCGTTCCGCCGTCGAAGACCCTTCCGTCGTCACCGCTTCGCCCATCTGCCACCAGCGCTCCCAAATGCCGTCGGAACCAAGCTAGGGAGCAGAGTCACGCCTGACAAGCACGCGCCATGCAGAGTTCCCCCTCTGCTATGCAGAAAATGCATAAGTTATTTTGATGTTTTCCACTTCACGTCGTGCCGCGACGCACCTAAGTTTTGTGCATCGCAATATGCGTCTGCCGAGGGGGCGGGCGCCGTGAAGGAAGAATACCATGAGAAACTACATCGAAACCCGTGAAACCCTTGATGTGGAAGGTGCGTTGACCCGCGGTCGGTTCCTGCAGGCGGAAGCGTTCCACAACTACGCGCGGCGCGCCGTCAAGGGCTTTCGGCGCCTGTTCGTCTAAGCGGGCTGCTGCGTCGCAGCACCAGCGTATGCCAGCCCTGCCGGGCGATTCGCCAGGCAAGCCGCAGACCCTGGGCGCGATAGGCCGCCAGAACCTCCCGCTCGCTTCGGGCCAGTAGTCCCGATAGGACAACGACCCCGTCAGCTGTCAGAGATGACACGAGACCGGGAGCAAGGCCACAGAGCGGCTTCGCCAGGATGTTGGCGACGATCAGGTCATAGGGCCCGCGGCCCCTTAAGCCGCGATGATCGAAAGACCCGGCGACCAACGTGCGGATCAGCGGCGAGAGGCCGTTGATCCGTGCGTTGTCGCGCGTCGTGCGCACGGCGATCGGGTCGTTGTCGGCTGCGGTCACCGGCCGGAGTTCCTTCGCGGCCAGAGCGAGGGCCAGAACACCGGAACCGCACCCCATGTCGAGGGCATTGGTGAAACGGCGCTGGCGGGTGATCCGGTCGATCGCGTAAAGGCACCCCCAAGTCGTCGGGTGATGACCGGTCCCGAAGGCAAGACCGGCGTCGACGAGAAGGTCGATGGTTTCCGGCGTCCGTGGCGGCGGGAGGTGACTGCCTCGAACGTAGAAACCTGCGACGGAGATCACCGGCAGGCTGAGCAACCCTTCCCGCACCCAGTCCCGCGTCTCCAGGCGTCCGATCCGCACTTCCGGCGCGGCCACACCTGCGGCAGCGGCGGCGATCGCCACGGCGACAGCGGCGGCGGCCCGCCCCGGCGGCTCGATGCAGACGGCCTGCAGCCGCCACAGCGACTCCGTCAGCTCATGGCTGGAGAGGGAAACGCAGAAAGGTTCGAGCGCAGCTTCGAACAGCGCCAGTGTATCGGGCGCCGCATCGAGTTCGATCTGCCAGAGAGCGTCGCTCACGCCGGCTGCACGAAACTGTCCATGACCTTCTTGTTCCCCGCCTTCTCGAAAGCGATGTCGAGCTTGTTGCCGTCGACCGCGCGTATGCGGCCATAACCGAACTTCTGGTGGAAGACGCGTCCGCCCACGGCGAACGTCCCTTCCTCATGCTCGGCATAGGTCACCGACACCGGCTCCATGTCGAGGGTGGTCTGCTGGCGGCGGGCGTCGACGTAGCGGCCGTAGTTGCTGGCCCGGCGACCGAAGCTCGGCCGGCTGGCGTCGAAGTCGAAATTCATCGGCTGGTCGCGCATGCCGCTACCCATCAGATCGCTGCGGCGCTCGACATGCTCGCCCGGCAGCTCGTCGAGGAAGCGCGACGGCGCCTGCGAGTTCCACTGATTGTAGACCTGCCGGCTGGCGGCATGCAGGACGAAGGCCTTGCGGCGCGCGCGGGTGATGCCGACATAGGCGAGCCGCCGTTCCTCCTCCAGACCCTTCTGCCCCGATTCGTCCAGCGCGCGCTGATGGGGGAAGAGCTGTTCCTCCCAGCCCGGCAGGAAGACGGTGTCGAACTCCAGCCCCTTGGCGCCGTGCAGGGTCATGATGTTGACCATGTCGCCGTCGGCCGCGTCGTTGTTGTCCATCACCAGGCCGACATGGTCGAGGAAGCCTTCGAGCGATTCGAACTCCTCGAGCGCGTTGACGAGTTCCTTCAAGTTCTCGAGCCGGCCCGGCGCCTCGACCGACTTGTCGGCCTGCCACATCGCCGTATAGCCCGATTCGTCGAGCACGGTGCGGGCGAGCTCGGCCGGCGTCACAGTCGCCGCCATCGTCCGCCAGCGGGCGAAATGGGTGATCAGGGTTTCGAGGCCGGTGCGGGCCCGGCCCCGCAACTCGTCGGTGGTCAGCAGTTCCTCGGCGGTGGCGGTCATGGAAAGACCCGCCGCCCGGGCGGCGCGGTTCAGGATCTGGAGGCTGCTGTCGCCGATGCCGCGTTTGGGTCGGTTGACGATGCGCTCGAAGGCGAGGTCGTCGTCGGGCTGGGCGATCACCCGCAGATAGGCGATGGCATCCCGGATCTCGAGCCGCTCATAGAACCGGAGGCCGCCGATCACCCGGTAGGGCAGACCGATGGTGATGAAGCGTTCTTCGAAGGCGCGGGTCTGGAAGCTCGCCCGTACCAGCACGGCCATCTGACTCAAGGGGTGCTCGCGGCGCTGCAACGCCTCGATCTCGTCGGCGACGATGCGCGCTTCCTCCTCGCCGTCCCACACGCCACGGACGACGACCTTCTCCCCGCCGTCGTCCTCGGTCCAGAGCGTCTTGCCGAGCCGTCCGCGGTTATGGGCAATGAGGCCCGATGCCGCGCCGAGAATATGGCCGGTCGAGCGGTAGTTGCGCTCCAGCCGCACCACGCGGGCGCCGGGGAAGTCTTCCTCGAAGCGCAGGATGTTGCCCACCTCCGCCCCGCGCCAGGCATAGATCGACTGGTCGTCGTCGCCGACGCAGCAGATGTTCCGATGCTGGCGGGCGAGCAGGCGGAGCCAGAGATACTGGGCGACGTTGGTGTCCTGATACTCGTCGACGAGGATGTAACGGAAGCGGCGCTGATAGTCGGCCAACACGTCGGCGTGGTTCGTGAACAGCGTCAGGCAATGGAGCAGCAGGTCGCCGAAATCGGCGGCGTTCAGGGTTTCCAGCCGCTGCTGATACTCCCGATAGAGAGCCACCGCGCGGCCATGGGCGAAATCCGCCCCCTCGGCTTCGGCGACTTTGTCCGGCGTCAGGGCTCGGTCCTTCCAGCGCTGGATGATCCCGATCAGCACCCGCGCGGGCCACTTCTTTTCGTCGACCTGATGCGCCGCCATCACCTGCTTCAGCAGACGAATCTGGTCGTCGGTATCGATGATGGTGAAATTGGATTTCAGGCCGGCGAGTTCAGCATGGCGCCGGAGGATGCGGGTGGCAATGGCGTGGAAGGTGCCGAGCCACATGCCTTCGACCGAGCGGCCGAGCAACCGGCCGATGCGTTCGCGCATCTCCCGGGCGGCCTTGTTGGTGAAGGTCACGGCGAGGATTTCGCCCGGATAGGCAAGGCCGGAATCGAGAATATGGGCGAGCCGGGTCGTCAGGACACGGGTCTTACCGGTGCCTGCGCCCGCCAGCACCAGCACCGGGCCGTCGGTGGCCTCCACCGCTTGCCGTTGTGCCGGATTGAGGCCGTCCAAATAAGCGGGCGGCGCAGCGAGCGAAGGCGGCTCGTCGCTACCAAGATCGAAAGGATCGTCCATGGCTCCAGAAGTTACCACAAGATATAGTATCCCAACACCGACGAAGGGCGGCGCAGCGAGCCCGGCCGGTCAGGGCCGATCCTGCGCGCCCGGCCCCAGCGGCTGCCCATAGGAAAACTCGACGGCGTTGCCGTCCGGGTCGGAGACCCCGCAATAATAGCCGGTCGGATAGGGTTCGTCTCGCGGCGGCCAGATCAGTCTGCCTTCCTCGGCGGCTCTGGCTGCCACATCGTCGACTGCGGTCCTGGTATCGAGCGCGAACCCGAGATGGCCGTAGTCGCGCGCCCCGCGCTCATGGCCGGGCCCACCGGCCAGCAGCACGAGAATCAGGTCGCTCTGTCGTCCCGGCTCCGCGAGCCACACTACACCGTCCCGCACATGAACCCGCTCGAGCCCGCAATAGTCGCTGTAGAACGCCACGCAGGCATCGAGGTCCCGGACATGGAGCGCGATATGGGTCAGGCACGGTCCCATGGACCAAAGATGCGCGCCCCGATGACAGATGCAATGCCGGGTAGGTAGAAACCACCTTGGGCCGCGGATCGCAGAGCCCTGGTAGACTTCAGTGGCAGTGAAATTACCTGCTTGGATACTTTCCCTTTTTCCGCCCTGGATATTATCATCCGGTCGGTGCAGCCCGCCTGGGAGACGCGCTGAGCCTTGCGCTTCGCCAGCGCCCGGAAGAAGGGACTATGGAGGTACGCAATTACGACGCCGGCGAGGTGATCTTCGACGAAGGAGCGCCGAGCGACTACGCCTATATCGTCCTTTCCGGACAGGTAGAGATCCTGAAACGGACGGAGAAGGGGAAGACACGCCTTGGCCAGGTCGGCCGCGGCGAGATTTTCGGAGAAATGGGACTGGTCGGGGAGAAACCGCGTTCGGCGATGGCCGTCGCGCGCCACCCGGTCACCGCGCGCGTCGTCGACCGGCAGAGTTTCCTCGACATGCTGATGCGGGACCCGGAAACGGTTCTGCCCATCATTCGCGTCCTGTTCGAACGCCTGCGGCTGATGAATACCCGTTATGCGGAGACACTGGACAGCGAGCCGGAGAACTCACCGTTCGCGGCGGAAGCGGTCGTGCGCCTGGTGCCATTGACGCCGGAAGCGACCTCGGTGCTGAGCCTGTCGGGAATTCAGCTCGAGCATTTTCCGTTTCGCGTCGGACGCGACCCTCAGGAATCGGAGTCGAGCCCGCTCGACTACAACGACGTCGCTTTCCCGGACACCGAACCGTTCCGCCTGTCGCTCAACCATTTCATGATCGAGCGGAACGACCGCGGCATCACGGTGCGCGACCGCGGCAGCCGCTTCGGGACGGTCGTCAACGGAACCCGCATCGGCGGGCTCGCACGCGCGAATTCGATGGTCCTCCGTCAACGGGTCAACGAGATTTTTGCCGGTCCCGACGACACCCCGTTCCGTTTCCAGCTTCTCATCGACGACCCGTCGGCCGCCGATACGCGGCCTTGAACCCCATCGGCCGGGCCCCACTATAAGGGGCTGTACAGCCACCCCCGACGAGGCTTCATGTCATCACCGAATTCGATGCCGTCCTGGCATGGGACGACGATCCTGTCGGTCCGCAAGGGCAACCAAGTCGTGGTCGCCGGCGACGGCCAGGTGAGCTTCGGCAACACCATCATGAAATCCAACGCCCGCAAGGTGCGGCGTCTCGGCAACGGCAAGATCGTCGCCGGTTTCGCCGGCGCGACCGCGGATGCCTTCACCCTGTTCGAGCGGCTGGAAACGAAACTCGAACGCCATCCCAACCAGCTTCTCCGCGCCTGCGTCGAGCTGGCCAAGGACTGGCGGACCGATCGTTATCTCCGTCGTCTGGAAGCCATGATGGCGGTCGTCGATTCGGAGGTTTCGCTGGTCCTGTCAGGGAACGGCGACGTGCTGGAACCCGAGGACGGGCTGATCGGCATCGGTTCGGGCGGGCCCTATGCCTTGGCCGCGGCACGGGCGCTGCTTGACGTCGACGGCATGGATGCCGAAGCGATCGCTGCGAAAGCCATGCGCATCGCCGGCGACATCTGCGTCTTCTCCAACCACAACACGACTGTAGAGACGCTGTCCTCATGACCGAATTCAGCCCGCGCGAGATCGTTTCGGAACTCGACCGCTTCATCATCGGCCAACACAACGCCAAGCGGGCGGTGGCGATCGCGCTTCGCAACCGCTGGCGCCGGCAGCAGCTGCCCGAGGACCTGCGCGAGGAGGTCCTGCCCAAGAACATCCTGATGATCGGCCCGACCGGCGTCGGCAAGACCGAAATCGCCCGCCGCTTGGCGAAACTGGCCAGGGCGCCGTTCATCAAGGTCGAAGCGACCAAGTTCACCGAGGTCGGTTATGTCGGCCGCGACGTCGAGTCGATCATCCGCGACCTGGTCGAAGTGTCCCTGACGATGACGCGCGAACGCATGCGGAAGGAAGTCACCGCCAAGGCCGAAGCCGCCGCCGAGGAACGCGTGCTCGACGCCCTGGTCGGCGAGAAGGCGGGCCCCGAGACACGTCAGAAGTTCCGCAAGATGCTGCGCGAAGGCGAACTCGCCAACAAGGAGATCGAGCTCGAAGTCGCCGACACAGGCGGCGGACAGCTTCCGACCTTCGATATTCCCGGCATGCCCGGTGCCCAGATGGGCATGATCAATATCAACGAGATGCTGGGAAAGGCCTTCGGTGGCCGGACCAAAGCCCGTCGTCTCACCGTGAGCGAAAGCTACGAGATCCTGATGGCCGAGGAGAGCGACAAGCTGCTCGATCAGGAAAAGGTCTCTCGCGAAGCGATTTCAACGGTCGAGAACAACGGGATCGTCTTCATCGACGAAATCGACAAGATCACCGCCCGCGCCGAGCGCCAAGGCGGCGACGTCAGCCGCGAGGGCGTCCAGCGCGACCTGCTGCCACTGATCGAAGGCACCACGGTTTCCACCAAGCACGGGTCGGTAAAGACCGACTTCGTTCTGTTCATCGCGTCAGGCGCGTTCCACCAGGCGAAGCCGGCCGACCTGCTGCCAGAGCTGCAAGGCCGCTTGCCAATCCG
>PBKC01000079.1 GCA_002721365.1 Rhodospirillaceae bacterium | reverse complement strand
TATTTGGCTCATCCCGGATATGGTGAGTCGCCGAGCATTGATGTCCTTGAACACGCCGTGATCATGGTGCTTGACGAACCTCTGGACGTTGTCGGCACCGAAACCAACCGGGAATTAGAGTCCGACCCTGTCACAGAACTTAACGTGACCGAGGTGCAGGTTGTACGGCACCGTGGCGAAGCTTCCTTCTTCGAACTTCGCGGCCATGGCGTGGAACTATCTGGTCGGCTTTTTCACTCCCACACGGGACATCACCATAGGAATGTGGTGATCGAGCAGGATGGTCCAGCACGAGCGATAGACGATAGACAGATCTATCAGGGTACTCGGATTCAAAGAACCGGTAGCGGTGTGATTCTCGACGCGCAGGGGTACGCTGTGACCAATGCTCACGTGGTCACGGGCGTAACCGGAATTACAGTTACACGGGGTCTATACCGTGGCCGGGCTACCGTGGAATACATTGATCCGGATACGGATGTTGCTGTCCTGCGAACTCCACTTACCGGAATCCAAGCTCCGCCATTTCGGACATGGCTCAGCGCCCAACTTGGCGAAACCGTATCGGTGTTTGGGTTCCCTTTCAGACCGGTACTCCCACATTCCCTGAACATGGGAGTGGGAATCGTTAGCGCCGAGGTCGGAGTCAAGCAGAAGTACTTTCAGATCTCAGCGCCGATTCAGAAGGGAAATAGCGGGGGGCCCGTTCTCGACCGATTTGGGAATATAATCGGATTGGCAACAAGCAAATTGGAGCCAGTCAACGGCATCCGTCCGGAAAATATTAACTTCGCCGTAGCCGCACATGAAGTGCGAGAAGCATGTAAATTGTTTAATATTGCATTTAACGACAAGTGTAAATACTCTAATATAGTGGATCAAGTTTCTCTGGCGAAGAGTTGTCATGAGTTTTGTATCGAAATAGAGTGCTGGAAAGAAATATAGTAGATTTCTCCCTCAAGGAGATTATACGTACTTTTGGTGTTTGTTGCGAAAAGGCACGCCATGTCGTGGGCGTTCCGTTGCTGTGGTTTTCGGTGAGGCGCAGGTCGGCGTGGGCCGCGAAGACGAGGTCCATCGCCTCGGCGTAGCCCGCCACTTCCTGCTCGTCGCGGGTTCTGAAGGCGCGGAAGGCGATGTCGGAGAGCAGCGTCTCGACCTCGACCTCGACCTCGACCTCGACCTCGGCGTCGCTGAGCTTCGCCCCTTCGATGCGGGTGGAGGAGCCCACACTCTCGACGGTGGCCACCCTGCGCAGGGCGCTCAGGCGATCCGGCGAGAGCGTCTTCAGGGCTTCCCAGCGCCCTTTGAACTCGTCGATCTCGGCGACGAGCTTCACGAGGTCGGGGCCAAGCAGGAGCTTGGGCTCCCTCACGACGGGGAAGGCCGATCTATCCGATTCCATACCCGATAATACCCGATTGGTCCCGATTCCGAACCTCAGCCGTACCGAATGGCAAGATCGCGGGAAGACCGCGCAGGCGATTTCCTTACGCCGTCGGTCCGCTTGCCTGAGTCTTCCTTTCTCAGTAGCGTTCAGAGGACAGGCTTGGCCTGCGCCTCCCCCCTCCGATCGGGGAAGTATTCGGCATACGGGGTAACGAGATCGTCGAACCATCTGTTCGGGCGTCCGCATGAGGAGGGATTGCGTCTGCGGCCCGGAATGGAGGTTCTGCGATGAGACTGTCCGCCCCGATCTTCCGGCTGAAACGGCGCGCCAGGCTGCTGGCTCGCGACGAGAAGATAGCCCTGCACGAAGCCCTGGACCGGATCGCGCGCGAGGAGGGCTACGCGGGATGGAGCCTGCTGGCCGCCGCGGCCGCGGCGGATGGACCATCCAAGGCGATGCTGTCCCGGCTCGTCGAGGGCGATCTGCTGTTGCTGGGCGCCCGCCCCGGTCACGGCAAGACCCTGCTCGGCCTTCAGCTTCTGCTGGACGCGGTCCGCGAGGGCAGGCGGGCGGTCTTCTTCACGCTGGAATATTCGGAGCGGGAAGCCAGGGAGCGCCTCCGCGCGGCGGACCCCGGCGCCGGCCGCCTCGGCGACAGGCTGGAGATCGTCACTTCCGACGACATCAGCGCCGATTACGTCA
Organism: Rhodospirillaceae bacterium; assembly: GCA_002721365.1. Lineage (GTDB taxonomy): Bacteria > Pseudomonadota > Alphaproteobacteria. The sequence continues at coordinate 55,088 of PBKC01000079.1, read as the reverse complement.
TCGGCTATCTCGCGGGGTCGCCCCGCGGGACGGTCGCTGTCATCGACTATCTGCAGATCCTCGATCAGCAGCGGAGCAAGCCGCCGCTGTCCGACCAGGTGCGGGCGCTTCGGACATTCGCCCGCGATACCGGCTGCGTGCTGGGGTTCATCTCGCAGATCGACCGGGCGTTCGACCCGGAACGCAAGCCGCTGCCGGATATCGGGGATATCCGCCTGCCCAATTTCGTCGACCCCGGTCTGTTCACCAAGGTCTGCTTCCTGCACGACGGCGCGGCGCGGCTGCGAGACGTAGCCTGATCGGATCGTCCGCCGCGATGGGCGGGCGGTGTGAAGGCGGTTCCGGCCTGCCCACGCCGCCGGCATTGGCGGTGCGGACAGGCCGGTTCCCCGTCAGACCTGGTCGAACCGGTCCGCGTTCATGACCTTGGTCCAGGCGGCGACGAAGTCCTTCACGAACTTCTCCTTGTTGTCGTCCTGGGCGTAGACCTCGGCATAGGCGCGGAGGATCGAGTTGGATCCGAAGACGAGATCCAGGCGTGTCGCCGTCCACTTCACGTCGCCGGTCTTGCGGTCACGGATTTCGTAGTGGCCGCCGGCCGGCTTCCACACGAAGTCCATGCTCGTCAGGTTGACGAAGAAGTCGGTGGTCAGCGCGCCTTCCCGATCGGTGAAGACGCCGTGCTTCGTGCCGCCGTGGTTGGTGCCCAGCACCCGCATTCCGCCGACCAGGACGGTCATCTCATGGGCGGTCAGTCCCATCAGCTGGGTCCGGTCGAGCATCAGCTCCTCCGGGCCGACGGCGTAGTCGTGCTTGAGCCAGTTGCGATAGCCGTCGTGGATCGGCTCCAGCGGGACGAAGGAATCGGCGTCCGTCATTGCGTCCGTGGCGTCGCCGCGTCCGGGCATGAAGGGCACGGCGACGTCGAAGCCCGCGGCCTTCGCCGCCCGCTCGACGCCGACATTGCCGGCCAGGACGATGACGTCGGCCATGCTCGCCCCGGTCTCGGCGGCGATGCCTTCCAGCACGGGAAGCACCTTGGCCAGCCGCGCCGGCTCGTTGCCCTCCCAATTCTTCTGAGGGGCGAGGCGGATGCGCGCCCCGTTGGCGCCGCCCCGCATGTCGGAACCGCGGAAGGTCCGCGCGCTGTCCCAGGCGGTCGCGACCATGTCGCTGACCGAAAGGCCGCTGGCTTCGATACGGGCCTTGACCGCGCCGACGTCGTAGTCGGTACGACCGGCCGGCACCGGGTCCTGCCACAGCAGGTCCTCGTCCGGAACGTCGGGTCCGATATAGCGCGCCTTGGGCCCCATGTCGCGGTGGGTCAGCTTGAACCATGCCCGCGCGAAGGCCTCGGAGAATTCGTCCGGGTTCTTGTAGAACCGCTCCGAAATCTCCCGGTAGATCGGGTCCACCTTCATGGCCATGTCGGCGTCGGTCATGATCGGGTTGTAGCGGATCGAGGGGTCCTCGACGTCGACCGGCTTGTCTTCCTCCTTGATGTCGATCGGCTCCCACTGCCAGGCACCGGCAGGGCTTTTCCTCGACTCCCACTCATAGTTGAGGAGCAGGTAGAAATAGCCGTTGTCCCACTGGGTGGGATGGGTCGTCCACGCGCCTTCGATGCCGCTGGTCACGGTGTCGCGGCCGATGCCGCGCTTGGTCTTGTTGATCCAGCCGAGGCCCTGGTCGTCGACGTCCGCCGCCTCGGGGTCCGGGCCCAGCAGGGCCGCGTCGCCGTTGCCGTGGGTCTTGCCGACCGTGTGGCCGCCGGCCGTCAGCGCGACGGTCTCTTCGTCGTTCATCGCCATGCGCGCGAAGGTCTCGCGCACGTCCTGGGCGGTCCGCAGCGGATCGGGCTTGCCGTTGACGCCTTCCGGATTGACGTAGATCAGGCCCATCTGCACGGCGGCCAAGGGGTTTTCCAGCGTCTGACGGTCATCGCCCTCATAGCGGCTGGCGCCGAGCCATTCCTTCTCCGCCCCCCAATAGGTGTCCTTTTCGGGGTGCCAGATGTCCTCGCGGCCGAAGCCGAACCCGAAAATCTTCAGGCCCATCGATTCATAGGCGATCGTGCCGGCGAGGACGATGAGGTCGGCCCAGCTGACCTTGTTGCCGTACTTCTTCTTGATCGGCCACAGCAGACGGCGCGCCTTGTCCAGGTTCACGTTGTCGGGCCACGAGTTCAGCGGCGCGAAACGCTGGTTGCCGGTCCCGCCGCCGCCGCGGCCGTCGGCGATGCGGTAGGAGCCGGCGGCATGCCACGACATCCGGATCATCAGGCCGCCGTAGTGGCCCCAATCCGCCGGCCACCACGCCTGGCTGTCGGTCATCAGGGCGTGCATGTCCTTCTTCAGCGCGGCGAAGTCCAGCGTCTTGACCGCGTCCCGATAGTCGAACCCCCGCATCGGGTTGGTCTTGGTGTCGTGCTGATGAAGGATGTCGAGGTTCAGCGCCTTCGGCCACCACTCCATGGTCGACATGCCCGTCATGGTGTTCCCGCCGTGCATCACCGGACATTTGCCGGTGGTCTGCGAGCCGTCTCCGTCCATTCTGTACCCTCCGATCTTCGTTCCGGTCCTGTCGGCGTGGGCGGGTGGCGGTCGACCGAGGGTCGAGCGCACGCGCGGACCGCCTCCTGTGCCGGAGCCGCATATTGGAACAATTCTAACCTATGCTCTAGTTATCAGGTCTCCGGTGGCTGCCGTCAAGGCCCGACGCGGGCCCGATCCTTTCCCGCGAAGACGGTCGGATCCCGCGAAAAGGGCGTCATCGCGGCCGGCAAAGGCTCAGTCGCGGGTCACCTGAACGCCTCCAGGGCCGTAGCGGTCGGGGCGGACAGCCTGAGGGACTTCTGGTCGACCCGTTCGATGCCGTTGGAATAGGAGTAGGGGTCCGACGGGTCGGTCGCCCTCGGGATCCCGAGGCGCTTCAGGCTGGCGGGAACCAGTTCTTTCGCCAGGCGCTCGGTCAGCCGGGTGCGTGACTGCGGTTGGCCTTCGAAGGCCATCAGCATCCGGTAGGAGAGGATGCTCCCCGATATCGTCGGGGAGACTCCGGCGTACGTGCTGAAGACGAATCGCGCTTCGCCGCTAAAGATGTTCTCGGACGTCACGCCCACGACCATCGTGCGAGGGCGGTCGGAGACATAGCCGGCGATGCTGTTGAGGAAGGGGGGCAGGAGTCTGTCCGCGTCGTACTGGCCGGCGTTCGCTCCCAGTTCTTCCTTCAATCGCCGCAGGGTGTATCGGCTCAACGCGTCATCGGGCATGGAGTGCCGGAGCTCGGCAAGGAAGTCTGCTTCGGACTTCCCGGCGAAGTTGACGAGCTGCCCGTTGTAGAACAGAAACGGCCGGTCCGGCTGGCCCGGCGCCCATGGCTCCCGCAGCTTGCGGACGATGACGGGGACGGAGGTGATCTCCGTGTAGATCTTCGCCGCGTCGGCCAGAAGGTCGAGGTCGACCGGGCCGAGCGGGATCAGGAGAAGCTGCAGCCGGTCCTCCGGTTTCTCGATGACGGGAAGATCATCCCGATCCGCCATGTCCTTGTTCAGGAACCTGGCTGATTTTTCGTGCAGGTCGAGCGACTCGGCGTTCCGGTACAGCGTTTCCGCGCTGGCGCGGGTCACGGCCGCGTCCTCCGCATTCTCCATCAGCATGAGGTGGGACTGGAGGTCGTAAGGCGACGTCTCGACCAGGCGATGGAGGACAGCCAGCGCCTTGTCGGTCTTGCCGGATTCCAGAAGGGCGGCGGCGTATTCGCGGAAGCTTGCCGTCCAGTCGCCCAATTCGACATTGTCGCCTTTAAGCACCGTCTGTCCGAAGCGCTGACGGGCGGCGAACAGCTTTGCCTGCTCGTAAAGGTCGGCGAAGTCGTTGTCCTTATTTGTCCCTTCATAGTCCGGGACCTTCACGCTGTAGGTGAACAAGCTGATCGCGTTCGGCATCCGCAGAACGATCGTGTTCGACACGTCGCTTTCATCGCGAATAAACATCCAGGCATTGGGATCATTTATTTCGTGAAAGGTGGCCTCGAGCACGCCGGGAACTTGATTCAGCAGAAATATGACGTTCTGGAAAAATGTGCCGCATGTCGATCTGTCGCATGGAATGTATTGAACGGCCAGATCTATCGAGCCACCCGCCGTTCTGTATTGGTAAGTATCGACGCCGTCTTGGGACGAATGGCCCCAAGACGCCATAAGCTTCCCATTTTCCATGAACAAGGGCGCGTAATATTTCTCGAGAAACGGCGGCAGGTCCGGCGTCTGCGCCATTGCCGTGCCGATCGTGACCGAAGCGCCCATGGTCGCGACGAGCGCTCGCAGCAGCGTTCCGACAAAAAGCCTTCTGACGGCGGGTGCGAGCAAGGCGCTACCTCCGATATAGCTTGTTCTGCCTCGATCAACCCTTAGTCGTTGGCGCGTTCTTCCGCAACGGTGAAGAGCGGACCGTCCGCGGAGGGCTCGGCGACATTTCCATCACCCTTGTTGCGAATGAGTGTCACTTACAATAACGTCCCGGCCTAGGCGCCATGCGCCCATCGGGGCGGGCCGGAGTTGCGGGTGACGCGGAACGAGACATCGTTGCTGGTGAACGTCTTCGAGCAGAACTACGACGGGCTGCTCAGAACGCTCGTCGTCAGGCTGGGAGACATCCACCGCGCCATGGACGTGGTCCACGACACCTATCTTCGCCTCGTCGCTGCTTCGCCCGAGACGCAGGAGATCAGGAATCCCCGGGCCTATGTCTTCCGGGTCGCGCACAATCTGGCCGTCGACATGCTGCGTCGCGAGGGACGGTATGTGGCGGAGACGTTGCATCAGGCGATGGACGAGGGGATCGAGGACGAGGCGCCTTCGCCCGAATCGGCGCTGCATGGGCGGGAGAGGCTCCGCCTGCTCGACGATGCCCTCGCGGAGCTTCCCGGTAACGTCCGCGAAGCCCTGCTGCTGTCGCGGGTCAACGGGTGCAGCCACGCCGAGATTGCCGAACGGCTCGGGGTGTCGGAGAGTATGGTCGCCAAGTATCTCGCGCAGGGGCTGAGATACTGCCGCGACAGTCTCAAGGACCGTGAGGCGGCGCCGTGAGGCGACGCGGGCGGTAACGTCTTCTTCGTTCACCCCTGATCGCCGCGTATGCTCGTCGCGGCGTGCCGGGCCGTGGGTCCGGCCTGCGCAGGGCAGAGGCCAGCCGAGGTCACCCGTGGCGATCGAGTCATCCGAGAACCAATCAGATCTGGAAGACGAGGCGCTCGCCTGGATAGTGCGGCTACGGTCGGGCTCGGCGACCGGCGCCGACCGGGAGGCGTTCGCCCACTGGTGCGCCCGCAGCCCCGACCATCGCCGCGCGGCCGCCCAGGCGGAGGCGCTGTGGTCCGATATCGGGCGGACCGAGGCAGCGGCCGGACGTCGGCTCGACGTGGTGGCGGGCAGGCGGCGGCCGGGAAGCCGTTCGGGCGGCCTGTCGCGTCGGCGGCTCCTCGCCGGCGGTATCGCTGCGGCGGCGGCTGTTGCCGTTGTCGGGGGCGGTGCCCTCGATATGTTCGGGCCCGCGGGCGACTACCGCACCGCCACCGGCGAGCGACGGGCCATCCCGCTGCCCGACGGATCCGAGGTCTGGCTCAATACGCGGAGTGCACTTTCGGTCGCGATCGGTGGCGACCGGCGGCACGTCCGTCTGCTCGAAGGCGAGGCCCTGTTCCGGGTCGCCGCCGATCCGTCGCGGCCGTTCGTCGTCGATTGCGGGGCCTGCACCGTCCAAGCGCTCGGCACCCTGTTCAGCCTTCGCCGTTTCGAGCGTGGGCCGGTCGGGGCGGAGGTCGTCGTCGCCGAAGGGCGGGTCCGGGTTGGCGCGGGGAGCGAAGCCGGCCGGCAGGTCGAGGCGGTCAGGGATCAGATCGTCCGCATTCCGGCTGACGGGGGCCTTCCGGCGCGCGCTGATGCGGATGCCGCAGCGAAGATCGCCTGGCATCGCGGCAAACTGATTTTCAACCGTCGACCGCTCGCCGAAGTGCTCGACGAAGTCGGCCGCTACGTGCCGGAGCGGTTCGTCGTGCTGACGGACGACATCGAAGCCCTGCGGGTAACGGGTGTCTTCGACCTCGAACGTCCCGACACTCTGCTCTCGGCCATGGAACGGATCCTCCCGATCCGCACGACCCGCCTGCCCTACCTGACCATTATTTCCTGACCGGCAGGCAGGTCGCCGCCGCCGAATTTTTTTGAGCGGCCGCTGCAAGATCGTATCGGGCCCGTCGTCTTCCTTTCACGGAATGCAAATCACTCGCATTCCAGACCCGAGGGTTTAGGGGCCGGGAAGGAAGACGATGAGTGGAGTTGAAGACGCGAACCGGGCCGATGCGGCCCGGCCGCGGCGTGTTGCGGGCAAGGGAACAGCGTTTCGGAAGCCGATATTGGCTGCGGCGCTACTGGCCATCCTGGCGGGGGGTATTCCGGTTGGCGGTGCCGGGGCCCAGGACATCGGTGCCGGCGCGATGGTCGAGGTCGATATCGCCCCGCAGGCGCTCGATTCCGCGCTGACGGCGCTTGCCGATCAGGCGGGCGTGCAGATTCTGTTCGCGTCGGGCGACGTCGGCGATCTGCGTGCTCCGTCGGTTGCCGGCCGCTACTCGTTGGCCCAGGCGTTCGACCTGCTGTTGGCGGGCACGGGCTTTACCTACGAATTCACCGGCGAGCGCACGGTGGCGTTGAAGAAGCTGCCGGCACAGTCGAGCGGACCGGCCGTGCTGGGGCCGATCGCCGTCTATGGGGCCAAGAACGTCACCACCCTGGAGGATACGACCGCCAGCGTCGGCGTGGTTACCGCCGAGGAGGTCGAGAAACGCGAGCTCCGCAGCTTCCGCGACGCCTTCCGGACGCTGGGCAACGTCATGGACGCCGACTGGCCCGATGCGGGCTTCATCATCCGCGGCGTGAACTCGGAAGGTCTGACGCCGGGCGGGGCGCCGCTCGCCAGCCTCTACATTGACGGAGCGCCGCAGACGGTGAACGGCGCCCGCCGCGGCGCGCGCGGCCTGTGGGACGTCGAGCAGCTTGAGGTCTATCGCGGGCCGCAGTCGACCCTGACCGGTCGCGCGGCGCTGGCCGGTGCGGTCTACGTCAAGACCCGCGATCCCGTCTTCGATCAGGAAGCGGCGGTGCAGGGAACCTTCGGCTCGATGAACAGCAAGGGCGGGGCCTTCATGGTCAACACGCCTGTCATCGAGGATCAGGTCGCGTTCCGCCTGGCCGGCGAATACGAGATCAGCGAGAACGACATCCACTACCCGACCTACGAGCGCTTCTCCCGCTTCGAGGAGTTCGTCGAGGACGAGTACTACCAGCTCCGCGGCAAGGTCCTGGTCATGCCCAAGGCGATGCCGGATACCTCCGCCCTGCTGACCTATTCGTTCTCGCACGACTCGCCCTACATCGACGACATCGGCGGGCCGGTGTTGGGGTTCGACTATTCCCAGCATCGTGGCGATTTCAACGTGCCGGTGTTCTCCGAATCCCGATCGACCGACACGCAGAACGTCTCGTTCGAGATCGTCCACGACCTGAATCCGGCGATCACGCTCACCTCGCTCACGACCTATTCCTTCAACGACATGGACCGGTCCTCGGTCAATGAAGGCACGCCGGGCGAAACGAACTTTCTCAGCGGCTATGTCGAGCAGTACATCGCCACACAGGAGATCCGCGCCAACTACGACTCCGGCCGGTGGTCGGGGGTTGCCGGGGTCTATGTGGCGCAGGAGGAATCGGACGGCAATTTCATCCGGCCCAATTTCTTCGGCTTCGCCTCCGACATCAGCCGCAACCAACAGAAGCTGTTCAATGCCGCGCTTTTCGGCGAGGCGAGCTACGAGTTCGTTCCCGGCTGGCAAATCGTGGCCGGCGGGCGTGTCGATCATTTCGACCAGGAGAGCTCGAACTTCTTCTCACGCAACGGCGTGGCGACCACCGACGAGAGCACGGCGTCCAACGAACTCGTGCTGCTGCCGAAGATCGGCGTGATCACGCGCTTGGCGCCATCCCAGACCGTCGGCTTCACCGTTCAGAAGGGGTTCCGGAACGGTGGATCGGCGGTGCAGATATCGACCGGGCGCGCCTTCACGTTCGACCCCGAATACATCTGGAATTACGAGCTCTCCTATAAGGGCTCTTTCCTCGCCGACCGGCTCCAGATCAACGCGAACGTCTTCTACGCGACCTGGAAGGACCAGCAGGTGGAGGTGCAGGAGGACCCGACCGATCTCACCTCCGACATCGTGCGGAATGCCGCGAGCTCCACGCTCAAGGGTTTCGAGTTCGAGAGCCGTTACGACGTGACCAGGGACTTTTCCACTTTCGTCTCGCTCGGTTACGTCGATACCGAGTTCGATGAATTCGTGGATGCGACCCTGGGCGACCTCTCGGGCCTGCCGTTCCCGGAAGCGGCGAGATGGAACCTCGCCTTCGGCGGCTTCTACCAGAGCCGGTCGGGCCTGTTCGTCGGCGCCGACGCCAAGTACGTTTCGCGCTATCTGGCCAGATTCGGCAACGATCCCCAGGAGTTCCTGGACGGGTATTGGGTCGGAAATCTTCAGTTCGGTTATCGGCAGGACGACTTCGACTTCACGGTCTTCGCCGAGAACGTCTTCGACAACGAATATCTCGTTTACAACGACCGTAACACCGTCGGCGACATCGCTGCTTCGCTGGGCGCCCGGCGGAAAGTAGGGGTGAGCATTAATAAGCACTTCTGACGCGCGCGCCTTCGGTCATGGACCTTCCCGCATTCTGGGCGGTGGTCGCCGGCGGACTGGCGACGCTCGGCGGTCTCGCCGCCTTGCGCGGCGGCTTGCGTCGGGCGAGCCCGCGCTTGCGCGCCTCGGCGATCGCGGCCGGAACCGCGTTGGTCGCCGCCGGTCCGGTTACCGCCGTGGTCGGGCTTGGCTGGGACGTCGGCCTTCCGGTGTGGCTGGGGCTCGCTGCTCTCGGCGGCATTGCGGTCACCGTCGCGACAGCGCGTGTCGGAACGGCGACCAATCCCGGCCGTCGGCGAGTCGAGCCTCGAAGCGCCGGTCGGCCCGTCCGCAAGCTCGCGATCCTGGCTGCGTTCGTTATGGCGGCCGCCGGGTCTGTCGCGATGCTGTTCGCGTTGGCGCTGTGGTTGCCTCTGCCGCCCGCCGACCGTGCTCTCGTCGCGGTCGTGTTGTGGCCGATGCTGTGGGCTGGGATCGTCCTCTATCTGTTCGCGGCTTCCCGCCGGCGCCTCGCCTATGGTGGGGTCGCGGCACTCACCGGTCTTGCCGGCCTTTCCGTGGCATACGGTTTCCTCGGTTAGATGCGGCAGGCGGTTCTCAAGTCGCTCTACGATCTCCATTCCTGGGTCGGGCTGGTCCTGGGCCTGATCCTCTACATCGTGTGTTTCTCGGGCGTCGTGGCGCTGTTCGACGCCGAGCTTGGGCCTTGGGATCGCGGCGACGTCCGGGCGTATGGCGGCCCGGCGCCGGCGGGTCTCGATCGGGCGGTGGCGCATGTCGTCGTCGGCATCGCCGATGAGGGGCGTGGCGTGAACTTCACCGTCCGCCTGCCCACGCCGTACCGGCAGACGGTGGCCGTCGACCATCGCGGCGCTGACGGGCCCGTGACCGAGCAATTCGATCCGATGACGGGCGAGCCGGTGCCGTCGCGCGGCAGCGTAAGCACGACGATCCTGACCCGGCTTCACACCGATCTGCTGCTGCCGCAGCCCTGGGGACGCTACCTTGTGGGCGGGCTCGGGATCGTGATGCTGCTCTCGGTGATTTCCGGAGTGATTCTGCACCGGAAGATCATTCGCGACGCCTTCACGCTCAGGCTCGACCGCAGCCTCCGTCTCAAATGGACCGACCTCCACAAGGCCGTCGGCCTTTGGGGGCTACCCTTCCATTTCACCATGGCGCTGACCGGGGCGATTCTCGGCTTCGTCGGTCTGATCCTGATGTACACGGCGGTGGTGGCGTTCAAGGGCGACCTCGGCTCGGCCGCCGCGGAGATGATGGCGCCGGGGGTGATTGCGACCGGCGAGGCCGCGCCGATGATGCCGGTCTCCGCGCTGATCGAAATGGCTGGGGAGGCCCTGCCGGGGATCGTGCCGGAGGTCGTCATGGTCCGGGCGTACGGCGATTCGGGCGCGGTCGCCGAGGTCATGGGGAACGTGCCGGGCTCGCTCGTCTACTATCCGTCGGTCTCGCTCGAAGCGGCAACCGGGGCCGTGCTCGGCGTCACCGACTGGAGCGCGGGCGGGATCGGCAAGCGTGTGTACGCGATGGTGACGCCGCTCCACTATGCGAGCTATGGCGGCTTCGCCTTGAAGGTCCTCTATGCACTGCTCGGCGCCGGTTCCTGTTTCCTCGTCGTCTCGGGTCTTTCGATATGGCACGCGCGGCCGCATGGGCGCGCCACGATGCAGCATCTCACGACGGGTGTGGTTTACGGTCTGCCCCTGGCGATCGCCGGCCTGCTCGTCGCCGGGCGGGTGGCGGCGCCTGCCTTCGCGGCCGACGAAAGGGGGATGACCCTCTTGTTCCTGCTCTTCTGCTGCCCCGGTGTGGCTTGGCCCTGGCTTCGTGGCGCGGCGCGGGCGGCGAGCGAGATGCTGCTCGGCACCGGACTCTTGTTGGCGGCCTTCCCTGCTCTGACCATCGTTGGCGGCGGGGCCGAGAGTTACCAGGTTTGGGGGGTGGCGGGAGCGCCCGTCGCGACGGCCGACATCGCCGGATTTCTGCTTGGGCTCGGCGCACTCGCCTGGGGCATGGCCGAGGGCCGGCGCTTGCGTCGTCGACATGATAGGGGGGCTGATTTTCAGGACTGAATTCAGTATGCGAATGTGCTACCGATAGGCTCGTATCCGCCCGTATGGTGCGGTTGGTTTTCGAAACGACCCTTGGCCGGTCGATCAGCGGAGGTAGCGATGCGCCTGTCAGAAGAGAAGATCGCCGCGTTCGAGGAGCAGGGATACCTGTTCCTGCCCGAGTGCTTCTCCGAGGAGGAGGTCTCGGTTCTGCGCGACGCCGCGGTCGCACTGTTCCAGACCGAGCGCGAGGAGGTCTGGCGGGAGGACAATGGAGCGCCGCGCACCGCCTTCGCCGCTCATACCTACGACGACGCCTTCGGCGTGCTCGGCGCGCATCCGCGGCTGGTGGAGCCGGTGCAGCAGCTGTTCGGCGAGCCGGTCTACATGCACCAGTTCAAGGTCAACGCCAAGGCGGCCTTCGACGGCGCGGTGTGGCAGTGGCATCAGGACTACGGCACCTGGGCCCGCGACGACAGCATGCCCGAGCCGCGGGCGATGAACATCGCCGTCTTCCTGGACGAGGTGATGGCGATCAACGGCCCGCTGATGTTCATCCCGAAGAGCCATAAGGCGGGAACGCTGGAGGCCGCGCACGACACCCGGACGACGTCCTATCCGCTGTGGACCCTGGACAACGACACGGTCTCGCGGCTGGCGGCCGAGGGCGGCATCGTCGCGCCGACCGGTCCTGCCGGCTCGGTCGTCATGTTCCACGGCAACCTCGTCCATGCGAGCCCGCCCAACATCACGCCCTACCCGCGGAAGATCGTCTATCTGACGCTGTCCGCCGTCTCGAACCACATCACGAAGTTCACGCGCGCGGCCTGGATCGCCCATCGCGACTTCACGCCGATCGAGCCGGTGGCCGACAGCGCGCTCATGGATTTCGCGCGGGAGTATCGCAAAGCCGGGTGACGGGGCCGGCACATGGTCACGGGGCAGCGAGCCAGATCCGGGCTTCCGTCTCCTGGCCGGGGTCGAAATAGCGGACCTCGGCCTTGAAGAAGGGCTTCGACAGCCGCGTCCCCCAGTCCTGCCACGCCTTGTCACCGATGATGGCGACGCGGTCCATGTCGTGCTGATGGCTCATGTCGAAGCGCAGTTCCTGCCACAGGCCGGCTGCGTCCCAGCCATGGAAGTCGCGGAGCTCGATCAGCAGGTGGACCGGCCCGTGCGCGGCGGCGATCCGCTCGAACTCCGGGACGAATCGCTCGTAGTCGGCTTCGGTCAATCTGTCGGACGCCGTGATCGCGACGATGCCGGTGTCCTCGACGGCGAGGGTGAGCATGATGCCTTCCATCCTTGATGGCGCCGGTCTCGAATGCCGCCGCCCGTGCATCCGGGCTACAAATTCCGATGCGGCCGGATAGCGGCGGGATCGGCTCTCGACCGATCTGGGCATCGAGACGCTGCCGACAATGGGGGGATTGATGAAGATCGATGACGTGACGTTGACGCTGTTCCGCTGGGAAGGCATTCCCGCCACCCGCTACAACGAGCATTCGGGCGATTTCGGCGGCGAGAGCCAGCTCGGGCTGCTGAAGGTGCGGACCGACGACGGGATCGAGGGGCACGCCTTTCTCGGCTCGTCGATGTTCAGCGCCGACCAGGACGGGCTCAGCCTGATCAAGAACCTGAAGCCGCTGATCATGGGCGAGGACCCGCGCGATCGGGAAAAGCTCTACGACCGCATCTGGCACAAGCACCGCTTCACGACTCTGCGTGCGATCGGGGCGGTCGACATCGCGCTCTGGGACATCGCCGCCCAGGCCGCCGGCATGCCGCTCTACAAATATCTCGGCGCCTATCGCGACAAGGTCCCGGCCTATGCGTCGTCCGCGGTGCTGCCCTCGGCCGCGGCTTATGCCGAGGAGGCGGTCGCTTTTCGCGACGCCGGCTGGGCCGCCTACAAGATCCATCCGCCGACCCGGTGGCGGGAGGACATCAAAGTCTGCCGGGCGGTCAGGGACGCGGTCGGCGACGACTACACGATCATGCTCGATTCGACCTGGTCCTACACCTACGAGCACGCCGTCCGGGTCGGCCGGGCGATCGAGGAGATGGGGTTCTACTGGTACGAGGACCCGCTGGAGGACGACGACCTCTACGGCTGGATCAAGCTGCGCGAGAAGCTCGACATCCCGGTGATGGCGACCGAGTACTCACCCGGCGGCTTCACCAACTACGTGCCGTGGATCATCAACAAGGCCACCGACTACCTGCGCGGCGACGTGGCGGTGAAGGGCGGCATCACGGCGCTTCTGAAGACCGCGCATCTCGCCGAGGCGTTCGGCATGAACTACGAGGTGCATCACGGCGGCAATTCCTTGAACAACTGGGCCAACCTCCACGTCATCCTGGCAATCCGCAATTGCCAGTTCTTCGAGGTGTTGCTGCCCGCGGACTCGCAGAAATACGGCATCGTCGCCGACATCGATCCCGATGCCGATGGCTTCGTCCACGGGCCGAGCGCGCCGGGCCTCGGCGCCGAGATCGACTTCGGACTGATCGAGCGGATGAAGGTGGCGACGCTGCGGTAGCGTCGCCGGGCGGTCCTTACTGTTTGGCCAAATGCTGGAGGGCTTCTTCGACCACCGACAGCAAATGGGTCAGGCCGTAGGGCTTGGTCACCCAACCGAGGGGGCGGACCGACTCGGCGCGTTTGCGGGTGGTCGGATCGCCGTAGGCGGTGGAGAAGATGCAGCGCAACCCGAATCGGGCGAGAAGGGTGCCGGCGATATCGATACCGTCGTCCCCACGCAGGCGGATGTCCATGATCACGAGGTCCGGCGCGCCCGTTTCCGCCATGCGTAGCGCCTCGAGCTCCGTCGCCGCGACCCCTACGACCTCGTAGCCGGCATCCGTAAGGATGGCTTCGGAGTCGGCCGCGACGAACCAGTCGTCCTCGACGATCAGAACCCGAGGGGGCGATGAAATGCCGGTGTCGCTGGTCCCTTCGGGGGCCGAACTGGGCCCGCCGGCGGAACCGCCGTCTCTGCCGGTGGTCATCCACCATAGGGGGGCGTCGTTCGAAGCGGCGCCGGTCATGACGGTTAACTGTCGCACGGGCTGCCTCTCACCGTGGCGAATTGTGTGTCCCGGACCCGCGACACCTTCACCGGCACCGCGGAGGGTTCGACAATATTGGTTCATGCCGCCTGCGTCCAAATGAACCTCAACCTTGCCCCTGGGGGCGTTCTTACGGTTCATGCTTCATTGCATTGGTAACGGGTTGGTTAACCGCAGCCGCCCTCGCAGTTCGCAGGCGCCTCGGTAACTTCCAAACAGCCTAGGCGGCCCGAAGTCCTCACGGTGAGCAACTAATTCTTCGCTCGGATGATTCCACCTGGTCGGAGGTTGTTCTAGTCTGCCGCGCGCAGGTCATATGAAGCAGGAGGGCAAGCGGCCGATGCGGTTCAAGGACAAGGTTGCGTTGATTACGGGGGCCGGAAGCGGCATCGGCCTAGCGACGGCACGCCGGCTGGCGGACGAGGGGGCCACGGTCGTTGCGGGACTGCTTGACGGGAGCCAGCGGCCGGCGGTGGAAGGGCTCGACGGTGTCGTCCTCGACGTCACGAAGGAAGCCGACTGGGACCGTGCCATGGCCCATGTCACCGAGGCCCATGGCGGCCTCGACGTCCTGGTGAACAATGCCGGCATCGCCCCGCAGGGTACGGCCGAGGAAACCACGCCCGCGATGTGGGACGCCCTGATGGCGGTAAACCTCAAGGGGCCTTTCATGGGCTGTCAGAAGGCGATCCCGCTGATGCGGGCACGCGGCGGCGGCGCGATCGTCAACCTGGCTTCGATCAACGCCATTCGCGGCAACCGCCGCCTCGTCGCCTATGCCGCGACGAAGGGGGGCGTGCTGGCGATGACCATGTCGCTCGCCCTCGATCATATCGGCGAGAACATCCGCGTGAACTGCGTCTGCCCGGCGACGATCGACACACCCATGGTCAAGGCCCAGATCGAAACGAAACCCCATGTCCAGGCGGAGATCGACGCGCTGATCGCCAAGCACCCGATCGGCCGGCTCGCCCAACCGGAGGAGGTCGCTGCGACGATCGCCTTCCTGGCCAGTTCGGACGCCTCGTTCATGACCGGGCTTGCCATCCCCGTCGACGGTGGCCGCAGCATCCGCTGACGCCATGGCAACGTCGTCATCGCGAGGTCCGAAGGGCCGCGGCGATCCAGCGGTGGGTGCGATGCCGGGCGCCTTTCTTCACTTGCCTTGGATCGCCACGCGGCCTGCGGCCGCTCGCGATGACGGGGCGTGTGCGGGACGCTCTAGGTGAGTTCGGTCGGGGCATTGATCGACCGTCCGTCACCCAATCATGACGCCCGGCCGGCGGGCCGGCCGGTCGACATGCTGGTAATCCACTACACCGGCATGCCCGATTGCGGGGAAGCGCTCGATCGCCTCTGCGATCCCGCGGCGAAGGTGAGCGCGCATTATCTGATCGCGCGTGACGGGACCGCCTGGCGGATGGTGGCCGAAGATCGTCGGGCCTGGCATGCCGGGGTCAGCCGCTGGGGCGGAGTGACCGACGTGAACGGCGCCTCGATCGGCATCGAGCTCGACAATCCGGGCCACGAATGGGGTTACGTCCCCTTCACCGAGCCGCAAATGGCGCGCCTGATCGGCCTCGCCCGCGACATTCTCGACCGTCATCCGATCCCGCCCGTGGGCGTGGTGGGCCATTCCGACGTCGCCCCCAGCCGCAAGACCGATCCGGGGGAGCTGTTCGACTGGCGCCGGCTGGCCGCGGCAGGGATCGGCCTGTGGCCGGAAGACCTTCCGGACGCCGCCGGCCGCGCGTTGGGTCCCGGAGACAGCGGACCGGCGGTCGCCGCACTCCGCCGCGATCTCGCGCGGTTCGGATGGGGGGTCGATGCGGGTGACGACTACGACGCGGTATTGGAGGCGGTCGTGGTCGCTTTCCAGCGCCATTTCCGTCCGGAACGGGTCGACGGTGTCTTCGATCCCGATTGTGCCGCGCGGCTGTCAGGCCTGCTCTTGATTTCCGGAACGGGCGGCCGTAGCTAGGGACGGTCAGACGGCTGGACGGCTGCTCTTCCTTCGGGGAGGGAGGAAAGTCCGGGCTCCACGGAAACACGGTGCCGGGTAACGCCCGGCGGGGGCGACCCTAGGGAAAGTGCCACAGAAAGCAAACCGCCCGCGTCCGCGCGGGTAAGGGTGAAAGGGTGCGGTAAGAGCGCACCGCGCTGCCGGTAACGGTGGCGGCACGGTAAACCCCACCGGGAGCAAGACCAAGTAGGAGTGGCAGGGTCCTTTCGCGGGACCAGGCGGCGTTTCCGCTGCTGCCGCTCGGGTAGGTCGCGCGAGGCGTCCGGTAACGGGCGTCCCAGATGAATGGCCGTCCACTCCGGCGTGGCCGGACGGACAGAACCCGGCTTACAGGCCGTCTGACCCAGTTTTTCCAAGCATCAGAGCACGAGCGCCCTCACCTCGGAACGGTGAGCGGCGCGAATAGTTCTACTCTCTTCGAACAGACCAAGGCTGGACGAACCCTGTCCCCAGCCAAGTCGAAATCCCGGCTGCGACCTTCAGCCGATTAAGAACATCTTGCGAACAAAGATTCGCCGCAATCCTCGATCACTGAAGACGGGTCTGTCCGAAACGGATTCCGCCTGTCTTGGCCATGGTTATTGCGAACAAAAAAAGAACAAAAAGGGACGCTTTGCGAACTACCTCGCTTTTGTGGTTGCGGTCCCACAAAATCCCATGATAACCCGTAATTTCCCAACGCAGACCAAGTCGCCATTGGTGGGGGCAGGTTCCAATACCCGAGTAGCGGGACAGAGGGCAGAGATGGGGGGCAGGCGCTGTGGCGCTGTTTTCGTCGACTCACATCAACAAGGTCGACCGCAAGGGACGGTGCTCCGTGCCCTCCGCCTTCCGCGCCATTCTCTCTGCCAAGGAACAGCAGGGTTTCCACGCGCATCCGTCGTTCAAGCATCATGCGATCGACTGCCTGGGGGCGGACGAGGTCGAGGCGCTGTGGAAGCGCATCAATGCCCTCGACCCGTACTCGGACGAGCGCGAGCAGCTGATCTGGTCGACCATTTCGAGCGGGCAGGATGTCCAGATCGATCCGGACGGCCGCATCGTTCTCTCCGAAGCCCTGCGCGACTACGCCCGTATCGATGGCGAAGTGGCGTTCGTCGGCATGGGTCCAAGTTTTCAGATATGGAATCCGACCACGTTCGAGGAGACGCGGCAACAAGCTTTTGCAAACGCGCGCAATGCCGCCATGGCGCTGCGCGGTACGGCGTCCACCGGTGGGGGCTCCGGCACGTGACGGGCGCGATCTCCTCCCGTCGCGACGGTCACGTGCCGGTTCTTTTACCGGAAGTGCTCGATCATCTCGCGCCACGCGACGGCGCACTCTATTGCGACGGCACGTTCGGTGCCGGCGGCTATTCGGCCGCGCTCCTGGACGCTGCCCGGACGCGCGTCGTCGGTATCGACCGCGATCCCGATGTTCAAGTCCATGCCGATCGTCTGGGTCAGCGCTTCCCCGGCCGCTTCACCTTCCTTCGCGGCCGCTACGGCAGCATGGACGAGGCCCTGGCGGAAGCCGGCCTTGAGGGCGTCGACGGCGGTGTGGTGCTCGATCTCGGCGTCTCGTCGATGCAGATCGACATCCCGGAGCGCGGGTTCTCGTTCAGCCAGGATGCCGCGCTCGACATGCGGATGGAGAGGAGCGGTCCGACCGCCGCGGACATCGTCAACGAATTCTCCGAGGCCGATCTCGGGGCGATCATCCGCGACCTGGGCGAAGAGCGCTTCTGGCGCCGCGTCGCGCGCGCCGTTGCCGCCGCCCGGCGCGAGGCACCGATCGAGAGCACCGGCCAGCTCGCCGCGATCGTCCGGCGGGTGGTGCCGACCGCGAAGGATCGTATCGATCCCGCGACCCGTACCTTCCAGGCGCTCCGCATGTTCGTGAACGACGAACTCGGTGAGTTGGAGCGCGGACTGGACGCGGCCGAGCGGATCATGGCCGATGGTGCGCGGCTGGTCGTCGTCAGCTTCCATTCCCTGGAGGATCGGGTGGTCAAGGTGTTCCTTCGTCAGCGGAGTGGCGGCGGGGCGCGGCCTTCGCGGCACCAGCCGGAGACGGCGGAGACCGGTCCCCAAGCGACCTTCACCCTGATCACCCGCAAGCCGGTCGTGCCGGGCGAGGCGGAATGCCAGGCCAACCCGCGCGCGCGGTCGGCGAAGCTGCGGGCCGCCGTCCGCACGGCGGCGCCGGCCTGGGCGGAAAGGGCGGCGGCATGATCCGGGCGACCATGGCCGTATGGCTGATTCTGGTGCTCGCCGCGAGCGGGGGCCTCTACTACGTCAAATATCGGGTTCAGCGGCTCGAGCAGCAGCTCCGCACGCTCAATCAGGCGGTGGTCCGCGAGCAGGAGGCGATTCACGTCCTCAAGGCCGAATGGAGCTACCTGAACAGGCCGGAAAAGCTCGCCGAGCAGGTCGAGCACCATCTCGACCTCGGTCCCATTCCCGGCGGCCAGGTCGGGACCATCGACAGTCTTTCCTACCGGCTGCCGGCAATGATCGGCGGCGAGATGCTGACGGCTGAGACGGTGACACAGGCGCCGAAAACGGGCGCTCAGGAGTCCGGACGATGATGGAATCCGACGATCTGGTCCGCGACGATCTCGCGCGGTCCGAAGCGGTCGCCCAGGAAGCGCGCCGCAATGCCCGCCGGATCGAGCTCGTCGGAACGCGCAGCCGTGCGGTCGAGGTCGGGCGCAGCCGGCTTGCGGCCGCCGCCGTCATGTTCGGGATCGCTTTCCTGGTGATCGCCGGCCGGCTGGTCGACATCACTCTGATCGAAGGGCCGGCCGAGCCCCGCGTGGCCCACTCGGTCGCTTCCGAGCCCACTGTCGCCCGCGCGGACATCACCGATCGCAACGGCGTCATCCTTGCGACCAGCCTGCCGACACGCTCTCTCTACGCCGATCCGGCCCTGATCCTAGATCCCGACAACGCCGCCGACCGTCTGGCGGCCGTCCTGCCGGAGCTGGATCCGGTGGATCTCCGTGCCAAGCTCGCCAAGCGATCCCGCTTCGTCTGGATCAAGCGCAATCTGACTCCGCGCCAGCAGGCGGCGGTGAATGCGCTCGGCGTGCCGGGCTTCGCTTTCGTCCGCGAAGAGCGTCGTGTCTATCCGCATGGTGCGCTCACCGCCCATGTCGTCGGCTTTACCGGGGTCGACAACCGCGGACTCGCCGGGGTGGAGCGTCATTTCGACCAGCAGCTTCGCAGCGGGCCGGTCACGCTCTCGCTCGACATTCGTGTGCAGCACATCGTCCGCGACGCCCTGTCCAAGTCGGTCGCAACCTTCCAGGCCGTGGGCGGCAGCGCCCTGGTGATGGATGTCCGGACCGGCGAGCTTCTGTCGATGGTGAGCCTGCCCGACTTCGATCCGCATGAGCCGGCACGCGCCTCCGACGATCAGCGGTTCAATCGCAACACGCTCGGCGTCTACGAGATGGGCTCGACCTTCAAGGTGTTCACGGCGGCGATGGCGCTGGATGCCGGGGTCGTCCCCGTCAACGGCGGGTACGACGCCTCCGAGCCGCTCAAGGTATCGCGCTTCACCATTCGCGACTATCACGCCAAGAACCGGTGGCTGTCGGTACCGGAGATCCTGCTCTATTCGTCGAACATCGGCGCCGCCAAGATGGCGATGGCGGTGGGCGGCGAACGCCAGCAGCGTTTTTTTGATTCCTTGGGTCTCACCAGACCGCTGTCGGTCGAACTGTCCGAAATCGGGAATCCGATGACCCCCGCCAAGTGGCGGGAGATCAATGTGGTCACCGCGGCCTACGGCCATGGGATCGCCGTGACGCCGCTGCATCTGGCCGCCGGTGTCGCGGCAGTGGTGAACGGCGGCGAGCTGCATCCGGCGACCCTGGTGAAGCACGAAACGGGGGTTCCCGTTCCTGGTGAGCGCGTGATCAGCGCCGAAACCTCGTCGCTGATGCGGGCGATGCTGCGTCTGGTCGTCGCCGAAGGCACCGGCCGAAAGGCCGACGCCCCTGGCTACTACGTCGGCGGCAAGACCGGGACGGCCGAGAAGTCCGTGAACGGCCACTATGCCCGCAAGGCGCTGATCTCGTCCTTCGTCGGCATGTTCCCCAGCGACAACCCGCGCTATCTCGTGCTGGCCATGCTCGACGAGCCGCACGGCACCAAGGAGACCTTTGGATACGCCACCGGCGGGTGGACCGCGGCGCCGGTCGTGGGCGAGGTGGTCTCGCGCATCGGCCCGATGCTGGGCGTCGTGCCGCGCGAAACCGGCGGCGAACCCGAGCAGACCATGCTCATCAAGGTCCGCAATGACGAAGCGGCTCATTGACCTGATCGGCGGACCCGACATGCAGGCGGCGCGCAATATCAGGGATGTCGAGATCACCGGACTCACCGCCGATTCCCGCGCGGTGGTCACCGGCGATCTGTTCGCCGCCCTTAAGGGGGCGAAGAGCGACGGCGTCGCCCATATCCCGGAGGCGCTCGACCGCGGTGCTGCCGCCCTGCTTGTTGCGAGCGACGCCATCAACCGGATGGCGGAAGTCGGCGTGCCGGTGGTTGCGGACGACAATCCGCGCCGTGCCTTCGCTTTGATGGCAGCACGCTTCTATGTCGAGCAGCCGGAAACGATCGTCGCGGTGACCGGCACCAACGGGAAGTCCTCGGTCGCCGGGTTCGCCCGCCAGCTCTGGGCGCGGATGGGCCTCAAGTCGGCGAGCATCGGGACTCTTGGTCTCGAAGCCCCCGGTCGCAACGGCGGTCCGTCGCTCACCACGCCCGACCCGGTTTCGCTGCACCGGATGCTGGCCGAGATGAAGGCCGGCGGGGTCGAGCATGTCGCCATCGAAGCGTCGAGCCATGGCCTTCATCAATGCCGGCTGGACGGTGTGCGGCTGAAGGCGGCCGCCTTCACCAACCTGACCCGCGACCATCTCGATTATCACGCTACCGTCGAGGACTATCTGGCCGCCAAGGCGCGCCTGTTCGACACAGTGCTGCCGGAAGGCGGCACGGCCGTCCTTAATGCCGACGTGCCCGAGTACGAGGCACTGGCCGCGATCTGCAAGCGCCGCCGCATTTCCGTGCTCGGCTATGGTCGGGGCAGTGACGGGCGCCGGCCGGCCCTTCGGGTGGTCGGGCGCAAGCACACACCCGAAGGCCAGCGCCTGACGATCGCCGTCGAAGGACGGGTCTACGTCGTCGACACACCGCTGGTGGGCGACTTCCAGGCGGCGAACATCCTGTGCGCGCTGGGTCTGGTCATCGCTTCCGGCGGCGACGCCACCAAGGCGGTCGAGGCGATTCCGCTGCTCAAAGGTGTCCGCGGCCGGCTGGAGCGGGTGGCGACGATGCCGTCAGGCGCGACGGTATTCGTCGACTACGCCCATACCCCCGACGCGCTGGAGAACGTGCTGCGGGCCATGCGGCCGGCGGTCCACGGCAAGCTGTGGGTGGTCTTCGGCTGCGGTGGCGACCGCGATCCCGGCAAGCGCCCGATCATGGGTGAGATCGCCCAGCGCCTCGCTGACCGGGTGATCGTCACCGACGACAATCCCCGAAGTGAAGACCCGGCGGCCATCCGTCAGGCGATCCTTGCCGGTTGCCCTGAGGCCGAGGAGATCGGCGACCGCATGGCGGCGATTGCCGAGACCATCCGCCGTCTCCGTCGCGGCGACATCCTGGTCGTTGCCGGCAAGGGGCACGAACAGGGGCAGGAGATCGCGGGCCGCAAGCTCCCCTTCGACGACGCGACCGTCGCGCGCGAGGCGGCCGTCCTTCTCGGTGGGGAGGGGCAGTGACTGACGGCACGGTCTGGACATCGGCGGACGTGGCTGCGGCGACCGGCGGGCGGGCCGTCGGCCGCTGGGCGACGACCGGCGTGTCGATCGACAGCCGGGCGATCGATCCGGGCGACCTGTTCGTGGCGCTTCAGGGCGAACGGTCCGACGGCAACGCCTATGCGGGCGATGCCCTGCGCCGTGGTGCGGCGGCAGCGATGGTCTCGCGCGCCGACGCCTTGCCGAAGACCGCGCCGGGGATCGTCGTCTACGACACCCAGCGGGCGCTCGAAGATCTCGGCCGCGCCGGGCGGGCGCGGAGCAGCGCCAAGGTGGTTGCGGTCACCGGCAGCGTCGGCAAGACCGGCACCAAGGAAATGCTGGGCCTGGCGCTCGGCGCACTCGGACCTACGGCCTACAGCGTCAGGAGTTTCAATAACCATATCGGCGTGCCGCTGACCCTGGCGCGGCTTCCCAAGGACTGTGCCTTCGCGGTTTGCGAGATCGGCATGAACCATCCGGGCGAGATCGACGCGCTGACCCGTCAGGTGCGCCCGCATGTCGCCATCATCACGACGGTTGAGCCGGCGCATCTCGCCTTCTTCCCGTCCGTTGAAGCCATCGCAGACGCCAAGGCGGAGATTTTCCACGGGATGGCCGGCGGGACCGCGATCCTCAACCGCGACAACGCCCATTTCGACCGTCTGGCCGCTGCGGCGCGGGCGTCGGGTGTTTCTCGCATCATCGCCTTCGGGGCCGACGAACGGGCCGACGTGCGCCTGACCAGCTATGAAACCGAAGCGGGCCGTAGCCTCGTCGAGGCGACGGTCGCGGGGAAGGCGGTCGCCTATGCCCTCGGGGTCGAAGGCCGGCATTGGGCGATGAACAGCTTGGCGGCCCTCGCCGCGGTCGACGCCCTCGGCGGTTCGGTCGAGGCGGCATCGCGGGCGCTGGTGAAGATGACGGCGCCCAAGGGGCGCGGCGCCCGCCACCGTCTGGATTGGACGGACGGGACGCTTCTTCTGATCGACGACAGCTACAACGCCAGCCCGGCCGCCATGCGGGCTGCCTTCACCGTCCTCGGGGCGGCCGAAGTCGGCGAAGGCGGCCGCCGGATCGCCGCGCTCGGCGACATGCGCGAGCTCGGTGCGACGAGCGCCGACCTTCATGCCGGATTGGCGGAAGCAATCATCGCCGCCGGGATCGACCTGGTCTTCACCGTCGGTCCGGAGATGGAAAACCTCCACGCGGCGCTGCCGGCCGAACGGCGCGGCAGCCACGCGGAGACGGCCGAGGCGCTGGCGCCGGTTCTCGTCGAGAGCCTGCGCGCCGGCGATGCCGTGTTGGTCAAGGGATCATTGACGACCCGCATGGGCGCGGTGGTCGAGGCTCTCCAGAAGGCGGGCCGGAAAGAGCCGTGTCGTCATGCTCTATAATCTCCTCTACCCCCTTTCCGACGATCTCACCGTCCTCAACCTGTTCCGGTATCTCACCTTCCGGACGGCGGGAGCGACGCTGACGGCGCTGGTGGTGAGCTTCGTCTTCGGGCCGATGTTCATCCGCTGGCTGCGGAGCCGCCAGGGCGCCGGCCAGCCGATCCGCCTCGACGGGCCGGAGAGCCATCTTCAGACCAAGCAGGGGACGCCCACCATGGGCGGCTTCCTGATCCTGCTCGCGGTCCTGCCCGGCACCATCATGTGGGCCGACCTCTCCAACATGTACGTCTGGGTGATCGTCCTGGTGACGCTGGGCTTCGGGGCGCTGGGCTTTGTCGACGATTATCGGAAGGTGACGCGCCGCCATCATCGCGGGGTGTCGGCGCGCGCCAAGCTGCTGGTCCAGTTCGCCATCGGCGGGCTGGCGACGTGGTGGATCATCGC
Source organism: Rhodospirillaceae bacterium (assembly GCA_002721365.1). GTDB lineage: Bacteria > Pseudomonadota > Alphaproteobacteria. Next base: position 31,534 of record PBKC01000079.1, on the reverse strand, counting down.
GATCGCCGGCCAGCCGCTCGGCACCAGTCTCGCCGTGCCGTTCTTCAAGGACTTCCTGGTCGACCTCGGCTGGTTCTTCCTGCCCTTCGGCATGCTGGTCATGGTCGGCGCATCGAACGCGGTCAACCTGACCGACGGCCTCGACGGGTTGGCGATCGTCCCGATCATGATCGCCGCCGCTTGCCTCGGCCTGATCGCCTATCTGACCGGCAACGCCATCTTCGCCAACTACCTCCAGATCCACCACGTGCCGGGCGCGGGCGAGCTGGTGGTGTTCGGCGGCGCCTTGGTCGGGGCGAGCCTGGGTTTCCTGTGGTTCAACGCCCCACCGGCCATGGTGTTCATGGGCGACACGGGGTCGCTGTCGGCGGGCGGTGCGCTCGGCGCGGTCAGCGTCATCACCAAGCATGAGCTGGTGCTGTTCATCATCGGCGGTCTGTTCGTGCTGGAGGCCGTGTCGGTGATCGTTCAGGTGACCTCTTTCAAGCTCACCGGCCGGCGGGTGTTCAAGATGGCGCCCATCCACCACCACTTCGAGAAGCTGGGGTGGAAGGAGCCGACGATCGTCATCCGCTTCTGGATCATCGCCTCGATCCTGGCGCTGATCGGCCTGTCCACGCTGAAGCTGAGGTGACGCGATGATTCCCGTCACCGCTTTCGCTGACAGGACCGTCGCCGTGTTCGGACTGGGCCGCTCGGGTCTCTCGGCCGGCCGTGCGCTCCTGGCCGGAGGCTCGACCGTGCTGGCCTGGGACGACGATCCCGCCAAGTGCGAGGCTGGCCGCGCTCTGGGCTTGTCCATCGCCGCGCCCGCCGACTGGGACTGGTCGTCGGTCGAGGCCCTCGTCCTGAGCCCCGGCGTTCCGCTCGATCATCCGAAACCTCATCCGGTCGTCGATCTCGCCCGTGCTGCCGGCTGCGAAGTTCTCGGCGATGTCGAACTGCTGGCCCGGACCATGTCGGATGCGCGCTATGTCGGCATCACCGGCACCAACGGCAAATCGACGACCACGGCGCTGATCAGCCATCTGCTGGACGCCGGCGGTTTCGACGTGCAGGTCGGCGGGAATCTCGGCACGCCGGTTCTGGATCTCGAGCCGCTGGGCTCCGGCGGAATCTACGTCCTGGAAATGTCGTCCTACCAGCTCGACCTGCTGCATGAGCTGGTCTTCGACGTGGCGGTCTTCCTCAACGTTTCGCCGGACCATCTCGACCGCCATGGCGGCCTCGACGGCTATGTGGCGGCCAAGAAGCGGATCTTCCACGGCCAGACGGATGGGCAGAGCGCCGTGGTCGGCATCGACGACCCGGTCTCGGCGGGGATCCGCGATACCCTGGTCGCCGACGGGCGGCGGGTGGTTTCGATTTCCGCCAAAGATGCGGTGGCCGGGGGCGTCTATGCCGAGGACGGCGCACTGGTCGATGCCCTCGACGGGGCGGCCGAGACCATCTGCGACCTGGGCACGGTCCGTACCTTGCCGGGCAGCCACAATCACCAGAACATCGCTGCCGCGTTCGCGACGGTCCGCCTGCTCGGCATGCCCGCCGCGGCCGCGGTCCGGGCGCTGAAGAAGTTCGCCGGCCTGCCGCACCGTCTGGAGCAGGTGGCCGAGATCGATGGCGTCCGCTACGTCAACGACAGCAAGGCGACGAATGTCGAGGCGGCATCCCATGCGCTCGCCGCCTACGACGCGATCTACTGGATCGCGGGCGGACGGGCGAAGGGGGATTCCCTCGCGCCGCTCGACCCGCTGCTGCCCCATGTCCGCCACGCCTATCTGATCGGCGAGGCAGCGCCGACTTTCGCCAAGGACCTCGACGGCAAGGTGGCGGTGACCCTGAGTGGCACCCTGTCCGCCGCCGTCCACGCCGCGAGCGCCGCGGCGGCGGAGGTGCGCGAAGACGAGCCGGTGGTGCTGTTGTCGCCCGCCTGTGCCTCCTTCGACCAGTTCGCGAATTTCGAGGCCCGCGGCGAGGCCTTCAAGGCGTTGGTGCTGATGCTGCCCGGCCGCGACCGTGCTTATGGTCCGCCGTCGCCCGACCGCTATGCCGGAGACGCCGCATGATCGTCGTCCCGCGCACGGATACCAGCCTGCTCGGCCGGTGGTGGTGGACCGTCGATCGCTGGAGCTTCGGCGCGCTTCTGCTTCTCGCGGGGCTTGGCGCGGTGATGGTGATGGCGGCCAGTCCGGCGGTCGCCGAGCGCATCGGCCTCGATTCGTTTTTCCTCGCCAAGCGCCACCTGATGATGCTGGTGCCGGCGACGTTCCTGATGATGGCGACGTCGCTGCTGGCGCCGAAGGGCGTTCGGCGCCTCGCCGTCGTGGTGTTCGTCCTCGCCACGATCGGTATGGTCACCACGCTGTTCGTCGGCGACGAGATCAAGGGCGCGCGGCGCTGGGTCGGCATTGCCGGTTTCTCGCTGCAACCGTCCGAGTTCATCCGTCCGGCTTTCGCCGTGGTGACGGCATGGCTGCTCGCGCTCCAGCGGGTGAACGGGGTGCGTTGGGGCGATCCGGCCGCGATCGGTCTCTATGCTCTGGTGATCGGTCTCCTGATCCTTCAGCCCGATTTCGGCATGTCGGTGGCCGTCACCGGGGTGTGGGTGGCGCAGTATTTCGTCGCCGGACTGCCGATGATCCTGGTGGTGGGTTTTGCCGTGGCCGGGGTTGCGGGCCTTGGGCTCGGCTACACCTTTCTGCCCCACGTCCAGAGCCGTATCGACCGCTTCCTCGATCCGGCGTCGGGCGACAGCTATCAGATCGACACCGCCCTCAGCGCCTTTCGCCATGGCGGGCTGTGGGGAACGGGTCCCGGCGAGGGCGTGGTGAAAGCGCTGCTGCCGGACGCCCATGCCGACTTCATCTTCGCCGTGATCGGCGAGGAGTTCGGGCTGGTGGTCTGTCTGTTGATCGTCGGACTGTTCGCTTTCGTCGTGCTGCGCGGCCTCGCTCGGCTGACCGAAGAGAACAGCCTGTTCGTGATGCTGGCTGCCGCCGGCCTGCTGGCGCAGTTCGGCCTTCAGGCGCTCATCAACATCGGCGTCGCCCTGCATTTGCTGCCGACCAAGGGCAGCACCCTGCCGTTCATTTCCTATGGCGGGTCGTCGGTGCTCGCCCTGGCGCTGGGCATGGGCATGCTCCTGGCGCTCAGCCGTCGCCAGCCGGGCGGCAAGGAGGTGCTGTGACCACGGCACCGATCGTCATCGCCGCCGGCGGCACCGGCGGTCATGTGTTCCCGGCTCAGGCGTTGGCGCACAGCCTTGCTGCCCGCGGCCGGACGCTCGCCTTCGTCACCGACCAGCGCGGCGGCGCCTTTGACGAAGGCTGGCCGAAGGCCGAGGTCTTCACCCTGCGGTCGGGCGCGGTCGCCGGACGCGGACCGCTCGCCCGGTTGAAGGGCCTGCTGGACGTCATGCGCGGTGCCCGTCAGGCGCAGAGCCTGTTCTCGCGGTTGAAGCCGGCCGCCGTCGTCGGTTTCGGCGGCTACCCGTCGGTGCCGCCGGTTCTCGCCGGAAGCCGTCTCGGTCGCCCGACCTTGATTCACGAAGCGAATGCGGTCCTGGGCCGCGCCAATCGCTTCCTCGCGCCGCGCGCGACCGCCATCGCCACCGCGTTTCCGCGCGCCGACGGGCTGAAGGCGGGGTTGCAGGGCAAGGTTACCGTGACCGGTAATCCGGTCCGACCGGCCGCGGTGGATGCCCGCGGCGTTCCTTACGCGGAGCCGAAAGCGGGCGGCGAATTCCGTCTCGTCGTCTTCGGCGGCAGCCTGGGGGCGACGGTATTCAGCCGTGTCGTTCCGGATGCGCTGGCGGCGCTTCCCGAAAACGTCCGCATGCGCCTCAAGGTCGTTCAGCAGTGCCGCATGGAGGACTACGCGGCGGCGCGGGACATTTACGAGCGGGCCGGGATCCACGCGGAGCTCGCCAGCTTCTTCGGTGACATGCCGGCGCGGATCGCGAACGCCCATCTGGTGGTCGCCCGCGCCGGGGCCTCGACGGTGGCCGAGCTAGCGGTGATCGGCCGGCCGGCGATCCTGGTGCCCTATCCGCATGCCATCGACGACCACCAGACGGTCAACGCCCATGCCCTCGCCACGGTCGGCGGCGGCTGGCCGATGGCGGAGAGCAGTTTCACGCCCGAGGCGGTGACGGCGATGGTCGGGGAACTGATCGAGGCCCCGGAGCGCTTGGCCGAGGTCGCGGCGGCGGCACGGTCTCTCGGGCGTCCCGACGCGGCCGAGCGTCTGGCCGACGTCGTCGAACGGATCGCGAGGGACGAGCCGTGAGAGAGATGCCCCTCGACATCGGCCCCATCCACTTCGTCGGCATCGGCGGCATCGGCATGAGCGGCATCGCCGAGGTCATGCGCAATCTGGGCTACCAGATCCAGGGCTCGGACATTGCCGAGAACGCCAATGTGGTGCGCCTTCGCGGGCTCGGCATCGACGTCAAAGTCGGCCATGACGCCGCCAATCTCGGTGCCGCCAAGGTGATCGTGATCTCTTCGGCGGTGAAGGCGTCCAACCCCGAGGTGGCGGCGGCGCGCGCGCGCATGCTGCCGGTGGTGCGGCGGGCCGAGATGCTGGCCGAGCTGATGCGCCTCAAATGGTCGATCGCCGTCGGCGGGACCCACGGAAAGACCACGACGACGTCGATGGTCGCGGCCCTATTGGACGCGGCCGGGCTCGACCCGACGGTCATCAACGGCGGCATCATCAACGCCTACGGCACCAACGCGCGCCTTGGCGCGGGCGACTGGATGGTCGTCGAGTCCGACGAATCGGACGGTAGTTTCGTACGTCTGCCGGCGACGATCGCGGTGGTCACCAACATCGATCCCGAGCATCTGGATTTCTACGGCGACTTCGACCATCTGCGCGCCGCCTTCCAGACCTTCGTCGAGAACATCCCGTTCTACGGCTTCGCTGCGGTCTGCATCGACCATCCGGAAGTCCAGGCGATGATCGGACGAATCAGCGACCGCCGCGTCATCACGTATGGGATGAGCCCCCAGGCGGATATCCGCGGCGTGAACATCCGGGTCGAGGAAACGGCCTGGTGTTACGACACCGTCGTCACCGACCGCACCACCGGCCGGCGCCGGGTGATCGAAGACCTGCGTCTGCGCATGCCGGGCGAGCACAACCTGATGAACTCGCTGGTCGTCGTCTCCATCGCCGAGGAAATGCATATCCCTGAGACGGTGGTCCGCGAGGCGCTATGGAGCTTCAGCGGGGTCAAACGGCGCTTCTCGAAGACCGGTGAAGCCGGCGGCGTCACGGTCATCGACGACTACGGCCACCATCCGGTGGAGATCGCCGCCGTTCTGAAGGCGGCGCGCGCGCAGTCCGCCGGTCGCGTCGTCGCCGTGGTGCAGCCGCATCGCTACAGTCGGCTCAAGAACCTGTTCGAGGAATTCTGCAGCTGCTTCAACGATGCCGACACGGTGATCGTCGCCGACGTCTATCCGGCCGGCGAATCGCCGATCGCCGGAGTCGATCGCGACGCGCTGGTCGAGGGGCTGCGGGCACGCGGGCATCGCTCGGTCGTTCCGCTGGCGCGTCCGGAGGATCTGGCCGGCGTCGTGCACGGGATCGCCAAGTCCGGCGACATGGTGGTCTGTCTGGGTGCCGGCAACATCACGGCCTGGGCCCAGAGCCTGCCCGATGCGCTGAATGAGCTGGAGGCGCGGGTATGATGGCCGCGCAGCGCAAGGAAGTGTCCCTCATCGACCGCCTGCCACCGGTCCGCGGGCGTCTGCGCGAGAACGTGCCGCTGGCGCCGATGACCTGGTTCCGGGTCGGCGGCCCGGCCGACGTCCTGTTCACGCCGGAGGACGAAGACGACCTTGCCGCGTTCCTGGCCGGGGTGCCCAAGGACGTGCCGGTGACGGTTCTCGGCGTCGGTTCGAACCTTCTGGTCCGCGACGGCGGTATCGAAGGCGTGGTGATCCGCCTCGGACGTGGCTTTACCCGGATCTTGGTCGAGGAAGACGAGAACGTGTTGTCGGTCGGCGCGCGCGCCCTCGACCTCACCGTCGCGCGCATGGCGTTCGAAGCGGCGATCGGCGGGCTGGAGTTCCTCGCCGGCATCCCGGGCACCATCGGCGGCGCATTGCGGATGAACGGCGGCGCCTATGGCCGCGAAATGGTCGACGTGCTGATCGAGGCGGATGCGCTGGATGCGGCCGGCGGCCGCCACCGGCTCTCGGCGGCGGAAATGGGATTCAGCTATCGGCATTCCGACGTTCCCGGCGACTGGGTGTTCGTCGGCGCCCGGCTGCAGGGGTACCGGGAGCGCCAGGACAAGATCGCCCAGCGCATCACCGACATCTCCTCCGCCCGCAGCGAGACCCAGCCGACGCGGGCTCGTACCGGCGGCAGCACCTTCACTAATCCGCCCGGCTCCAAGGCGTGGGAACTGATCGATCGGGCGGGCTGCCGCGGATTGCAGCATGGCGGGGCCATGGGGTCGGAGCAGCACTGCAACTTCCTGATCAACACCGGCTACGCCACCGCCGCCGATATCGAGGCGCTGGGCGAAGACGTGCGGCGCCGTGTCCTTGCCGCTACCGGCGTCGAGCTTTCGTGGGAAATCCGCCGCATCGGCCGGCCGTTGCCGGCTGGGGGGCAACGGTGACGCGGCGGGTGGCGGTGCTTCTCGGCGGGCGCTCGGCCGAGCGCGAGGTCTCCCTGGTAAGCGGCCGGGCGGTTGCGGATGCTTTGCGCGGCCTTGGCCACGAGGTGACCGAGATCGATGTCGCCGAGGGCTTCCTGGCGCGCCTGCCGGCCCTCAAGGGGACGATCGACGTCGTCTTCAATGCGCTCCACGGCCGCTGGGGCGAGGACGGATGTGTTCAGGGGGCGTTGGAACTCGCGGAGATTCCGTACACCCATTCGGGCGTCGTCGCCTCGGCCGTGGCGATGGACAAGCCGATGGCGAGGGTGCTGTTCGCGGCCTCCGGGATTCCCGTACCCGAAGGTGACGTGTTCGGTCGCGATGCCGTCCTCGCTGGTGATCCGATGCCGCGCCCCTATGTCGTCAAGCCGCTGAACGAAGGATCCAGCGTCGGCGTCCACATCGTCTTGCCGGGTTCGAACGGCCTGTCGCCGGACGAGCCATGGCCGTTCGGCGACCGCGTGCTCGTCGAACGCTACGTGCCGGGGCGCGAGGTCACCGTGGCGGTCATGGGCGACCGGGCGCTGGGCGCGCTCGAAATCCAGCCCGTGGGCAGCTTCTACGACTATGACGCCAAGTATACGGCGGGCCGGTCGCGGCATGTCGTGCCGGCCCCGATCGCGGAACGGGATTACGGTGAAGCGCTCCGACTGGCGCGGCTCGCCCACGACGTCCTCGGATGCCGTGGCGTGAGCCGCGCCGATTTCCGCCTCGACGATTCCGAAGGCGGACTCGGCCTTCGCCTGCTCGAAGTCAACACGCAGCCCGGCATGACGCCGCTGTCCCTGGTGCCCGAGATCGCCGCCTATGCGGGCATCGATTTCCCCGCTCTGGTCGACTGGATGGTGGAGGACGCGCTGTGTCGCAGCTGATCGCACGTCCCTCCGACCGGTGCCCGGCCGTCGGTTCAAAAACGAAGGCCAAGACCAAGCGGCCGGCGAAGGCAACCGCGCCGGCCCAGAAGCGTACGCCGCCCGTTCCGCGCCGCCGGCGGCCCGCGTTGCAGCGCTGGCTGCGCCGGGGAGCGATGGCGGCGAGCCTTCTTGCCGGGTTCGGCCTTGCCGGCGGGGTGGTGTCGCTCTGGCGGTCGGGGGTCGTCACCCGGACCGCCGAGGATGTCCGTGCGGCTTTCGTCGCCGCCAGTGTCGACGCCGGTCTCGCGGTGGGCGAGGTCGAGGTCGAAGGACGCGACAACACGCCCGCCGATGCCGTGCTCGATGCGGTCGGGGTTCGCCGCGGCGAGCCGCTGCTCGCAGTCGATATCGCTATGGCGTGCGAGCGGCTGGAAAAGATCGGTTGGGTCAAGAGCGCTGCCGTCGAACGGCGTTTTCCCGACACGATCCGGGTCCGGCTCGTCGAGCGGACACCGCTCGCGCTCTGGCAGCACGACGGCCGTATGGCGGTCGTCGACGCGGACGGAGCGATCGTGACCCGCGAGAATCTCGAACGTTTCAACCGCCTGCCGCTGATCGTCGGCGCCGACGCGCCAGCCCATGCGGCGGCGTTGCTCCGCACCCTCGATGCCGATCCGGTCCTGAAGGCGCGGGTATCGGCGGCGGTCCGTGTCGCCGGGCGACGGTGGAACCTTCGCACTGCCGAGGGGATCGACGTGAGCTTGCCGGAAATCGGCGTCGAAGCCGCCTGGGCCCGCCTCGGCAGTCTTCAGCGGCAGCATGGCATTCTCGACCGTGAGGTAACCGAGATCGACCTCAGGCTTCCCGACCGTCTCGCCGTCATGCCGGCCCCCGGCGCGACCATGCCGTCGCTGGCGGGAGCCGAGACATGAGGCGCGGTATGTCCAAGCCGCTCAGCGGGCCGATCGCCGCGCTCGACATCGGCAGCAACAAGATCTGCTGCTTCATCGCCGTCGACGATGGTGAGGGGGTGCTGCGGGTCACAGGGGTCGGCCATCAGGTCTCCAAGGGCATCCGCGCCGGCGCGGTGGTCGATATGGACGAGGCCGAAGCGACGATCCGGTCCGTGGTTCATGCCGCCGAATCGATGGCCGGCGAAACCATCCAGGGCGTGATCCTCAATCTCTCCGGGGGCTATCCCGCCTGCCACACGCTGGGCGTCCAGGTCGCGATCGACGGCCACGAGATCAGCGAGGCCGACATGCGCCGGGTCCTTGCCCAGACCGATGTGCCCGAAGAGCCGAACGGCCGCGCCGTGCTGCATGCGCTTCCCGTCGGCTATTCGATCGACGGCACCCGCGGCATCCGCGATCCGCGCGGCATGTTCGGCGAGCGGCTGGGCGTCGACATCCTGGTCGTGACGGCCACGACGGGCGTTCTGAGGAACCTCACCAACACCGTCTCGCGCTGTCACCTGGAGGTCGAGACGGTGGTCCTGTCGCCCTATGCCTCAGGCCTCGCGACCCTGGTCGATGACGAACTCAACCTGGGGGCTACCGTCGTCGATATGGGCGGCGGCACCACCACCATCGCGGCCTTCCTCGACGGCGAGGTGATCCACGTCGACAGCATTCCGGTGGGCGGCAGCCATGTGACCAGCGACATCGCCCGCGGACTGTCGACACCGATGATTCATGCCGAGCGGATGAAGACGCTCTACGGCTCGGCCATGGCGAGCCCGACCGACGAACGGCAGCTGATCGACGTGCCGCCGGTCGGCGAGACCGAGGCCGTGAGTCCCAACCACGTTCCGCGCTCGATGCTGATCGGCATCATCAAGCCGCGCATCGAGGAGACGCTGGAGCTGGTCAAGAAGCGGCTGGCCGACAGCGGCATCGCCAAGGTCGCCACCCAGCGCACGGTGCTGACCGGCGGCGCAAGCCAACTCGCCGGCCTTCGCGATGTCGCGACCCAGATTCTCGAAAGCCAGGTCCGTATCGGCCGGCCGTCGCGGTTGCGCGGGCTGGCGGACGCTACCGGCGGGCCGGCCTTCGCCACCTGCTCCGGGTTGCTCACCTACGCCGTTCGCGAACGCAACGAAATCGCCCTCCGGGGCCGTACCGAACTCAAGGGACCGGGGGGCCGGATAGGCCGCCTCGGGCAATGGCTCCGTGAAAACTTCTGACCGAGGACCACCGCCGATCCGGGTCCGACTGCGATCGGACCGACCACCGCCGCCTTCGTATCGACGCGCCTGACCAGACCGACTGCAAATTCAAGAGGGGACCATGACCATCAATCTCAGCGTGCCCAGCACCCACGAACTGAAGCCCAGAATCACCGTCATCGGCGTCGGTGGCGCCGGAGGCAACGCCGTCAACAACATGATCACGTCGCACCTGGAAGGCGTCGAGTTCTGCGCCGCCAACACCGACGCCCAGGCGCTGGCGCAGTCGCTGACCGAGCGTCGCATCCAGCTCGGCGCCAACCTGACCCGGGGCCTCGGTGCCGGAGCTCAGCCCGACATCGGCCGGGGCGCGGCCGAGGAAGCGCTCGACCATATCCTCGAGCACCTGCAGGGCGCCAACATGGTCTTCATCACCGCCGGCATGGGCGGCGGCACCGGCACCGGCGCCACCTCGGTGATCGCCCGCGCCGCCCGCGAGCAGGGCATCCTCACCGTCGGCGTGGTGACCAAGCCCTTCCAGTTCGAGGGCTCGCACCGCATGCGCATGGCCGAGGACGGGATTGGCGAGCTTCAGCAATACGTCGACACGCTGATCATCATCCCGAATCAGAACCTGTTCCGGATCGCCAACGAGAAGACCACCTTCGCCGACGCCTTCCGGCTGGCCGACGACGTGCTCTATTCGGGCGTTCGCGGCGTCACCGACCTCATGGTCATGCCGGGCCTGATCAACCTCGACTTCGCCGACGTCCGCTCGGTGATGAGCGAGATGGGCAAGGCGATGATGGGCACCGGCGAGGCCGAGGGCGACAAGCGCGCGCTCGATGCCGCCGAGGCCGCGATCCACAACCCGCTTCTCGACGACGTGTCGCTGAAGGGCGCGCGCGGCGTTCTGATCAACATCACCGGCGGCCCGGACATGACCCTTTACGAGGTCGACGAGGCCGCCAACCACATCCGCGACCAGGTCGATTCGGACGCCAACATCATCTTCGGGTCGACCTTCGACGAATCGATGGCCGGTCGTCTCCGGGTCTCGGTGGTCGCCACCGGTATCGAGAGCGAGGGCATGGCACCGCGGGCCGAGGTGAAGACCCGTCGTCCCGTGACCGAGGCGCCGGAAGTGGTCGAGGCGGCCGCCGCCCCGGCGGTCGAGGTCACCGAGGACGCGATCGGCGATGCCGCGGACTACGTTGCCGCGAGCCTGGAAGCCGAAGAGCCGGAACCCCAACTCACCGGCCTCGATCTTCAGGCGCCGGCGGCTCAGGAAGAGCCGGTCCGCCAGCAGGCGCCGTCGCTCGACATTCCTGTCCGCATCGCCGAGCGGAGCAGCATGCAGTGGGGCCGCGAGTCGCAGGCTTCGGCACCCCGGCAGGCCGCTGCGCCGGTGGCCAATCCCGAGTACCGGCCCAGCGCGACCGGTACTCAGACGGCTGCTCGCAGCCAGGCCGCGCCGGTGACGTCGGAGGCCGATGAAGGCGAACGGGAGAGCCTGTTCTGGCGTATCACCCGCTCGGCTCGGCCGCGTGCGGCGGCGCCGAAGCCGGAGGCACGGCCGGCGGTTTCCCGCGAGGTCGAGTCCCGTACGGAAGTCGACACGCTGGTCATGCCGCGTCGGGAAGAGGAAGATACCCTCGATATTCCGGCGTTCCTGCGTCGCCGGGACGGATGAGACGGGGGCGGATCGGACTTCGCGGTCCGATCCGCCATTCATGGGGGACTGGGCCGGCGACTCGCGGCGTCGACACGGATCGCCGAGCACGGATCGCACGCCGCAATAGGAAACAGCCGTAACATTCTGTAACAAACAGTGATTTGTGTGCTTTGGGGGCGCTTGCTAGAAGGTTACTGAGGCATGCTTTTCAAAGGCCGCATCCTTGGCAACGGATGCGGCGTCATCGAAGGGGGCACGCAGAGCATTGGGCGCAGTTCGGCAACGTACGATCAAGGACAGCATCGGCTGCACGGGAATCGGCCTTCATTCCGGTTCCAAGGTGTCGATGACTCTCTGCCCGGCGGAGCCCGATAGCGGCGTCGTCTTCGTTCGCAAGGACAAGCGCGGTCAGGAGGCGGAGGTCCAGGGTCGTTTCGACAATGTGTGCGATACGGCATTGGGGACGACTCTGCGCAATGAAGATGGCGTCAATGTGGCCACTGTGGAGCATTTATGCGCCGCTCTGTGGGGGGCCGGGATCGACAACGTCCGGATCGAGCTGAGCGGTCCGGAAGTGCCGATCATGGACGGCAGCGCCTATCCCTTCGTTTTCCTGATCGAATGCGCCGGTGTCGTCGAGCAGCCGGTTGCCCGCCGCTGGCTCCGGGTGCGGCGCCCGGTCGAGGTGGAGATCGGCAACAGTCGGCTTGCCGTCTATCCCAGTGAAATCTTTTCCGCCGATCTGGCGATCGAGTTCGACAACCGGGTGATCGACCGGCAGACCTACCGCTTCGCCGAGGGCGAGAGCGGCTTCAAGCGTGAGATCAGCCGAGCTCGGACCTTTGGCTTCGTCGAGGATGTCGAGCGGATGCATGCCGCCGGGCTGGCGCTGGGCGGATCGCTCGACAACGCCGTTGTGGTCGGTGACGACGGGGTCATCAACGAAGAGGGGCTTCGCTACCAGGACGAGTTCGTCCGCCACAAGCTCCTGGACTGCATCGGCGATTTCTTCCTGACTGGCCATCGGATGATCGGGCATGTCGAGGGCATCCGTCCCGGCCACCGCATCAACAACGAACTTCTGCGCGCCGTCTTCGCCGACGACAGCAACTGGTCGATGTCGGAACTCGACGATGCGGTCTTCAGCAAGGCCCAGGAACCCAGTCTCGCGATCGCCTGACCACCCCTCTGAAGCGGTCCGGTAAGCGCGTCGGTAGGCCCTCCGGTCAGGCCGAAGGGCGACGAAATCCTTTAAACGTCACGCACAAGCGCGTCGTCCTCCGTGAAGGCGGAGGACGACGCGCTTGTGCGTCCTCCCTGCTTCCCTATTCGTCCTCGGGCGGGGCGGTGACCACGATGAAGGTGAGGTCGGTGTTGCCGGTGTTGTAGAGCGCGTGCTCGACGCCGGGCGGAATGAAGATGGTCGTGTTCTCCCGGACGACCTGACGCGCGCCATCGGTCTCCATCAGGCCTTCGCCGGAGAGGATGTGGTAGACCTGCTCCTGGATCTTGTGGGTATGGGGGGCCACGTAGCCTTTGGGCTGATAGCAGGAGACGCGGAAGTCGATGATCCGGGCGCTCTCGTTCTCCGGGCGCACCAGGAGCTTCGAATAGGCGCCGAGAAAGTGACCCGGCAGGTCCTCCCACATCACCGCGGCCCCTTCGTGGATGACCGCCTTGCGCCCTGTCGTATCGTCCTGCGATGCCATGCGACTGTTTCCTCCCGTCGTTATCCTGCCGGCTGGCCGCATGATAGCCGCCCGGTGTCCCGGAAACAGCACCGTCGATGAGAACGGTCTCTAATCGGAGCGGTCTGTGCCCGGCGCATCGAGCCATCGCTGCATCAGGACGAGATCGAGCCATCGGCCGAATTTCCGTCCGACTTCAGGCATTAACCCGACCCGTTCGAAACCGAGCGACTCATGCAGTCTCAGGCTCGCTTCGTTCGCGGCGTCGATACCACCCACCATGACGTGGTGGCCGTCCGTTCGGGCGCGTTCGATGAGGGCGGCAAGCAGGTGCCGACCGACTCCTTGGCGCCGGGCGGTCTCCGCGACGTAAAGCGAATGCTCGATAGTGTGGCGGTATCCCGGCCAAGCCGACCGGAAGCCGCCATAGCTCGAGAACCCCAGCACCGCGCGGTCCCGCTCGGCGACGAGAACGGGGAATCCCGCCTCGGTCTTGGCGGCGAACCAACGCGCCTGATCGGCCTCGCTGCGCGGTTTGAAGTCGAAGGTCGCGGTGCTGCCGAGAACGGCCCGGTTATAGATGAGACGTACAGCTTCCTGATCGGCACCGGTGGCATCGCGCACCACCATGCCGGACCCGCCGGCCATTCGGCGTCGTCAGCCGACTGCGGCCTCGGGCTGCTCGGCTTCCTGAGGGTCCTTCAGCACGTAGCCGCGACCCCAAACGGTCTCGATGTAATTCTCGCCGCCGGTCGCCTGCGACAGCTTCTTCCTCAGCTTGCAGACGAACACGTCGATGATCTTGAGTTCCGGCTCGTCCATGCCGCCATAGAGATGGTTGAGGAACATCTCCTTGGTCAGCGTATTGCCCTTGCGCAGGCTCAGGAGCTCGATGATCCCATATTCCTTGCCGGTGAGGTGCAGCGCTTTGCCGTCGATCTCGACCGAGCGATTGTCCAGATTGACCGACAGCTTGCCGGTGGAGATGATCGACTGCGGATGGCCTTTGGAGCGCCGGACGACAGCCTGGATACGGGCGATGAGCTCGCCCTTGGCGAATGGCTTGGTCAGATAGTCGTCGGCGCCGAAGCTCAGCCCCTTGATCTTCTGGTCCGTGTCGGAAAGGCTCGACAGGATCAGAACCGGCGTGGCGATCTTCGCCGCGCGTAGTCTGCGGACGACTTCGTAACCGTCGATGTCAGGCAGAACAAGGTCGAGGATGATGATGTCGAAGTCATACAGCTTCGCGAGTTCCAGACCTTCTTCGCCGAGCTCGGTGGACTCGCAGACGAATCCTTCCGAGTTCAGTGCGCCGAGGGTGAACTTGGCGGCGACGGTATCGTCTTCAACCAGGAGCGCGCGCATGTCGGCGACCTCTCGTCACAATCCTTAACGATCGTTAACGAATTCAAGGTAGACACAGAGAGATTGGTAGACAAGCCATTCTTGATGGGTCGCCTTTCCGCCCGGAAGTGAGGTCTAATCGGCAGATGTCCGAGGGAATCGTCCATGATATGGCGGCCGCGATCGGGCGGGTGACACCCTATAAATTTTATGGGCGTGTCACCGCGGTGCGGGGATTGCTGGTCGAATGCGCCGGGCTGCAGGGGGCGCTGTCCATCGGAGGCCGCTGCACGGTGCCGGTGGGCGGCGGGCGTGCGCCCGTGGCCTGCGAGGTGGTCGGGTTCCGGGACGACCGGGCGCTGCTGATGCCCTTCGGCTCCCTAGAGGGCGTGTCGCTCGGCAGCCGGGTCGTCGTCACCGAATCCCAGACGGTCGTCTATCCCGACACGAGCTGGCTTGGCCGGGTCATCAACGCTTTCGGCGAGCCGGTCGACGGCAAGGGGCCATTGGGCGGCGGGCCTGCGGCTTATCCGTTGCGGAATCAGCCGCCGGCCGCTCATGCGCGGAAGCGTGTCGGCGGCAAGCTCGATCTCGGCGTGCGGGCGATCAATACCTTCCTCACCTGCTGCCGCGGGCAGCGCATGGGTATCTTCGCGGGCTCCGGCGTCGGCAAGTCGGTGCTGCTGTCGATGATGGCACGCCATACCGCGTCCGACGTCAGCGTCATCGGGCTGGTCGGCGAGCGCGGACGCGAGGTCCAGGAGTTCCTGGAAGACGACTTGGGAGAGGAAGGGCTGGCGCGCAGCGTCGTCATCGTCGCGACGTCGGACGAGTCCGCCCTGATGCGCCGCCAGGCCGCCTACATGACGCTGAGCGTCGCCGAACATTTTCGCGATCACGGCCACGACGTGCTCTGCCTGATGGACAGCGTGACCCGCTTCGCCATGGCCCAGCGCGAGATCGGCCTGGCCGCGGGTGAGCCGCCGGCCAGCAAGGGCTACACGCCCTCCGTGTTCGCGGAGCTGCCACGGCTGCTGGAACGCGCCGGACCCGGCACCGACACCGGCAACATCACCGGGCTGTTCACGGTGCTGGTCGAAGGCGACGATCACAACGAACCGGTCGCCGACGCGGTACGCGGTATCCTCGACGGGCATATCGTGATGGAGCGAAGCATCGCCGAGCGCGGCCGATACCCGGCGATCAACGTCCTGCGGAGCGTCTCCCGAACCATGCCCGACTGCAATTCGGCGGAGGAGAACGCCCTGGTCATGCAGGCCAAGCGGCTGCTGGCGACCTATGGCGACATGGAGGAGATGATCCGCCTCGGCGCCTATCGTCGTGGCGCCGACCCCGAGGTCGACCGTGCGATCCATTACAACCCGGCCCTCGAAACCTTTCTCACGCAAGGTCCCGACGAGGTGGCGACGCTGGACGACGGGTATCGCGAACTCGGCCGGATCCTCGCTGAGGGCGCGCCGGCGTGAAGGGGCTTCCCACACTGATCAAGCTCAATCAGCGGGAGCTCGATGTTCGCCGGCGACGCTTGTCGTTTCTGGAAAACCGCCTTGACACTTTACTGGCCAGCAGGGCGGCCCTGGAGGCGCGGCTGATCGTCGAGCAGCAGGTGGCGACGGGGTCCGAGGAGGTCATCTACGCCTACGGCTCCTACGCGTCGCGCTATCTCACCGAGAAGGAAACGCTGACCAAGCAGATCGCCAAGGCCGAGGAAGAAGTTGCGAAGGCACGGGACGCCGTTGCCGAGGCCTATGGCGAGGTCAAGAAATACGAACTGGCCCAGGCGGCACGCGACCGGCGGGAACAGGCCGAACTCGAACGTGCCGAGCGGATTGAGCTCGACGACCTGGGGCTCGAAATCCACCGTCGCCGCGACGACGGCGGCTGACGTCCGCCTTCAGAACTCCGTCTGCAGCGACAGCCAGAAACGCCGTTCCACCTCGCCCGTCGCCGTGGTCTCACGGCTATCGCTGAGAAGATTGGTGCCGGCAATGGCCACGACGACGTCCGGCGTCAGGTGATAGGCCGCGCGGGCGTCGATATCGAAATAGGCGTCGATGTCGTCGGATACGAACTGGCCCGTGCCGAAATTGAGCTCGCGGGTGCTGCTTTCGAAATGGCCGAGCACCGAGACCTCGAACGACTCGTCGCTGTACGCGACCATCAGATTGGCCGTGTGGAGCGGCTGGGCCGACTCGAAATCGGTGGCGATGAAGCGCTTGTCCTTGATGTCCAGGTCGTCGGCGATGCTGATCAGCGCGTAGTTGGCCCGCCATCGCCAGTTGGCATTCAGACGGCCTTCTGCCACGAACTCGGCACCGATCGCGCGGGTATCGCCACGGTTCTGGAACAAGAAAGCGGGGGTCGGCGTCGTGCGGTCCGGGATAAAGCTTGGCGGGCTGATCACGTCTTTGATCGTGATGTAGAAAACGTTCGCTTCCAGGCTGCCGTCGATCAGGGCCTCGTCGCGCCTGTAGCCGACCTCGTAGCTGGTAATGGGCGACGGATCGATGGTCGGGTCGCCGCCGAGGAACAGGATGGCGCTGCCCGCGCCGAAGGACAGTCCGAAATCGGTGAGCGACGGCAGTTGGACGCCGCGGGCGAACGTCGCCCGCAGGTCGTCGACCTCTGTCACCTGCCAGACCACGCTCGAGTTGATCGAGACCTCGTTGAGGGTCCGGTCGTAGTCGTTGGCGGAGAACGGGTTCGTCCCCGTCGGCGTCGCGTCGGCCTGGAGGGCGAGGTGGTCGAGGCGCACGGCGTTGACGAGAGAGACGGAAGGCATGACCTGCCAGTCCCACATCGCCGACGCCGAATAGACGTCGTAGGAGAGCGCGAACTCGGGGTTGATCGCGCCGCCCCCTTTCTGGGTGATCTCGTTGCGGCGGAATTCGGCGGACAGGCGGAACGTGTTGTTCTGGTTGTGCTTGAACAGATAGCCCAGCTTGGCGACGGTGACTTCGTTGTCGAACGAAGGCTCGTCGAGAAAGTTGTGATAGGCGGTGCCGGTGATGAAACCCGAGTCCGTCTCTTTACCCACTTCCGCCTTGAACGATCCGACCTCGCGATCGCTGGCGTTGAAGAGGAACAGCGGCTGGACCTCAAGTTCTTCGGTCGAGGTGTAGGATCCTTCGAAACGGCCATACCAGCTATTGCCGAAGTCGAGCGACAGATCGGTATTGAAGGCGATCCGGTGGCGTTCCAGCTCCTGGCCGGTCAAGGTCGGCAAGACCGCGAAGCCTTGATCGAATTCGTCCGACCGGTTCGCATCCGCCGTCAGGCGCCATCCGCCGTTTTCGCCGACCGGCACCGTGAAGCCGCCGGAAACGCGGCGGTAGTCCTGTGAGCCGGCCTGGACCGTCGCGAAGTTGAGCTTGTCGAATCGCGGGTCGAGCGTGACGATGTTGATTACCCCGGACGCGGCATTGAACCCGTAGAGGGCGCCGTTCGGGCCGCTCACCACCTCGATCTGCTTGATCTCTTCCAAAGTGACCGGGATCGCCGACCAGTCGGTGAAGGAGAAGGTGTCGACATAGACCTGGCGACCGTTGACCAGCACCAGGATGCGGCGCGAATAAGGTTCGTTGAACCCACGGATCGCCACGTCCGATTGTCCGAAGGTGCGCTGGGCGACGTCGACGCCCACCACCTGCTTCAACAGGCCCGGAAGGTCGGTCGCCGGATAGGACGCGATGTCCTCGCGGGTGATGATCCGGATCGCGATCGGCGCTTCGCCTTCGCGGACGGGCTTGCCCGTCGCGCCGATCGTTACCGGTTCACCGAACAGCTGCTCATAGGCGGTGTAGTCGAGGGACTGACCCAAGGCCGGTGTCCACGACGCCAGTGGCGCGATCAGGGCGAAGGTGGCGGCCGATGCTGGGGTCCGTCTCATCATCTCCTCTCGCTCAAAGTTCGGTAACCATCATGCGGAAGGCGGGCTCGAACGCGACGCCGGCCCGACTCGCTGCTTCGGAATTCAGCAGAATCCTCACGGAAGGCTGGCTCTGGAGTCCGAGCACGCAGTCACCGACCTCTACGCACGACAGATCGCCGGAGATGGTGAACGCGCCCTTCTGCTCCGAGAGCTTCGCCAGGGAAGATTGGTACTGCTTGAGACCGCTGGTGATCACCAGCACGTCAGCCCCGTCGAGCTTCTCGACATCGTCGATCGACAGCAGTGAGAGGTCGATCTGGATGCGGGCCACTTTCAGCCCCTTGTCGCCGATGACGGCGGCGAACTGGTCGGCTTCCTGCTTCGAGTCCGCATCGTCCGGATCGTAGACGACCACCAGCCGCAGCATGTCGGTCTTCGGTGTCTCCATGAACGAGAGGGCGCGCGTGAGGAACAGGACATCCCGTTCGGAGATGGCGGCAAAGGCGACCGAGGGCCAAAGCAGCGGTACGACCACCATAGCGCTGATCAGCCATTGGCCATATGAACCCGCACGCCTTCCCGCTCGGCCTACCGTAAGGGCCGCCCCGACGCATCCGCCGGTCCCGTTCAGGCAACTACTCGAAAGGCGGATAAGGGACATCGGACGAGTCGGTCCACTGATCGCTGGTTGACCTTTCTTTCGTCAAGCATACGCGCAACAGAGATGGCGACCATCAAATTTTAAAGTGATAGGATTCGGGGAGTGTCTATATGCCACTTAGGGTTATCGGCGTCGGGTAGAACCAATGGCAGTTCCGGAGAAGCGGGCGCCGTCATCCAAAGCGACTACCTCGACCGGGATATATGTCCTGGTCGCCGTGCTTGTTATCGAGGCGATTCTGCTCGCAGTGGTCGTGCTGCAGCTTTCCGGCGAGAGGCGGCTGATCGCCGACGCCCTTGAAACCCAGCTCAAGACGCGCTCGATCTACCTTGAGGAAAGGCTGGAAACGGCACGTGTGGTCGTCGGCTTGCTCGTCCGGCGCGGGGAAGCGCTGGGCACGGTCGGGACCGCTGCCACGGGACCGTTCATCGATTATGTGGCGGGCCTCCAGGAAGCGTTCCAGGACAGCGGCATCCACCGACTCGGTTATGTCTCGCCGACGTTCAGCACCTCCGCGCCGCAGGACGGCGGGCGCGAGGCGGCGGTCCGGGGAACGGATGTGGCGGAAGGCTGGGTGGGGCCGGTGCTTCACGAGGGCGATTTCGATGCCGTCGTCACTTGGCGGGCGCCGGTAGCTGGCGAAAAAGGGGTCGCCTGGGCCGACATCTCGGCGTCATGGCTTTGGCGTCTCACCCTGCCGATGGAAGGGCCGATCAACGAGATCGTTCTGATGTCCGATGACGGGCGGGTAATCGCCCAGAGCAGCGAGCCGGTCAGCTTTGCCGCGGACGACGATCTCGGAACCGCCCTCGCCAAGGCCTACCCGTCCCTGGACGCTCCGGTACCCGCCTTCTTTCGTAACGCGACGATCGGGGACCTGGACGGAAGGCTGCAATCGGAAGGCCGCTGGTACTACGCCGGCGTCCCGGTCAGCAACACACCGTTCCGCATCGCCATCTTCATCGACCAGGGGGATCTCTGGGGATACGTCTTCAGCCAGAACCGTGCGGCCATCATCGGCATCTCGATCATCGGCCTCGGCATCCTCCTCGCATACTACTTCATCGCCGTTCGGGTGCTGCGCCCGGCTGCTGAGGCGGAGCGGCGGTCGGTCGAGTTGTCGGAACGTCTTCAGGTCATCTTCTCGACGGTTCACGACGGTATTCTGTTCATCGACCGGGACCGGACGATCATCGCATCGAACCAGATTCTCCCCCGCCTGCTGGCGCTCTCGTCGTCGACGCTTGTGACGGATGCCAACCTCGACGTGCTCGCCGATCAGCTCAAGGCCCAAAGCCCGGGCCTCTCGGACGCGTTCCGGCGTATCGGCAGCATCGGCGGCAGCGGACTCGAGGTGGAAAACGGTGCCGGCCGCTGGCTGCTGCTGCGCTCGTCCCGGATTCGCGAGACCGGACAGGTCGTGGCGATGGTGACCGACACCACCGAACGGCGCGAGATGGAGGACGAGCTCGAACGTGCCCGTGACGAGGCCGAAGCGGCGGCCCGTGCGCGCTCCGCCTTCCTGGCGGTAATGAGCCACGAGATCCGGACGCCGATGAACGGCGTGCTGTCGCTAGCGGAGGTTCTGGAGGACACCGACCTCAATGACGATCAGCGCACGCTGACACGGACGATCCGCGACTCTGCCGAGGTTTTGCAGACCGTCATCAACGATATCCTCGACTTCTCGAAGATCGAGGCCGGGCGCATCGACGTCGAGGACATCTCCTTCGACGCGGTCGGCATGGTCGAGGGCGCCATCGATCTGCTGGCGCCGCGTGCGGACGACCGCGGCATTTCTCTGAATGTCCTGGTCGATCCGACGATTCCCAGGAGTCTGCGCGGTGACCCCAATCGGCTCCGCCAGATCCTGCTGAACCTTGCAGGGAATGCGATCAAGTTCACGGAGGAAGGCAGCGTTACCGTCCGAGCTTCGGCGTCGGAAGCCGAGAAGGGCGTGATGCTGAACCTGGAAGTTTCCGACACCGGTATCGGCATGACGCCGGAGCAGTTGGCGAAGCTGTTCCGGCCCTTCCAGCAGGCGGACAGTTCGACCGCGCGCAAGTTCGGCGGTACCGGCCTCGGCCTTTCGATCTGCAAGAGCCTCTCGACCATGATGGGAGGCGAAATCACCTGCGACAGCACTTACGGGAAAGGTTCGACGTTCACCGTCCGGATACCGCTCGAAGTCATCGATCCGCGGCCTCAGCAGCCGGAGCACCCCATCGACGAGACCCGCGTGGCGTTGGTCGGATATGACTCCGTCGAAGCCGAGATTCTGGCACTTTACCTCAGCCATGCAGGAGCGGCGGTGGCCGCCAACGGGGCCTTCGCCGATTGCGACGTGGTGCTGCTCAATGCCAAGGGCGGAATCGAAGGGCTGAAGGTCATGATCGGCAAGCTCATGGCGACGCCTGGAGGACGGACCCCCAAGATCGTCGTGAGCGGCCAGCACATGGCCCGCTCGCTTCTGGCCGCGACGGAAATGGGGTCCGCGGACATGTCGATTTTCGCCGGCGTCAGCGCGCCGATCCGGATGTATCGTCTCTGGCATGTGGTCGCGGCGGCGCAGGGCAAGGTCACCCTCGGCGAATCCCTCCGCGACCGGCGCAGCAAGCCGATCTATGTGCCGCCGGACCTCGCCGAGGCGCGTGCCGCCAATGCGGTGGTTCTTGCGGCGGAAGACAACGAGACGAACCAGAAGGTTATCCGCCGGATTCTGGCCCGCCTGGGCTTCGCGGTCGAAGTGGCCGCCGACGGCCAGGAGGCTTACGACATGCTGATGAAGGACTCCTACGCCCTTCTGCTTACCGACCTCCACATGCCGGAGATGGACGGCTTCGAACTGACGGCGAAGCTGCGTCGCTACGAGGCGGGGGACGGCCAAAGCCGACATCTCCCCATCATCGCGCTGACCGCTGACGCCCTCGACCAGACGGCTGAGGCGTGCAAGGCCGCGGGCATGGACGGCTATCTGCGCAAGCCTATTTCGGTGACCGAGCTCAACGACGTGCTTGAGCACTACGCTCCGCAAGCCGCCGCCCTGCGTCGTATCAAGGTCGAAAGGGGTGCGCCGGCGGAGCCTTGCGCGCCCGCCCCCGCCGCCGCCCCCGCCGCCGCCCCAGCGCCTGAGCCGATGCCCGCTGCCGAAGACGATCTCGACATCAGCCAGCTGGAGGACAGCTTCGGCGCCTTCGATGACGACGCGAAAGAGTTTCTGGTGGAGTTCATCGATACGATCAGCGATCGCTACGCGCCGTTGTCAGACGCCTTGTCGGACCGTGACCTGGAAGAGGCGCGGCGGTTGTCGCATTCGCTGAAAGGGGCGTGCTATGCGGTCGGCGCGCGGCGGTTAGGGCAGTTGTTCGCCGAGATCGAAAGTGCGCTCAAAGCGGGCGATGCGGCCTCCGCCGAACAAACAGCGACTTTGTTGCCCGAAGCTCACGGGCGTCTGACAGCGGCGGCATCTCCTTATCGCTCTTGACCGCTCCCGCGATCTGAGCGGCTTCGTCCGGGGGCAGTGCCTACTCGGTGGTGGCAGGCGGAGGCGACCAGCGCCAACCGAGAATGTCCGGGCCGGGCATGGGCCGGGCGATCAGGAACCCCTGTACCTGATCGACTCCCAATGCTGCGAGCAAGCGCCAGTCGTCGTTGGTCTCCGCGCCCTCGGCGACGGTGACCATGTTGAGCTTGTGAGCGAGATTGATGCTCGATTCCAGGATCGCATGGGCCCATGAGTCGCCCGATGCGCCGCTGACGAATTCCCGGTCGATCTTCAGTTCCGAGAGGGGCAGACGTTTCAGCTGCTCCATGGAGGAATAGCCGGTACCGAAGTCGTCGATCGACAGCTCGACGCCCTTCATTCTCAGTCGGCTGAGGACCTCGAGCGCCGCCGCCAGATCTTCCATCAGGCGGCTTTCGGTCACCTCCACGGTGATGTTGTCGAGGCCGATGCCGTTCTCGTCGGCACAGGAAACGATGAAATCGACCAATGACAGGTCGTTCAGCGATTCGACCGAGAAGTTGACCGCGATCCTGAGGTCGAGACCGGCGGCTCCCCATTCCGCAGCCTGCGTCATCGCACCTGCGAAGATGATGCGGGTCAGGGAGTCGATCAGGCCGCACTCCTCCGCAACCGGTATGAAGGTGCCGGGACCGAGAATGCCGCGGCTTTCACACTTCCATCGGGCCAAAGTCTCCACCCCGACGATAGCGCCGCTCTTCAGGTCGACCTTCGGCTGGAAGTAGGGAACGATCGCGTCGTTGCTCAACCCATGCCGGATCTCGGCTTCCGAAAGGCGGTTCTGGGGTCCGGCGGTCGCAGCGAAGTCCCGCTTTCGCGCCTGCTGCAACAGGAGGCGCAGCGACGCGGCGGAAATCGGCTTGCTGATCGCACCGAGCACCCGCAGCCGATGAACGGCGCCGAGCTGTCGGGCGGTCTGCAGGACGCGCTGGTCCTCGCCGCTGAGAAGAATGACGGCGCCTTCGAACCGTCGCTCCCCGAGATGGCGGAGCAGTTCGATTCCATCCATTCCCGGCATGTTGAGATCGAGAAGGATGACATCGAAACTGGTGTCGTCGGCCTCGATCAGGGCCAGGGCTTCACTGCCGTTCTGCGCCGTGGTGACCGATTTGACGCCCAGGCGGTCCAATACCTTGCTGGCGAGCTTCAGAAGCAGCGGCTCGTCGTCGACGACGAGGACACTCATCGAGGATGCCGACTGCAATATTGAGGCTGATTCGGGCAGGTCCAACACTGATACCGTTTGCTCACTCGATGTCCGGTCGGCGCACCTGCGATCTGCAACTCACGCCGCCGCCGTCAAGCCGTGAGCATAACGGATAGAAATATGGCGTCTTCGTTCCTCTGACAAATATGAATTCTTGCGAATACGCGTATGCTCTTGTTCAGAGTCGGTCTATGACCGACCCTTGAGAAACCGGCTCCGTCACCGGCGAATTGACTCTTTCAGTAGGGTTTGAGGCGGCCGAGAAGGCGCGGATTGTCCCATTTCGGCTGGCGGTCCTCCAAGAGGACGCTGTACTCGCCGTCATCGCTTCGGGTGGTCAGCAGCACGACCTGCATCCAGCGTGGCACCAGCTCGCTGTTGAGGTCGCCGAGCATCGCGGCTCCCAGCGTTTCCAGGTCGGGCCACGGGGCATTGGCGAGGGCCGCCAGATACCGGGTAAAGACCGGCGCGGCGAGGGTATCCCGGTCGGGGATGTAACGGACCCGTGCCGTCACCTGACCGGGCATGCCTTCAAGGGACAGCGTTCCTCCCAGGGTAACGACATAATCGAGGCCGGAACGCGGATTCGGCGCGACGGTCAGCTGCCGGCGTCTATCGCGGGTGAGGTCGTATTCGTCAGCCATTGGACGCTAGGCCACCACACCTTGCCCGCCCTTGCCTGCGACGTCCTCTAGCGGACGGACAGGGAAGGTTCGCATGACGTGGAAGCCGAGCGTTCCCTTCAGCCCGGTATCGCGCATGGTGTTGTCGAAGATCGTACCGATGTCGCGGCGCGCTTCTTCGGACAGAGGCGTGTGAGTGCGGATCAGCAGGTCGAAGCCTCGTTCGCGGAACAGTCCGTCGAGCTGCATGGCGCCGAGGCGCGTAAGATCCAAATCGACAATCATGCGCTGGCCGGGCTCCTCTCGTCCTTCCTCGGCTTCCCCGCGATGATCGCGAAGATACATCCGTATCTGCTGCAGGTGTTCACCATCGAGGAACGGTATCAGGAACGTTCGCCAATCGCCGCCACCGGGTTCCTGGGCGAGGCGTGATACCCGGCCGAAATCGTCGCCGAGGCGACGGACCAGATCGCCGCGGCCGGCCCGTTCCAACGCCTGCACCACTTGTGGACCCAGCCAGTTCCGTGGGTTTGCTATCTGTACCCCGAACAGGAAGGTCATCACGTTGGCCAGAAGCTGGCCGTTCGCTGCCGGTATCGCCGTCCCCAGGAATTGGTTGGCGACCGCCGGTGATGCTTGCCGCAGGACCTCGACGATTTCGTTGAGGGCAGGCCAGGAATGGGAGAGGGCGAGGACCGGATCGGTCCGGACCGCCGTTGCGCCGGCGAGAGGTGGCGGAGCCTGTTCGGGCCTTGGCAGGACTTCGAGCCGCAGGGTGGTTCCGAGAGGAAGCGGTGTTCGATCGGCGAGCGTGAGGACCATGCCGTTGGCCCGTACCAGCGTCTGGCCGTTGCCGTCCTGTCCGACGACGAGGGCGGCCAATACAGGCGCAGCTCCCGGGCCGGTCGGTGGCGCCGAACCGAGGACCGGAGTCGGTGCTCCTGTTCCTGCCGGCGCCGTGCTTGCCGGAGCCGCTGCCGTTTGAGGGATGACGCCGGGCGCAGGCGTGCTTGCGCCCGGGGTCGGCGCGGTGGCGCCGCCGCTGACTCCTCCGGCTCCGGCTCCGGCCCCGGCTGCGATGCTCTGGGTGCCCGCGAGGGCTGCGGCATTCGCCTGGACGGGGGTTCCGGGAATGGCGGAAAGCGCTGGCGGCGCGATGGAAAGCACGCGCAAGGCCGTGGGGGTCCCTGCCGCGAGCGGGCCGGGAAGGGCGTTGAGTGCGGCGACCGTCGGGCGACCGAGCAGGCTGGCGACAATGACGGAACCGGCCGGCAGCGGCGCCGGCTGGGCCTGTGGCGATGCCTGTTGGATGAGCGGCGCCTGTCCGCTTCCTCCCAGACCGGCGAGAACGGCGAACCGGGCTGCCGGCAGCGGCTGCCCGCCCACCGCCACAATGCTGGCCGTCGCGGCGCTGCCCGGAACCGGCGGGGCCGCGGCGATGACCACGGTAATTCGGGCGCCAGGGGGGAGGTTCGACGCCGTGAACGCGGCGACGCGGCCACCTGCGGTGTCGATCACGGTCGCGCCGGCTTCTGTCTTGCCGACGACGACGGCTTCGAAGGATTGCCCGGAGGGAAGCCGGGCTATCGCATCCGGAAGCGTCGCCGGTGCCGCCGGGCGCGTTTGTGCTGCTTCCGCCGCGGCGCGAAGGATGCCGGGGGCGATCGAATCGGCAGGCCGAGGGGCGGCCGTGGCCGTTTGCGACGGGGCGGGAGACTTGCCCGTATCCGCGGTGGCGGGCGCTGCCGTGCCGCCGGCGTTGGCGCTTCCGCTTGCGGGCGGAGCCGGTTGGGGCTGTGGCGCCGATTGTCCGGCGGCGCTGCTTTGCCCCTGTGTGGTCGCGGGCTGGGCCGGTGGTTGGGGCTGCGACTGCGTCGATGGCGGGGATGACGGTTGCGGCTGGCCGGGTGGCGCCGACGGAGCTTGGGCCGGCTTGCCGGCGTTGCCGCCCTGCGGCTGGGATTGGCCGCCCGACGGTTGCGGCTGGGTCGACGGTGGCGGCCGAGGACCGCCGGGTGCGCCAGGTCCGCCGACGTCGCTCATCGTTCGCGGATCAGCTTCTCCGCCATTGCCTCGACGTCCGTTGCCGCCGGACAAGACGGATACCTGGTGAGCAGCGGGGTCTGTCGCCGGATGGCATCCCGCACGTATTTGTCGCGCCTGACGATTCCGGCCAGTGGTGGCGACAGGCGCAGGAACGACTCGCAGGCCTTGCGCAAGACCTGATACGTGCGCTCGCCCTCGGCTTTGGTGGGCGCCATGTTCACGATCACCTGGATCCGGGACGGGTGGCGTTGCGCGGTCATCATCTTGATGAACGCATAGGCGTCGGTCAGGGCTGTCGGTTCATCGGTGGTAACGATCAGACAGCGGCCGGCGATGCCGGCGAGGCGACGTAGCCCCTTCTCCACGCCTGCGCCGATATCGATGACGACGCGGTCATAGGAATCGGCCAGCGCGATGAGGTCTCCGCGGAGTTCGGAAATGCCGCGCGCAGGAACGGCGGAAAGCTTTCCCGACCCGGATCGACCGGCGAGGATGTCGAAACCGCCGCTCGGGTAGGCCGTAACCGCTTCCGCCAGCGACACACGGCCGGCGAGCACCATGCCGATGTCGTGGTCCGGCACGATGCCCAATTGCACGTCGACATTGGCGAGACCGAGATCGCCGTCGAACAGCAATGTCCGCAGTCCCGACCGGGCGAAGGCCTGCGACAAAGTGACCGAGAGCAGTGTCTTGCCGACCCCTCCTTTGCCCGAGGCAACGGCGACGATCTTCCGGGCGACGGTTTGGGCGGCGCTGAGCTGGGCAAGGTTGGTTTGAACAGTCATGGCTGCCTGAGTGGTGGAGTTGCGCCGAAATTATCCGGGGTCACGCATCAGGATGCGGGCCAGGGACGTCGAGTTGAGCGGCGTGAGCCCGCGCGCGACATGCGGCGAAATGCTCACTTCCGAGAACGATAACGGCCCGGCCGCGGCGGCGGCGAGGACGCTGCCCAGGCGCCGGGCCATGTCGAGGCGGGTGATCAGCATGCGCTTGGCGCCGATGCTGCGGAACGCCTCGGCGATCTCGACCGACTCCGACGGGTCGCCGCCACAGGCGGTGACCAGCACGGGCTCGACATCGCTGCCGTCGATCAGGGCCGCCAGAGAGCTCATTTCCGCCGTGCTGAACGGGTTGGTGCCCGAGGAATCGATGATGACCAGCGTGCTGTCGTCGACCGTCCCCAGGATGTCCCTCAACTCCGAGCCGCCGCCGGCGGTATGAAGGTCGGTTTCTAGGATGTCGGTGAAGGCGGAAAGCTGCTCGATGCCACCCGCCCGGACCGTGTCCGTACTGACCACCACGGCGCGTCGTTTGGCCAACGCGGCCCGGGTCGCGAGCTTCGCCGCCGCGACCGTTTTCCCGACACCGGGCGGTCCGACCAGCATGATCGGCCGCTTGGTCGCATGGGCGGGCAGCGCGGTGAAACGGAAATAGCTTTTCAAGGCCGAGGCCAGCGCCATCGTCGGCTCGTCGACCGCGACGCCGTAGGCGGCTTCTAGCAGCGCCTGGATCACGTTGTCGGGCGTCCCGTGATAGCTCAGCGTCCGTCCGACCGTATCCTCGATATCCCGGCGGCTGTCCTCCGCGAAGAGGACGGAAAGCTCGTCCTCCGCCTCCCGTGTCTCCAGCGCGGCAGTGATGCGGACCGAGCCGTCGCCATTGTCGCGATGGGTGGAGACGATGACCGCGTCGTCACCCAGTTCCTCACGAATCTGGCGCATGGCTTCCGCCATGCTGGGTGCGCTGAAGCTCTTGAGACGCATGGCGGGCGGCTCAGATCTGACCCAGCGTGTGGATACGCGCCTTCGGGTGGACCTCGTTCTGCGACATCACCACCGTCGCCGGCCGGAACCGTTCGATTACCGATCGGACATAGGGACGGATGCCGGGGCTGGTCAGCAGCACGGGCGTCTCGCCCTGCCGCGCGAGCTGATCGAAGGTCTGACGGACCTTCAGGATGAATTCCTGCAGCTTGCTGGGCGCCATGGCGAGCTGGCGTTCCTCGCCGCTGCCGGTCAGGGACTCGGCGAAAGCCTGTTCCCATTCCGGCGACATGGTGACCAGCGGGATGTATCCGTTGTCCGAGGTGTTGGCGTGGCAGATCTGGCGCGCCAGCCGCGCCCGCACATGCTCGGTGATCAGGGTGACGTTGTGCGTGTAGCCCAGGGCCTCGGCGACGCCTTCGAGAATGGTCGGCAGGTCGCGAATCGAGATGCGCTCCGAGAGCAGCGCCTGGAGCACGCGCTGGACCCCGCCCAGCGAGATCTGGCCGGGGATGAGATCGGCCACCAGCTTCTGATGCTCGCGGTCCATCTCATCCAGAAGCTTCTGCGTTTCGGCGTACGACAGCAGCTCCGGCATGTTGTCCTTGATCACCTCGGTCAGATGCGTGGTGATCACGGTCGGCGGATCGACGACGGTATAGCCGCGGAACAGCGCTTCCTCGCGGTGTGATTCGGGAACCCATTTGGCCGGCAGGCCGAACGTCGGCTCCACCGTATCCTCGCCCGGCAGGCCGATCTTGTCGCCGTTCGGATCCATCACCAGCAGGCTGTTCGGGCTCAGATCGCCACTGCCGGCCTCGATGTCCTTCACGCGGATCACATAGCTGTTGGCGCCGAGCTGCATGTTGTCCTGGATGCGGACGGGCGGCATGACGAACCCGAGGTCGCTCGCGAGCTGGCGGCGAAGCGCCTTGATCTGCTCGGTCAGGCGGTGGCCCTTCTGGGTGTTGATGAGCGGCAGCAGGCCGTAGCCGAGCTCGAGCCGGACAACGTCGATATGGAGCGCCGAGCCGATCGGCTCCTCGGCGGGCTGGGCGAGCGCGGCTTCCGCCTGGCGGCGGGATTCCTCTTCCTCCTCGGCGGCCTCGTCTTCGCGCTTGCGGGTCGTCCGCCACGCCATGTAGCCGGTGCCGCCCGCCAGCAGGAAGAACGGGATCATCGGGATGCCCGGCAGGAAGGCCATCACCACCAGCAGGCCGCTCGCCATGCCGAGCGCCCGCGGATAGCCGCCGAGCTGTCCGAACACCGCCTTGTCGGCCGAGCCGACGACACCGGCCTTCGAAACCAGCAGACCCGCCGCGGTCGAGACGATCAGCGCCGGGATCTGGCTGACCAGTCCGTCGCCGACGGTGAGCAGGGTGTAGTTGTCGGCCGCCTGTCCGAACGACAGGTCGTGCTGGGCGACGCCGATGATGATGCCGCCGACGATGTTGATGAAGGTGATCAGCAGGCCCGCGATGGCGTCGCCGCGGACGAACTTGGCGGCACCATCCATGGCGCCGAAGAATGTGTTCTCGTCCTCCAGCGTCGTCCGCCGCTGCCGAGCCTGGGCTTCGTCGATCAGGCCCGACGACAGGTCGGCATCGATCGCCATCTGCTTGCCGGGCATGGCGTCCAGGCTGAACCGCGCCGAGACCTCGGCGATGCGGGTCGAACCCTTGGTGATGACGACGAAGTTGACGATCACCAGGATCGCGAAGACGACGATGCCGATGACGAAATTGCCGCCCATAACGAAATCGCCGAAGGCCTGGATCACCTGACCGGCGGCGTCGGTACCTTCATGGCCGTTGGCGAGGATCAGGCGTGTCGAGGCGAGATTGAGCGATAATCGCAATATCGTCGCGATCAGCAGCACCGTCGGAAAGGCGCTGAACTCCAGCGGGCGCTGGATGAACAGCGCCACCATCATCACCAGCACCGACAGGGTGATCGACACCGCCAGCATGAAGTCGAGCAGCCAGCGGGGCATGGGCAGGATCAGGATGACCAGAATGCCGATGACCGCCAGCGCCAGTGTCACGTCGCCCTGGCGCAGCGTGTTGAAGGCGCGCTGCAGGGCGTCGCGACCGCCGGCGGCTACGGCCGCGCCGCGTTCGTTGGTAGTGGTTCCGGGACCCGTATCGCTCATGGCCCGCTCACGCGGTCAGATCGGGGCGGCTGGGCGAGCCGCCGGACGAGGGGGGAGGCGTTTTTCATCCGCCGTTCAGCCCATGGCCCGGTTGGCCTCGCGGGATTCGGGCACCGCTACCCCTTCCTCGCTGTACTGCTTGAGCTTGTTGCGAAGGGTTCGGATCGAAATGCCGAGGATGTTGGCGGCATGGGTGCGGTTGCCGAGGCAATGCTCCAGCGTGTTGATGATCAGGTCGCGCTCGACGTCGGCGACGGTACGGCCGACCAGCCCGCTGGTGCCGGCTTCCCCCTGATCGCCGGCGGTCTGGCCGCTGCTCTGTTGGGGCAGCGGGGTGCCGGACTCGTCGACCAGCATGATCGCCTCGGGGCCGATCTCTTCGCCGCTGGCCAGTAGGATCGCCCGGTGCATGGTGTTCTCGAGCTCGCGGACATTGCCCTTCCAGCTATGGCCGCGGATCTGGCTTTTCACCGTGTCGGACAGGGGACGCGAAGCGACTCCGTTCACCTCGCTGTAATGGCGGGCGAAATGTTCCGCCAGCGGCACGATGTCGCCCGGCCGTTCCCTCAGCGGCGGTAGCCGCAGATTGACGACGTTGAGCCTGAAATAGAGGTCTTCGCGGAAGGTGCCGGCCTTGACCTCGGCGGCGAGGTCGCGGTTGGTCGTCGCCACCAGCCGGATGTCGACCTTGACCGGCTTGGCGCCGCCGACCCGGTCGATCTCGCGCTCCTGGATCGCCCGCAGCAGCTTCGCCTGCAGGCGGATATCCATCTCGCTGATCTCGTCCAGCAGCAGGGTGCCGCCGTCGGCGGCCTCGAATTTGCCGATCCGGCGGGCGACGGCACCGGTGAAGGCGCCCTTCTCATGGCCGAACAGCTCGGACTCGAGCAGGTTGTCCGGAATCGCCGCGCAGTTCAGCGACACGAAGGGCTTGTCGGCGCGCCGGCTCTTGCGATGGATGTAGCGGGCGACGAGTTCCTTACCCGTTCCGGACTCGCCCGAGATCATGATGCTGGCCTCGGACGGCGCGACCTGGTCCGCGAGCCTGAGCAGGTCGCGCATCTTGGGGTCGTGGCAGATGATCTCGTGGCTTTCGGCGGCCACCGCCTCCAGCACCGCAGCGATGAGGTCGGCATCGGGCGGCAGGGGAACGTATTCTTTGGCCCCGGCCTTGATCGCCCGCACCGCCGCGCCGGTGTCGTTGGCCATGCCGCAGGCGACCACCGGGATCACGATATGTTCCGCCCGCAGGCTTTCGAT
>PBKC01000078.1 GCA_002721365.1 Rhodospirillaceae bacterium | reverse complement strand
GAAGTCCCCCTCCGCCCCATGGGGGGGGGGGGAGGGGCGGTGGGGGGCGCGATGGCCCTTCCCTCGCGGCCTACTTCTGAGACGACGGCAGTTTCGGCTCCTTCGCCTCGACCGGGCCGCCGGCCTCCCGCCAGGCGGCGAAACCGCCTTCGATATGGGCGACTGGCTTGAGGCCCATGCGCTGGACGGACTGGGTCGCCAGCGCCGAGCGCAGGCCGCCGGCGCAGAAGAAGACGAACTTCTTGCCCGTGGTGAACGCCTCCTTGTGGTAGGGGCTCGCGGGGTCGACCCAGAACTCCAGCATGCCGCGCGGCGCATGCAGCGCGCCGGGTATCGCCCCTTCGCGCCACAGCTCGCGGACGTCGCGGATGTCGACGAGCTGGACGTTTTCATCCTTCATCAGCTTGACCGCTTCGGCCGCCGGGATCGTCTCGATCTCGGCTTCCGCCTCGGCACAGAGTTCCTTGATGCCTTTGGTGATCATCGCGTTTCTGTCTCCGTCTATTCGTCGATCGCCGCGGCGATCGCCTTGCCCAGCGCCTCGGTGCTGGCCTTGCCGCCCATGTCCGGGGTCAGGGTCTCGGGCTTCTTCAGCACCTTGGCGATCACGTCCTCGATGGCCTGGGCGGCCTCGGGATGGCCGAGATGGTCGAGCATCATGGCGCCGGACCAGATCTGGCCGATCGGATTGGCGATGCCCTTTCCGGCGATATCGGGGGCCGAACCGTGGACGGGCTCGAACATCGACGGGTACTGACGCTCGGGATTGATGTTGGCCGACGGCGCGATGCCGATCGTCCCGGTCACTGCCGGGCCGAGGTCGGACAGGATGTCGCCGAACAGGTTGCTGCCCACCACCACGTCGAAGCGGTCCGGGTTGCGGACGAAATGCGCCGTCAGGATGTCGATATGGTACTGGTCGGTCGAGACCTCGGGATAGCGCGACGCCATCGCCCGGACGCGCTCGTCCCAATAAGGCATGGTGTGGATGATGCCGTTCGACTTGGTGGCCGAGGTCACGTGTTTCCGGGGCCGCTTCATCGCCAGCTCGAAGGCGTAGCGCAGGATACGGTCGACGCCGTGGCGGGGGAAGATGCTCTGCTGAACGACGACCTCGTGCTCGGTGCCGTCATAGAGGCGCCCGCCGATTTCCGAATACTCGCCTTCGTTGTTCTCGCGGACGATCCAGAAGTCGATCTCGCCGGGCTTTCGGTTGGCCAGCGGGCAGGGGACGCCTTCCAGCAGCTTGACGGGGCGCAGGTTGACGTACTGCTCGAATGCCCGGCGCAGCGGGATCAGCAGGCCCCACAGCGAGACGTGGTCGGGAACGGTCGGCCAGCCGACGGCGCCGAGAAAGATCGCATGGTGATCGCGGATGCTCTCGATGCCGTCGTCCGGCATCATCTTGCCGGTTTCGGCATAGCGCTCGCAGCTCCAGTCGAGATGATCCCATTCGAAGCTGATGCCGAACTTGCGGCCGACCGCGTCGAGAACGCGGATGCCTTCCGGGACCACTTCCTTGCCGATGCCATCGCCGGGGATGCTGGCGATCCTGTAGTGCGCCATGACGGTTCCTCCTTCCACCGCGGCCGCGGGCTAGATCGCGTCGTCCTTCGGGTCGCTGCCACGTTCGCATGCCTAGCGTGCGGGATTCTCGCGCGCAACCGGGCATCGTCATGCGCTAACATGTTTGTGGTATTATAATACCAAATCAACTGGGGAGAGACATGAAGATAGCTGCCGATACCCTTCGAGACGTGACGCGGACGATCTGCAAGGCGGGCGATTCCAGCGATTTGGAAGCAGATGCCGTCGCGCGGAACCTGGTCGATGCGAATCTGTTCGGCCACGATAGCCACGGTATCGGCATGATCCCCACCTATGTCGACGCCCTGCTGGATGGTCGGCTGGTCGCCAATCGTCATGTCTCGGTGACCAAGGACGCCGGCAGCATTCTTCAACTCGACGGCTGTCAGGGCTACGGGCAGGTGATCGGCGCCGAAGCCATGGAGCTCGGCATCGAGCGCGCCAAGGCGAACGGCGTTGCCGTAGTCGCATTGCGCAACAGCCATCACCTCGGGCGTATCGGGGCGTGGGGGGAGATGTGCGCGGCGGCGGGTCTTGTTTCGATCCACTACGTCAACGCCAGCGCGGCGCGACCGCTGGTGGCGCCGTTCGGCGGCAGCGACGGGCGCTTCACCACCGATCCCTACTGCACCGCCATCCCGGCGACGAAGAACAACCCGCCGCTGATCTTCGACATGGCGACCAGCAAGATCGCCCAGGGCAAGGTCCGCGTCGCCTACAACAAGGGCGTCCCGGTTCCTGACGGCTGCCTGATCGATTCGAAAGGGGTGCCGACCAACGATCCCGGCGTGATGTTCAACGCGCCCCGCGGCGCCCTGCGCTCGGTCGGCGACCATAAGGGCTACGGCCTCGCCCTGATCTGCGAGAGCCTGGCCGGCGCGCTGGCCGGCGGCGGCGTCTACCTGCCCGAGAACCAGTCCGACATCGGCATCATCAACAACATGCTGACGGTCATCCTCAGCCCCGCTGCCGTCGGCGACGCCGATTTCTTCGCGCGCGAGATCGATGCGATGACGGCGAACGTCAAGGCGTCGCCGCCCGCGCCGGGCGTCGAGGCTGTGATGGTGCCGGGCGATCCCGAGCGGAAGTCGAGCGCCGAGCGCGGCCGCGACGGCATTCCTGTGGACGAACAGACGTGGAGCGATATCCTGAAGGCGGCCGGAAAAGTCGGCGTGCCGGAGGATGTGGTCGCGACTTTCCCGACCGGTTGAGGGGCCAGCACACGAAGGGGGCGTTCATGACTGCCACGGTGACCCGTCGGAACTTCGTACGCATGACGGGTGCCGGCGCGGCAGCCCTGGCGCTGGGGCCGGCCTGGATGTCCCCGGCGCGGGCGGCCGAGCGCATCACCTTCGGCCAGTTCTCCCCCTTCACCGGTGCCTACGCCTTTTCCGGACCGCTGGTCGAGAACGGCATGCGCCTGGCGCTCGAGGAGCGGAACTACGAGATCCTCGGGCATCCGATCGACTTCGTCACCCGCGACACCGAGACCAAGCCGGCGGTCGGTGTCCGTCGGCTGATGGAGGCGATCGACAGCGAGAGCGTGAAGTACTTCGCCGGAAATTTCTCCAGCTCGGTCGGTCTCGCTCAATCGGAAATCGCCACGCGCGAGAAGGTCCTTCAATACGCGGCCGGCGGCAGCGAGGACTTCACCGGCGAACGGTGCAGCCGTTACACCTTCCAGTGGTCGGCCAATGCCTACACCGCGCTGAAGTCGGTGATGGACTATGCCGCCGAGAAGATGCCGGACGCCAAGCGCTGGTACACGATCACCGTCGACTACGTCTTCGGCCATTCGCTCCGCAAATACTGCGAGGTCGTGGCGAAGGAGAAGGGGATCGAGCTGGTCGGGAACGACCTGCACCCGCTGGGGGAACGCCAGTTCAACCAGTACCTGACCAAGGTCATCGCATCGCAAGCCGACGTGCTGTGCGTGCTCAACTTCGGCAGCGACGCGGTGACGCTGCTCCGCCAGTTCCATAATTTCGGTTTGAAGGACCACGTCGCGGTGGTCGGCCCCTGGGCGATGGAGGTCGACCAGATGGGCGAGCTGTCGCCCGATATGCGCGAAGGCCTGATTCTCGGCCAGAACTACTTCTATACGATCGACACACCCGTCAACCGCACCTTCGTCGACGCCTACAAGGCGAAATATGAGCGCGTGCCAGGCTATGCCAGCGCCTATGGCTATGACGCCTTCCGCGCCATCCTGACGGCGATGGAGAAGGCCGGCAGCGTGGCGCCCGCCGACATCATCAAGGTGATGGAGACCGAGACCTTCGACGGCATTCTCGGGCCCACCAGGATCGACGCCGCCACTCACCAGACGATCCGTCCCTACTACGTCGTCGAGGGGAAAGCCGAGGCGGACATGGCCTCGCCCAACGACTACGCCGCGATCGTCCATTCCGACGCGACGCCGCAGCCCAAGGACCTGAACACTTGCCCGGGACTGGGAGAGCTCTGAGCGCCGTCTGCGGCTGAATTGGCGCCGGTTCCTCTCGTGAAGACTGTCAACGCGTCGTCCCCGCGCAGGCGGGACTCCAGGAACGGCGTTTTTGATGCTGTCATTGCGAGGAGCGTAGCGACGCGGCAATCCAGCGGCCGGCTGCTGGATTGCGTCGCCTTCGGCTCGCAATGACGGAATAGCCGCCCGCGAATGCCCCTCTCCCTTCTCGTCTCCCAGCTTCTGAACGGCATCGCCGTCGGCATGCTTTACGCGGTGGCGGCGCTGGGTCTGTCGATCATCAAGGGGCTGCTCAATATCCCCAACTTCGCCCATGGCGCGTTCTACGCCGTCGGTGCCTATCTGCTCTATGCGGTGGTGTCGGCGACGGAGTCGTTCTGGCTGGGGCTGGTGGTGGCGACGGTGGTCGCGGGCGGACTCGGCGTGCTGGTCGAATGGTTCGGGGTGAGGCGCCTCTACGGCGGCGCCTATCTGTTCCAGCTCCTGCTGCTGTTCGGTGTGTCGCTGGTGGTGACCGAGCTGTTGATCGTCCTCTGGGGGCCGGAGGGGAAGAGCCTGTCGCCGCCCGATTTCCTGCAGGGCGCGCTGATCTTCTCCGGCATCTTCTATCCCAAATACCTGCTGTTCACGACCGTCGCCGGGGCGGTGATCATTGTCGCGGTCTGGCTGCTGATCGAGCGCACCCGGTATGGCGCGATCATCCGCGCCGGCATCGAGAAGACCGAGATGGTGAGCGCCCTCGGCATCAATATCGAAGTGCTGTTCACTCTCGCTTTCGCCTTCGGGGCCGGATTGGCCGGGCTGGCCGGGGCGCTGGCGGCGCCCATCGTCGGCATCACCGCGACGATGGGGATCGACATGCTGGCGATGGCCTTCGTCGTGCTGGTGATCGGCGGGCTGGGGAGCCTCTACGGTGCGGTGTTCGCGGGCCTCCTGGTCGGCATCACCCAGAGCCTCGTCGCTCTCTACTGGCCGTCGGCGAGCACCATCCTGATTTACGTGGCGATGGTGCTGATTCTGCTGTGGCGGCCTCAGGGCCTCCTCGGGGAGCGGTGAGGATGCGCGGCGGCTCCCCGTTCTCGCTCTGGTGGGCGGCGCTGCTCACCGGGATCGTCGTGCTGCCCTTCGCGATTCCGCCCAGCATGGCGACCGAGGTGGTGATCTACGGGATCGTCGCCGTCGCCGCCAACCTGCTGATCGGCTATGCCGGGCTCTACTCGTTCGGGCAGGCGGCGTTCTTCGGGGTCGGCGGCTACATGACCGCCAACCTGCTGCTCCATCTCGACCTGCCGGTCCTGCCGGCCCTGGCGCTGGGGGCGGTGGTGAGCGGGCTGGTGGCCGCCCTGGTGGGCTTCGTCTGCGTGCGGCGGACCGGCATCTACTTCATCATGCTGACCTTCGCCTTCAATCAGATGATCTTCTACATCGCCTATCAGTGGCGGGATGCCACCGGCGGCGAGGACGGGCTCTCTGGTGTGCCGCGGCCGGACGTGCTCGGCGTCGATATCGGCGCCCCGATCGCCTATTACGCCTTCGCGGCGCTGGTCTTCGTCCTCTGCTTCTGGGCGATGGGCCGGATCGTCGCCTCGCCGTTCGGACGGATCGTCGTCGCGACCCGCGAGAACCCCCGCCGTGCGGCCTCGGTGGGTTTTGACGTGACCCGCGCGCAGACGGCGATCTTCGCCATGTCGGGGGCCTTCACCGGCTTGGCCGGCGGGCTCTACGCGATGCTCTACGGGCTGATGCCGATCGACGCGGTCAACTGGATCAACTCAGGCAACATCGTCTTCATGGTGCTGATCGGCGGCACCGGGAATCTGTTCGGCCCGGCGGCCGGGGCGGTGATCTTCATCATCCTCCAGGACGTGCTGAGCGTCGTCTGGGCGCGCTGGCCGCTGCTGTTCGGCGCCGTGGTGATCGCCGTGGTGCTCTACTTCCAGGGCGGTTTCGTCGAGCTGTTCCACCGCCTCGGCCGCTGGGCCACCGCGCGGCGAAAGGCGCGGGCGCGATGACCCAGCCGGTGCTGCTGACCGAGGGGCTTTCCAAGGCGTTCGGGGCCAATGTCGCCGTGGCCGAGGTCTCGCTCGCGGTTCGGGAGGGGACCCTCCACACCATCATCGGGCCTAACGGCGCCGGCAAGACGACCTTCTTCAATCTGTTGACCCGGGATCTCCCGGTCTCCGCCGGGCATATCTACTATCGCGGCGACGAGATCACGGCCTTGAAGCCCCATCAGGTCGCGGCGCGGGGCGTCGGGCGCTCCTACCAGATCACCAGCGTCTTCCCCAGCCTGACCGTCCTGGAGAACGCCTGGCTCGCCGCCTATCGGAAGGAGACTGGCGGACGGCTGGATTTCTGGAGCCGGCCGGGCGCCTACACGGGCGCCGACGACAAGGCACGTGCAGCGCTCGGCAGGGTCGGTCTCGACGGCGTCGCCGACCGCCCGGCCCGCGAGCTCTCCTATGGCGACCAGCGCCTGCTGGAGATCGCCGTGACGCTCGCCGCCGAGCCCAAGCTGCTTTTGTTCGACGAGCCGACCAGTGGCCTCTCGGCAGACGAGGCGCGAAAGGTGGGGACCCTGGTGCGCGCGTTGGTGCCTGCCTACACGGTGGTGATGATCGAGCACAACATGGACGTCGTCATGGCCGTCTCCGACCGCATCTCGGTGATGCAGTTCGGCCGGCTGATCGCCGACGGCGATCCGGCCCAGATCCGGGACGACCAGCGCGTCCGCGACGCCTATCTGGGGACCTGATCGGTGCTGCTCGACGTCCGCGACATCCACACGTTCTACGGCCTCAGCCACGTCCTCCACGGCGTCAGCCTGTCGGTCGCCGAGGGCCGGGTGGTGGCGCTGGTCGGCCGCAACGGTGCCGGCAAGACGACGACGCTCCGCAGCATCGTCGGCCTGACCCCGCCGGCCGAGGGCAGCGTCGTCTTCGAAGGCGAGACCATCTCCGGGCGCAAGGCCTACCGCAACGCCCGCTCAGGTATCGCCTACGTGCCGGAGACGCGGGACGTCTTCTCGCTGCTGACGGTCGAGGAGAACCTCCGGATCGCCGAGGACGCCGCCTCGCCCTGGGATGTCGAGCGGGTGATGCGCTGGTTTCCGGCGCTGGCCGACCTCCGCGACCGCAAGGGCAGCCAGCTTTCCGGCGGCCAGCAGCAGATGATGGTGATCGGCCGGGCGCTGGTGACCGGCCCGCGGCTTCTGCTTCTCGACGAGCCGTCGCAAGGGCTGGCGCCGGTGATCGTCAACGATGTGCTGGCGATGCTCAAGGACCTGAAGACGGAAGGCTTGAGCGTGCTGCTCGTCGAGCAGAACATCAGGATGGCGCTGGAGCTGGCCGACGACGTCTATGTGATGGAACACGGCGCCATTGTCCATCACGCGGCGCCCGATGCGCTTGCGAAGGATCCGGCGGTGCTGGAACGCTATCTCGGGGTGGCGGCGTAACATCCCGTCGTCCCCGCGAAGGCGGGGGCCCAGAGGCCGTGCCGCATGCTGGGTTCCCGCCTGCGCGGGAACGACGAAAAAACTTGGGGAGCGAGAACCATGCTCGACACGATCATCAAGGGCGGTCTGGTCGTCGACGGCAGCGGGCAGCCGGGCCGGGTCGCCGATGTCGGGCTGGAGGGCGACCGCATCGCCGCGGTGGGTGACCTGAAGGACGCGACGGCGGGGGAGACAGTCGATGCTACGGGGCTGGTCGTCGCGCCGGGGTTCATCGACCTCCACACCCATTCCGACTTCTCGCTGCTGGTGAACGGCGCCGCCGAGAGCCAGGTGCATCAGGGCGTGACCTTCGAGGTCGTCGGCAATTGCGGCCATAGCTGCGCCCCGGTCGTCGATGCCGAGGCGGTGAAGCACGCGATCTTCGGCCATCGCGACTGCGTGCCGATCGACTGGCACGGCTTCGGCCAGTATCTCGACCGGCTGGAGGCGCAGGCGCTCGGCGTCAACGTCGCGGCCCTGGTCGGCCACGGCACCATCCGGCTGAACGTGCTGGGGGGTGCCCAGCGCGCCGCCTCGCCGGACGAGGTGACGGCGATGGAACGCCTTCTGGACGGCGCGCTCGAGGAAGGGGCGATCGGCTTCACCACCGGCCTCGAATACTCGCCCGGCAATTCTGCACGGGTCGAGGAGATCCTGGCGCTGTGCCAGGTCGCCGGGAAGCACGACGTGATGTATGCGACCCATG
Organism: Rhodospirillaceae bacterium; assembly: GCA_002721365.1. Lineage (GTDB taxonomy): Bacteria > Pseudomonadota > Alphaproteobacteria. The sequence goes on along the minus strand of PBKC01000078.1, from coordinate 6,529 downwards.
TCCGCAATCGCGACTATTTCTACGAGCAGGGCTTCGGCGAGGCGCTGGCTATGGCGCGCCGGGCCGGGGTGAAACTGCAGATCTCCCACATCACGCCCAAGTTCGGGGCGCCGCCGCACGCGACCGAGCACACCATGGAGATGATCCGCTGGACGCGGGAGACCGGTGCCGATGTGGGCTTCGACATGATCCCGCACGAATGGGGGCCGACGACGATGACCGCGGTCCTGCCGCCCTGGGCGTTCGAAGGCGGCGTCACGAAGCTGCTCGACCGGCTGCGCGACCCGGAGACGCGGGAGCGGCTGAAGCAGAATCCGCTGCCGATCTGGAAGCTCGTCCCGGCCGGCCATTGGGACAAGCTGGTGCTGTTCCAGTCCCAGGAGAACGCGGACCTGACCGGCCTCACCTTCGCGGAGATCGGCCGCAGGCGTGGCGTCCACCCCTACGACGCGATTCTCGACCTGCTGCTGGAGGAGGGCGAAGGGCTCTACAACGTCACCTGGGTCGGCGAGCTGGTCAGCACCAGCGACCTCCTGATGACGATGCACGAACCCGACTGCGGGCTGATCTCCGATACCATCACCCTCGCCCCCTATGGCGAGCTCGGCGACGTGAAGTGGGCGCCGAGTTCCTATGGCTGGACCGCGCGGGTGCTGGGCCGCTACGTGCGGGACGAAGGGGTGTTCACGCTGGAGGAGGCGGTACACCGCATCACGGCGCTGCCGGCGTCGCGCCTGGGGCTCAGCGACCGTGGCGCGCTGCGCGAAGGCGCCTTCGCCGACGTCACCGTGTTCGATGCCGGGACGATCACCGACCTTTCGGACCTGAAGGCGCCCAACATCTATCCTAGCGGCATCCGCCACGTGCTGGTGAACGGCCGCTTCGCGATGCGCGACGGCGAACGGACGCCGGTGAACGCCGGAAGGGTCGTTCGCCGGCATTGAGGATCGAGGCTCTGACCTCCCCCGCTCGTCGTTCCCGCGCAGGCGGGAACCCAGGGCTCGGCGAAGGCCTTGCCGCCTGTGCCCGCCTTCTGGATGCCCGCCTGCGCGGGCATGACGACTGGGGTTGAAGCGGGAGGAAAGATGCCATGAATGACTCCCTGGCGATGATGTCGGCGACGGCGCTGACCGAGGCCTTTGCCGCAGGCAGAGTCTCGCCCGTCGAGGCGGCGGAGGCCGCCTATGCCCGCATCGCCGCGTTCGACGGCGGGTTCAACGCCATGGTCTTCCTGTGCGAGGAGGAGGCGATGGCGGCGGCGCGGGCGTCGGCGGATCGTTGGCGCAGCGGGACTCCGCTGGGTCCGGTCGACGGGGTGCCGACGACGATCAAGGACCTATCCCTGATGAAGGGCCACCCCACCCTGCGCGGGTCGCGGACCACCGATCCCGACCAGCCCTGGGACGAGGATTCGCCGGTGACGGCGCGTCTCCGCGAGGGCGGGGCGGTGCTGATCGGCAAGACGACGACGCCCGAGTTCGGCTGGAAGGGCGTCACCGACAGCCCGCTTTCAGGGATCACCCGCAATCCCTGGGACCCCGCCAAGACCTGCGGCGGGTCGAGCGGCGGCGCCGCGGTGGCGGCGGCGGCCGGGTTCGGGGCGCTGCATCTGGGCGGCGACGGCGGCGGGTCGATCCGCATGCCCGCGGGCTTCACCGGCATCTATGGCCTCAAGCCGACGGCGGGCCGGGTCCCCTACTGGCCGGCGAGTCCACTGGGGCCGATGTCCCACAACGGGCCGATGACGCGGACCGTTACCGATGCGGCGGTGATGTTGACGGTTCTGGCGCAGCCGGACCGGCGCGACTGGTACGCGCTTCCCTATGACGGGCGCGACTACAGTGAGGGGCTCGACGACGGGATCGAAGGGCTCAAAATCGCCTTCAGCCCGGACCTGGGCTATGCGGAAGTCGACCCCGAGGTCGCCGAGGCCGTGGCGGAGGCGGTCTCGGTACTCGCCGATCTCGGCGCGGTGGTCGAGACGGTGCCGCCGCCGTTTCCCAGCCCGCGCGATGCCTTCGGCATCCTGTTCGGCGTCGGGCAGGTGAAGCTGTGGCGGGGCCTCTCCGCGGAGAAGCGGGCGCTGCTCGATCCGGGCTTCGCCGCCTGGGCGGAGGAGGCGTCGACGGTTTCGCTCGCGGACTTCCTTGACGCCGAGGCCGAGCGGCTGGCGCTGGGCCAGCGCATGAACGCCTTCTTCGCCGACTGGGACCTGCTGGTGACGCCGCAGCTTCCGCTGACGGCGTTCGACGCCGGGATCGAGTTTCCGGAAGGCCGGGGCATGCGGCGCTGGCTCGACTGGAGCCCCTTCACCTACCCCTTCAACATGACGGGCAATCCGGCCGCGAACGTTCCCTGCGGCTTCGACCGCGCGGGTCTGCCGATCGGGCTGCAGGTGGTCGGCGACCGTTTCGCCGACCACCTGGTCTTGCGGGCGAGCCGGGCGTTCGAGGACGCCCGGCCGTTCCGGATGCCTGCGCTCTGAACCTACGCCGCGCGGCGTTTCGGCGCCTGATGGCGGGAGGCCTGTCTCTTGGGATTGAACGGCGTGACTGGGGCCAATGGCGGCTCAGCCTGCGCGCGTCCGGCACCTCGGCTCATCGTCCAGACCGTTCCGACTGCGAGAACGACCGCCGCCGCGAACGCGATCAAGCCGATTGTTCCGAGCCGACCGTTCATCAGGTCGGAAAAGCCTTTCCCGACACCGCCGACCCCGAATGCCAGAAAGGCGGAGACGGCGATCGCGAGAAGATCGCCGTAGAGCCAGTTCCTGGCCCATTCCGGCGGATGTTGCCGGCTCATCGTGGAGCGGCCCCAAGCGAACAGCAGCAAGGCGAGTGCGAACGACGCGACACCGATGACCGCGGCCATAATTGATCCATCCCCAAAATGCGGTGTGGGCAACGCGGCGCGCTTCGGAGCCTTCGAAGCCGCAGCCACGACGGGCCGGGGCGGAGTCGCGTCGCCTGAACGAAACGAAAAATGGTGTCCAGGCCACGAGTGCACAAAGGAATTGTCTCGATGAATGCGTTCGGACTCGCCGATGGGTCGCGGTCTCCCGAACGCCATGGCCCCCCGGTCTCAGCCGCTTGTGTAAATGGCGGAAACCGGGGGGCAGCGCCCTGGCATCGGGGTGCGGTCAGTTGCTTACGGGGTCATTGTCCTTAAGCATCTTCTCTGTCAGCTCGTCCATCAGACCCCGCGCGGCCTTCTCGGCATTGATCGGCGCGTTGCCGCCGGCCGCAGCCATCAGCGTCATGCGCAGCGCCTCGCTCGGCTCGCCCGTGATCTTCAGGCCCTCGTCCCGCTGATAGGTGCGGATGGCGGCGCGGGTGTCGTCGTCCAGCCGGCCGTCGATCCGCCCGACTTGGTAGTTGCGGTTCCTGAGTTCGCGCTCGATATCGCGCACGAGGTCGCTCTCCGCCGTCCGGCTCTCCGCCGTCTGGCCGTTGGTTTCCAGCCGCGCGAGAAGGGCGTCGTCGGCCCTGCCGTCGACGCTCAGACCGGCGTCACGCTGGAAGTCGCGGATCGCCGACCGCGTATTGCTGCCCATCAGGCCATCGACCGAACCGGCGTCGTAGCCCTGCTGGTTCAGTTCTTCCTGAACGCGGCGAACGAGCTGACGCCGGGTGAGGTCCGCGTATTCATCCTCTGTCTGCGGCTGCTGCCGCTCGCGACCGAGCGAATCGCTGTTGCGGACATAGGCCAGCAACGCCGGAGTCGGTCGGCCGGTGACCGGAAGCTGGTGGGCCGATTGATAGTCCTCGATCGCAGCTTCGGTCTTCGGGCCCAACTCGCCGTCGACGGCGTCGATCTCATAGCCGGCTGTCTTCAGGCGTGTTTGCAGTTCCGAGATCAGGTCGTTTCGCGACATCTGGGCGATACGGTCGGTCTCATCCGCCTGCTTGGCGTCGGCGACCGCTCCCTGCAGGCGATCGAACAGGACACGCGACGGCTCGCCGCTGATCGAGTAGCCCTTGTCGCGCTGGAAGTCGCGGATCGCCGATCGGGTCTTGCCGCCGAGCAGGCCGTCGACGGGGCCCGCGTCATAACCGAGGCGATTCAGAGATGCCTGAATATTGGCGATGGAATAGGTCGATGCGGTCCCGACCCGCATGTCATCGTCAGCGCGGGCGCCGCCGTCGTCTCTTGCTGCGGAAACGTCGAAAGCGGCTGCTGCTTCCTGGGCCGCTGCGATCTGCGCGCTCGACATCCTGGACGCCAGCGCGTCGCGTGCCTTGCGGGCCTCTTCGTGGCCTTGCGCGGCGGCGAGGTTGTACCATTTGTGGGCGGCGGCGTAGTCCTGGGCCGTGCCCTGCCCCTGCTCGTAGATCTTGCCCAGCATGTACTCGGATTCGGCATCGCCCTGCTTGGCCGCGTCGGTGAATTCCTGGATGGCGGTCTTGTATTCGGACTTCTCGTAGGCCTCCATGCCGCCCCAGTAGCCGGCGGTCGCGATCCCCGCTAGACCGAACAGAATTGTCGTAGCCAAGGCATAGCGTTTGAACATCGGAAAGACCTCCTTCAAATGCCCGTTTGCAGCGCGGGTAGATGGATTCGAAACGACCGAAATGAGAGGCAGGTTCCGAGACTTTCCGGCGGACGCGGCGCGGCACGCGGATTCTTGGCGTTCTTCCAATGGCTTGCGAATGGACATGCCGTCGGGACTTCATGGTGGCGGCATCCTTTGGCCGCGAACGGACATCGGAAGGTCTTGGTGACCGATCTCTCCGCTTTCCTCGCCGCCGGTTTCTTTCTGGTGGCGAGCCATGCCATCGGCTCGGCGTCGGCTGTTCGTGGTGTGCTGATCGCACGCCTGACCCGGCCGGGCTTCATCGCGCTCCACAGCGGTATTTCGATCGTCGCCCTGGCGGCGTTTCTCTGGACCTATGGCCGGCTGCCGACCGGGCCGTGGCTGTTCGATCCCATCGATGCCGGCCCGACGGTCGCCGTCTGGGTGATGCCCTTCGTCTTGTTTCTGGTGGTCGGTCGCCTGACCACCCGACCGCCCGTATCGGAGGCGGAGGCAACCGGCATCTACCGGATCTCGCGCTACCCCGGCAGCGTTGGCGTGCTGCTGTGGGCGTATCTGCACCTGATGAACATGGGCGACCTAAAGCGGACGCTGCTGTTCGCCTTCCTGCTGGCGATCCCGCTGGCCGCGATCCTCCGCAACGAAGTCAGCCGCCGTAACCTCGCCCGCGCCATCGAGGCGACAGGCGACGATCAAGGCGCGGACGATGATGCGCCCTCCCAAACCCGCATCATCCCTTTCCATGCCATCCTGAGCGGGCGCCAGAAACTCGTCTGGTCGGAAATCGGCTGGTGGCGGGTGGCGTTGTCCCTGGCCTTTTACGCCGTCCTGCTGGCGCTGCATCCGCTCGTGATCGGCGTCGATCCGATCGGCTGAGGTTCATCCGTCGTTCCGATCCGAGGTGCAACGCATCGCTGCGGTGGTCCGTTAAGGCCCTGATCCGAACGGAGGCCGACAGGCCGTCCTCCATCGCATGCGGCGGCCGCAGGCCATCCGAGACCTTTCGGGACCGGAGGTACGCGATGAACCAGATTCTCGATGTCCTGTCCGAGCAAGACAGACGCCTGTTGGATCCCCACCTGACCGCAGTCGATCTGGAACACAAGGTGACCCTGTTCGAGTCGGGAACGAGGATGGACCGCATCTATTTCGTCGACAGCGGCGTGGTCTCCCTGGTGGGGCTGCTGGCTGACGGCGCCACGGCCGAGATCACGACCGTCGGCCGCGAAGGCTTCGTGAATGTGGGAAGCCTCCTCGACGACGACCTGGCGATCGCCCGCCACACGGTGCAGGTTCCCGGTACGGCGCGCTACCTGTCGGCCGAGGTCGTTCGCGACGCCGCTGATCGGTCGCCGGCGATGCGCGGCCTGTTGTACCGGTACGTGCAGGCTCTGATCGCGCAGATATCTCAGTCGGTGGTCTGCAACGGCGTGCATGGAATCGAGGAAAGAATGGCCCGTTGGCTGTTGATGACGCACGACCGCTCCGACGGCGACGAACTCTTGCTCACTCAAGAATTTCTGGCGGAAATGCTGGGCGTACGGCGCCCGACCGTCACCCTGGTCGCGCGTACGTTTCAGACGGCCGGCCTGATCCGGTATCGGCGGGGACGCATTACCATCGTCGATCGTCCCGGACTCGAAGAGGCCGCGTGCGAGTGCCATGGTCTCATCGGCGAACATTTCCGGCGTCTGATTCCAGAGCTCGGCCCGTAATCGGTTTGACTGGCTCGCGTTCAATGGCGCGGGGATGTCTCTTCTGTCATCTAGCGTACAGACGGCTTGACGCGACGGTGCTACCTGCCTCAGGAGAGGCGGGTCGTCGGAAGGGCGGGGCGGTCATTCTTCATGACAGAGATAAACGATATGTCGGACTCCGTGCCGGGTCCGCTGATCTCGACCGGAGTCCAGGGGCTCGATCACATTCTGAAGGGCGGCATTCCTCGCCATGCGGTTGTGCTCATCCAAGGCGCTGCCGGCGCGGGCAAGACGACGG
>PBKC01000077.1 GCA_002721365.1 Rhodospirillaceae bacterium | reverse complement strand
CCTTCCAGCGCTACCTGCAGGCGACGGAGTGCGGCGCCGGCCTCCGCCTCGGCCTGGCGCAGGCCGGGGAGGGCGGCCGCAGCCTCGGTCCGCCGGGTGGCGGCTTGTGCGGCCTGGGCGGTGAGCGTGCGGACCTCGGCGGTTGCCGCCTCGAACGCTGTGCGGGCGGCGGTGAGGCCGCTTTCGGCCTCGCTCCAGCGGTAATGAAGGATCTGCGCTTCGGTCCGCCGCATCCTGTCGCCGATGGCGCGATAGCGGACGACCTGTCGGATCTGGCGCTTGAGCCCCGCGAGCTGCGAATCCATTCCCGCGATCACGTCGTCGAGGCGTTCGAGGTTCTGCTCGGCCGCCCGCAGCCTGAGTTCCGCCTCGTGGCGGCGGGAATGGAGGCCGGAGATGCCGGAGGCATCTTCGAGGATGTAGCGGCGTTGGGCAGGCTTGGCCGAGATGATGGCGCCGACCTGGCCTTGGCTCACCATTGCCGCCGATCGCGCACCCGACGACGCGTCGGCGAACAGAAGCTGGACGTCGCGGGCGCGGACCTCCCGGCCGTTCAGGCGGAAGGACGAACCCATGCCCCGGTCGATCCGGCGCACCACCTCGATCTCGCCGCTGTCGTTCGCGGCCGGGAGCGTGTCCTGGCTGTCGCCGTCAAGCAGCAGCGAGACCTCGGCGATATTCCGTGCGGCCCGGTTGCTGTTACCGCCGAAGATGATGTCGTCCATCTCTCCGCCGCGAAGGCGCCGGGCAGAGCTTTCGCCCATCACCCAGCGGAGCGCTTCGACGAGGTTCGACTTGCCGCAGCCGTTCGGGCCGACGATTCCCGTCAGCCCGGCGTCGATGTGGAGCTCGGTCGGGTCGACGAAGGATTTGAAACCGCTGAGCTTCAGTCGGGTGAAGCGCAATGCCAATGCCTCGATATGCGGCGGGAACCGTCCAACACCTCAAGTCATTGTGCGACGAGGTTATGCCATACGCAAGATATAGATGGGGCGACCTGCCTCGCACAAATTCCAGGTGAATCCGGCCGCCACGCGGTCCCGGTGCTAGGGTCATGCGGAAACCGAGGGAGGAACGCAGTCATGGCGAAGCCGGAATTGACGCATCACCGGGCTGAGCTCGGCGAGGTGATGCTCCACTACGCGATCATGGGGGAGGGCGAGCCGGTCGTGCTGTTGCACGGTTTTCCGGAGACCTGGTTCACCTGGCGCGCGGTGATGCCGAAGCTGGCGGAACGCTACCGCGTGATCGCCCCCGACATGCGCGGCCTTGGAGACTCCTCGCGCCCGGCACGGGGGTACGAGAAGACGCGGGTCGCCGAGGACATCTGGGAACTGGTGAACGGGGTCCTCGGCCAGGATTCCTTCCTGCTCGTCGGTCACGACTGGGGTGGGCCCGTAGCCTACGCCCTCGCTGCGGCCCACCGGCCGGCGGTCAGGAAGCTCGCCATTCTCGACGTCGTCATTCCGGGCGACGGTACCGATCATTTCGCCACCTCCCATGGCCGCTGGCACCATGCCTTCCACCGCACCGCCGACCTTCCCGAAGCCTTGATCGAGGGGCGGGAGCGAACCTACATCGCCTGGTTCCTCCAAAACTTCACGGCGACGCCCGGCGCGATACCCGAAGAGGCGATCGACGAATATGCCCGGACCTACGGCCAGCCCGGCGCCATGCGGGCGGCGCTCGCCTACTACCGGGCGACGCCGCAGGATGCGGCCGACAACGCTCGGAGCATCGCCGAAGGCAAGCTCGCCATGCCGGTGCTAGCCCTCGGCGGCGGGCAGACGTTCGGGCGCCGCCATCTCGTTCTCGAATCGATGCGACGGGTGGCCGTCGATGTCCGCGGCGGCGTGATCGAGTCCTCCGGCCATTTCATCCCGGAGGAAGCTCCGGACCAGCTTGCCACCGCTCTGCTGCAGTTCTTCGCAGCGCCATAGTCGTTGCGCGGGAAGTGCACAGGCCTGTCGGTAAATGATGAAGGAAATGGCACTTTATGCGCATGAAATAGACCGTTCCAAGAATGAGTACGAATGAATCCCGTTAGAAATCATCCGGGCATGAAACTTGCCAAAGGTCTATCCTGGTAGAGGATCGGGCCGTTACGGCTGCGGTTTTGCTGTGGCGGTTCGGTCGCATTGGGGACATCGGGAGGACCGACATGAAAACGTGGCAATTGTCTGCCGGCACTGCGGTGGGTGCCGTATTGCTGGCCGTATCGGCGCCGGCCGCGAGTCTGGCGCAGGACTATGTGACCGACGAGATGTTGCTGGAGGCCGACCAGGATCCGAACAACTGGCTGATGGCGCCGCGCGATTACGCCGGCACCCGTTACAGTCCGCTCGGCAGCGTGAATTTGGACACGGTCGGCCGGCTGGTGCCGAAGTGGACGTTCTCCTTCGGCGTGCTGGACGCCCAGAACACGACGCCGCTGGTGAACGACGGCGTCATGTACGCAACCGCCTCGCATGGCCGGACCTTCGCCATCGACGCGCGGACCGGTGAGGAGATCTGGCGCTATTACGACGAGATCCCCGAGGGCGTCGCCGGCAAGATGTGCTGCGACATCGGTAATCGCGGCGCCGCGCTCTATCACGACAAGGTCTATGTGACGACGCCCGATTCGGATGTCGTGGCGCTGGACGCCAAGACCGGCGAGGTTGTCTGGCAGACCAATATCGGCGACTGGGAGAAGGCGATCACGATGACCGTGGCTCCTCTCGTCGTGAAGGGGAAGGTCATCGTCGGGGTGTCGGGTGCCGAGTATCCGACCCGTCTCTACATCGAGGCGCTGGATGCCGAGACCGGCGAGCAGGTCTGGCGGCGCTACACGATTCCGGCGCCCGGCGAGCCGGGCCACGAGACCTGGGGCTCGGACGACAGCGCCGAATTCGGTGGCGGCTCGGCCTGGATCACCGGCAGCTACGATCCTGATCTCGATACGCTCTACTGGGGCGTCGGCAACCCCAACCCGGACTGGGACGGCACCAACCGGCCAGGCGACAACCTCTATTCGAACTCGACGCTGGCCCTCGATCCGGATACCGGCGAGATCAAGCACTACTTCCAGTACACGCCGCATGACGTCTGGGACTTCGACGGCAACAACGAGCCGATTCTGCTCGACGTCGGCGACCAGAAGCTGCTGATGCACGGTGACCGCAACGGCTTCCTCTATGCCGTCGACCGCACCGACAGCTCCTTCGTCTACGGCGTGCCGATCTCCAAGGTGAACTGGGCGACGGGCTTCGAGGCCGATGGCCGGCCGATCGTGAATCCGGAAAAGGTTCCCGGCTACAACTACGAGGCCACGGACATCTGTCCGGCGTCGGAAGGCGGCAAGTGGTGGAACCCGATGTCGGTGAACCCGGTGGCGAAAACGGTCTTCGTGCCGAGCCGCGAAATCTGCACCGACATCAAGAGCGCGCCTCTGGGCAAGGGGCTCAACCCGCCGGAGCGGACCGTCGGCAAGCCCTATTGGGGCATCGGGACCATCAAGTGGAACAAGGGTTACGGCCAGCTCGTCGCCTTCGACGCCGCCACGGGCGAGAAGAAGTGGACCGTCAAGGCGCCGTCGCCCTTCACCAGTGGCATTCTCACCACCAGCGGTGGGCTGGTCTTCGCCGGCACGCCCGAAGGCTATTTCAAGGCCTACAGCCAGGCGACCGGCGAGGAGGTGTTCTCCTACAACGTCGGTACCGGCATTTTCGGCAGCCCGATGACCTATGCCATCGACGGCAAGCAGTATGTGGCGGTTCCGGCGGGCTTCGGCGGCTGGACCGGCTGGGCGACGATCGGTGGCGGCGGGGCGCCGCAGCTCAAGGACAGCCGCAAGGGCGGCTATCTGATGGTGTTCGGCCTGTTCGACGAATAACCTCGGAACAGGCATGGACGACGGTGGGGGAGCGCAATGCTCCCCTACCTCTTTCGGCCGATGGATCAGGGCGAGGCGCGGGACGCGGTGATGATATCGAGACAACTTGTTGCACTGGCGGTGCTGACTGTGGGCCTGGGGGGCGCCGGCGCGGGCATCCTCGATACGGCGACGGCGGCGGACGATGTCCATAACCCCTACACGGGCAATGCCGAAGCCATCGCCGAGGGGCAGCGGCTGTGGGCGGCCACCGGGTGTTACAGCTGCCACGGCGAACTCGCCGACGGCGCTGTCGGTCCCGACCTCACCGACGACGAGTGGGTCTACCGGCCGACCGATGCGACGCTGTTCAAGACCATCGCCAAGGGCCGGTCAGGGACCAACATGGTCGGCTGGTCGGAGAGCCTGAGCGATGACGAGATATGGAAGGTCATCGCCTATATCCGTTCCCTCTATAAGGGTGACCCGGACAAGATCATCTGGTAGGCCGGCTGCATTCTGACACGAGATAGAGCCGGGGCAGGCAGAGCTTTGGCGGAAGCCCACGACAGATCCATCACCATCCTCGTCGATGCCGATGCCTGCCCGGTAAAGGCCGAGGTCTATCGAGTCGCGGAGCGCTATGATCTCGCGGTGAAGGTGGTGGCCAACGACATCATCGCCGTCCCGCGCGAGAGCAGGGTGGACCTGGTGATCGTGGATCGGGGCTTCGATGCCGCCGATGACTGGATCGCCGAGCGGGCGCGGCCGGGAACCGTCGTCGTTACCGCGGACGTGCCGCTTGCCAGCCGCTGCGTCAAGGCCGGGGCCGCCGTGATCGCCCCCACCGGACGCACTTTCACCGAGAACTCGGTCGGTGCGGCGCTGGCTACCCGAAACCTGATGCAGGATCTCCGCGAAGCCGGCGCCGTCACCGGCGGTCCGAAGCCGTTCTCGAAACGCGACCGCTCGAACTTCCTCTCGGCCCTCGACCTCGCGGTCAACCGGCTGAAGCGCGACGGATTTTCGGCCTGAGGGACGGTGAAAGTTAGATCGGTCATTGCGAGCCGAAGGCGAAGCAATCCACGCGGCTCCGTTGGTCTGGATCGCCGCGTCGCTGCGCTTCTCGCGATGACAGAGGGGGATCGGGACTCTACCCCTCGGGGCGCATCTCCGCGCGGATGCGCTGGCGGAGAAGGTCGATGGGCTTCAGCTGCCCATTCTCCTCGTAGCACCAGAAGGACCAGCCGTTGCAGGCCGGTGCGCCCTGGACCTTGGCGCCGACGGCGTGGATCGAGCCGGTGTCGTCGGCCGAGATCAGGGTTCCGTCGGCGCGGACCTTGGCGGCGAAGCGGCGGCGCTGATCGGTGAGGACGGTGCCGGGGGCGATCAGCCCACGCTCGACCAGGGTGCCGAACGGCACCCGCGGCTCCTCGCGGCGCGAGCGGGTGGTGGCGATGGTTGTCTCGTCGCCCCATTCGGTCTCGGCCAGGCGTTCGCGCGCCAACGACAGGTAGTCGCCGTCGCGCTCGATGCCGATGAACGAGCGGCCGAGACGCTTGGCGACGACGCCCGTCGTGCCGGTGCCGAAGAATGGGTCCAGGACCACGTCGCCCGGCCGGCTCGACGCCAGGATGACCCGGTAGAGCAGGGATTCCGGCTTCTGGGTCGGATGCGCCTTCTTGCCGTCGCGGCGCAGGCGCTCGGCCCCGGTGCAGATCGGCAGCAGCCAGTCCGAGCGCATCTGGACGTCGTCGTTCAGCGCCTTCATGGCGTCGTAGTTGAAGGCGTAGCCGTTGGCGTCGCGGCTCTTGCTGCACCAGATCATCGTTTCGTGCGCGTTGGTGAAGCGCCGGCCGCGGAAATTGGGCATCGGGTTGGTCTTGCGCCAGACGATGTCGTTCAGCACCCAGAAGCCCAGGTCCTGCAGTGCCGTTCCCATGCGGAAGACGTTGTGGTAGCTGCCGATCACCCACAGCGTGCCGGTATCCTTCAGCACCCGCCGCGCCGCCATCAGCCAGGCCCGGGTGAAAGCGTCGTACTCGGCGAAGTCGGCGAAGCGGTCCCAGGCGTCGTCCACGCCGTCGACCAGGGTCTGGTTGGGACGGCGGAGGCCCGGATTAAGCTGTAGGTTGTAGGGCGGGTCGGCGAAAATAAGATCGACCGACTTCTCCGGAAGCCGGTCCATGAGGGCGACGCAATCGCCCTCCAACACCTGTTCGATTCGTTCTCCCCCCGCCATGGGAACGGAGAATGAGTCAAGCGGTTAGGCCCGTCAATGCTTCAAATGACTCAAGAAGCGATCGTAAGGGGTTGGGACTCCCGGAAGATTCGATTTTTCAAGGGTTAGAACAGCGAAAGCTGGTCGGTCGGCACCCGGAATTTCGTGACGTCGAGGGACCACGGTCGGGCATTGAGGCCATGGCGCTTGGCGGCCGCGTCGACCCGCTGCCTGATCAGCGTGGCGTACGCACCGCTGCCGCGCTGGCGGCTGCCGAAGGCCGCATCATAGAGCTTGCCGTCCCGCGACTGGCGCATCAGCGACCACACCTTGGCGGCCTTCAGCGGCTCGTTTTCCCTGAGCCACTCCTCGAACAGCGACTTGATCTCGAGTGGCAGGCGCAGGAGGACGTAGCCAGTCGAGACCGCGCCGGCCGTGGCGGCGGCGGCGATGATCGCCTCCACCTCGCTGTCGGTGAGGCCGGGGATGATCGGCGCGACCATCACGCCGGTGGGGATGCCGGCATCGGTGAGGCGCTTGACCGCTTCCAGCCGCCGGGCCGGAGTCGATGCCCTGGGCTCCAGCCTGTTGGCGAGGTGCCGGTCGAGGGTCGTCACCGAGATGAAGACCTTGGCGAGGCGCTCCCTGGCCATCGGCCCGAGGATGTCGATATCGCGCGCGACCAGCGCCGACTTGGTGGTGATGCCGACGGGGTGGTCGAAGGCGCTCAGCACCTCCAGGACCGAGCGGGTGATGCGCTCCTTGCGCTCCAGCGGCTGGTAGGGATCGGTGTTGGTGCCCATGGCGATCACCCGGCAGCGATAGCGCGAGGACGATAGCTCGGCCCTCAGCAGCTTCGCCGCGTCGGGCTTCATGAACAACCGGCTCTCGAAGTCCTGTCCCGGGGACAGCCCGAGATAGGCATGGGTCGGGCGGGCGAAGCAGTAGGCGCAGCCGTGCTCGCAGCCGCGATAGGGGTTGATCGAGCGGTCGAAGCCCACGTCCGGCGACTGGTTGCGGGCGATGATGGTCTTGGTCTTGTCGACCTGGACGGTGGTGCGGAGCGGCGGCAGGTCCTCCTCGATCGTGCCCCAACCGTCGTCCCAGGCCTCGGTCGTCGTCGCCTCGTAGCGGCCCGCGACGTTGGTCACCGCGCCGCGACCCTTGCGGTAGCCATGAGAAGGCGGATTGTTCATGACCGGATTATAGTGGCGACATAAGAACAAAAAAAGAACATTTAGGTCGACGTCATTGCGAACCGGAGGTGAAGCGATCCAGGACGCCGACGGTTGGTGGATCGCCGCGTCGCTCCGCTCCTCGCGATGGCGGAGTCCTTAACTCATTGATTTAACTGGTCATCACATGGCTTGGCCATATGATCCACGACTTTGCGCGGCTCGGCGGAGCGGCTGAAAGTCGTGGATGGCACGATCGAGTCGTGCCATGACGGCTGGGGTGAAGAGAAGAGGGGACGCCGGTGGTGTTCGGGCCTGACGGTGGGCAGTCTCTGACGTGACAGGGTTGAGCGTTGTCATCCCGGCGCTGAATGCCGAAGCCCGTCTCCCGGCATGCCTCGCCGCCTTGGAGGAGGCGGAGGGCATCGAGCGGGTGGTCGTCGATGGCCGTTCGTCGGATGGAACGGCGGCTGCAGCAGTACAGGGTGGTGCCAGAGTCCTGGAGGCCGAACGCGGCCGTGGAAACCAGCTCGCGGCCGGTGCCGAGGCGGCCGAGGGCGAATGGCTGTTGTTCCTCCACGCCGATACGGTTCTGTCTCCGGACTGGTGGCAGGCGGTGCGGATGTTCATGGCAGCGGAGGGGAACGCGGGCAGGGCGGCCGTCTTCCGCTTCGCCCTCGACGATCCGGCGCCGGCTGCCCGGCGGCTGGAGCGTATCGTCCGGTGGCGAACGCGCGTCCTCGGTCTGCCCTATGGCGATCAGGGGCTGCTGATCTCACGCGCGCTCTATCGGGCGGTCGGCGGCTATCGGCGTATTCCGATCATGGAGGACGTGGCGCTGGTACGGCGGATCGGCCGCCGGAGGCTCGTGATGCTCGACATCGCCGCAGTCACCTCGGCAGCCCGCTACCGGCGCGGCTATCTCCGGCGGAGCGCGCGGAACCTCGTCTGCCTCAGCCTTTACTTCGCCGGTGTTCCGCCGAGAACGCTCAAGCGGCTTTACGGATGACGCTCGAAAACCACCTGATCGTCTTCCTGAAGGTGCCGCGGATCGGCAGGGTCAAGTCGCGGCTCGCGGCCGATATCGGCCCGGCGGCGGCATGGCGGTTCTACCGCGACACGACGACGACGGTGCTCCGCCGGCTGTCGGGCGATCGTCGGTGGCGGACATGGATCGCGCTATCCCCCGACGACGGCCGTTTTCCGGCTTGGCCGGCGCTTCCCGGCTTCGGGCAGGGCAGCGGCGATATCGGGGTCAGGATGGACCGGGCGATGCGCCGGCCGCCGCCGGGGCCGGTCGTCCTGGTCGGCGGCGACGTTCCGGATATCCGAAGGGCGGATATCGCCGCCGCCTTCCGGGCGCTCGGCGATCATGACGCGGTGTTCGGCCCGGCGCAGGACGGCGGCTTCTGGCTGGTGGGCATGCGGCGACGGCCCCGCCACGTCTATCCCTATCGGGGCGTGCCGTGGTCGAGCCCGGAGACATTGGCGAGAACGATCGCCAATCTGACACCGCACCACCGCGTCGCGTTCGTGGCGACGCTGGACGACGTCGACGACGGTGCGGCGTTCCGGCGCTACCGAGCCGGCCTCAGCCGGTCGCAACCTTCTTGTGCTCCATGAGGCGGGGCATCAGCTCGACGAAATTGCACGGCTTGTGCCGGTAGTCGAGCTGCTGGACCAGGATGTCGTCCCAGGCGTCGCGGCAGGCGCTGGGCGATCCCGGCAAGGCGAACAGATAGGTGCCGCGCGCGACGCCGCCGGTGGCGCGGGACTGGACGGTCGAAGTGCCGATCTTCTGGTAGCTCAGCATCCTGAACAGCTCGCCGAAGCCCGGGATCTCCTTGTCGTAGATCGCGTGAAAGGCCTCGGGCGTAACGTCCCGTCCGGTGACGCCGGTGCCACCGGTCGAGATCACGACGTCGACATCGGGATCGCTGATCCACGCTTCCAGCTGCGCCGAAATGGCCGCCACGTCGTCGCGGACGATGCGCCGCGCCGCGACGTGATGGCCGGCCTCCGCAATGCGGTCGACCAGCGTCTGCCCCGATTTGTCGTCGGCCTCGCTGCGCGTATCGGAAACCGTCAGGACTGCGATGTTGACCGCCAGAAACGGGCGGCTTTTGTCAATGCGGGCCACTCTGCGCCATCCTCTTGACCGTGTCGTCGAGGCGAATGTAGGCGGGCCAGTCGCCCGCGACAATCTCGTCGAGTGACGGGGTCGCCTGGCTGAAGCGCATACGGTAGATC
This sequence comes from Rhodospirillaceae bacterium, assembly GCA_002721365.1. Taxonomy (GTDB): domain Bacteria; phylum Pseudomonadota; class Alphaproteobacteria. Next base: position 18,668 of record PBKC01000077.1, on the reverse strand, counting down.
CAGAAGTTCGCCATTACCCGCTGAATGAACCTCCGCGTTTCCCGCGACGGGATGCATTCGATGAACATCAGCGGGTCTTCCGCGCCGGCCTGCCGGTGCCAGCGGTCGAGATTGCCCGGACCGCCGTTGTAGGCGGCGGCGAGGCGCAGCAGGTCGCCGCCGACGACGTCGAGGCGCAGCAGATAGCGCAGATAGCGCTGACCCAGCGAGATGTTCAGGACCGGGTCGAACAGGGCGCGGTGGGCGCCGTCGTCATAATCGTCGCGGCCTTCGTCGATGTAGCTCGCGGTCTGCGGCATCAACTGCATCAGGCCGGCGGCGCCGCGATAGCTCGCCGCGCCGGGATCGAACCCGGACTCCTGACGCACGACCGCGTGCACCAGGGCGCGGTCGATGGTGAAACCGTCCGGCGGCTCCCATGGCAGCAGCGGGTAGAGGGCATCGTCGTGACGACGACCGTCGGCCTGGGCCAACAGGCCGCCGATCCGCATCTGCACGGCCGGCAGGCCCAGCCGTGCGCTCAACGACAGCAGAGGCCCCGTCAGGCTGTGCGGCGCGGTTCCGTAGAATGTCCGGATTTCACGCTCGGCCCGCTCCCGGTCGCCGACTTCGACCAGAGCAATCGCCCGCCGGATGTTGGAATAGGCCATGAGTCGCGGAAGGTCGCGCGTCGTCAGCGGCCGTTCTTCCCAATTGAAGCCCGGATCGCGGCCCAGAGCGCGAACCGCCAGCAGGCCGTAGAAACTACGCGGGTGAGCGGCTGCGATCTCAAGCAGGCGCTTCGCTTCGTCATGGTCGCCGGCATCTTCGGTCAGACGGGCCGCCCAGTAGGCGCCCCCGGCCTGCAGCCAGTTATCGGCCACGTCCCGCTCGGCAAGGGCCTGGAAGTGCTTGCGCGCCTTGGCTGCGTCGCCGAGCCGCTCCGCCGCCAAGCCGGCAATCCAGAACGCATCCGGCAGGTAATCGCCGTTGCGTTCGGCTGCCACTGCCGCGACCGCAAGGGCATTCCTGTACTGTTTGCGGTGGAAATAGGCGGTGGCGATCCGGACGCGCCAGCGGTCGACCTCGGCGGTGGAGAGGCCCACCCGGTCTGCCGAAACGAGCAGATAGCGTTCGGCCTGCCCGGGGCTCCCCGAACTCAGGCGTTCGGTTACTTCATGGCTGAACGCGCTGACGACCTTGCGCTCGGCCTTGCTCCGCTGCGGCCGAGGAATGGCGGTTTCGACGAGAGCGCCTTCATCCGCGCCGGAGCCGGACAGATAGCGATCGTCGGGGCGTTTCGGCGCTTCGGCACCGTCCGGCAGGCGACGCATCGCCAGCCGGTACACCCGCATCGCACCGGGTAGGTCCGAGTAGCGGGCGAGCCATGTCGAAAGCTCCTCGAAGCTCGACCGGTAGGCGGTCGGGTGCATGTAGCGCTGTTCGAGGACGTGTCCCATCAGCAGGGTATCGCCCAGATCGGCGATCAGCCGGTCGGCGGTCTCCCAGTCCCCGGCTTCCTGTACCTCGAAAATCTTACGGTAGAGGGCGGCATCGGTCTGGCGCAACATACGAGGTAACTCGGTTGCGCGGCCGAGTTCGATGCTGCCCGGAATCAGGGCCGCAAATCGGAAGGCACCGCCTCCCGACATAGCTTCCGCGCGGGCGCTGTCCGGGATCGAACCACAAAACAATCCCGCCGCGACTGCCGCAATGATCAGTCGCTCAATCGACGTCATCTTTCGTGACAAAGATATTCCTTCCTACCTCAATGCTTATAGTCGGCCGAGGGGGACCGGACAATGCGACGGAAGAGGGAGTCCGCGTGAATCCTGTGGACGAATCGGATTCGCGGACGAGTCGCAATCGCTTGTTTGTAAAGCCTTGGAATCCGGTGGTCAGCCGGCGTTCAAACGGTCCTCGATCGCCAGAAGATCCCGCCACGCTTCGCGTTTCTGGGCAGGTTGCCGCAGCAGGTAGGCGGGATGGAAAAGCCCCATCGTCGGGATCGGTTCCGGCAGTCCGGGGGCGGAAAAGGCGAACCAGCGTCCGCGCAGCCGGGTGATTCCCTCGGTCCGGTCGAGCAACGTCTTCGCCGAGATGCCGCCGACGCAAACCAGAACCTTCGGGCTCACCAGTTCGATGTGGCGATGAACGAAGGGTTTGCAGACAGCGATCTCCTCCGCCGTCGGCACGCGATTGCCCGGCGGTCGCCAGAACAGCATGTTCGAGATGTAGGCCGACGTCCGGTCACGACCGATCGCAGCCAGCATCCGGTCGAGCAGCCGCCCGGCGCTTCCGACGAAAGGAAGGCCTCGGCGGTCTTCTTCCGCGCCCGGCGCTTCTCCGATCAGCATCAACGCCGCTTCAGGGTTGCCGTCGGCGAAAACCGTGGTCGTCGCAGTCGCCTTGAGGGCGCAACCGTCGAAGGCCTGCACCGCCTCCCGCAGTTCCTCCACCGTCCCGCAACCGCGGGCGATCTCCTCGGCCGTGGCGACCGGCTGAAGATCCAGTGCCGCCGGCCGACCGGCCGGTTGGGGAGGAGGCGGCGCCGAAACGGGGCGTGCCGAAGGACGTTCCTGTGCCTGCGGCCGGGGTGCCTCGCTCAGCCGGTCCCGCGGTGTCTCGCCGAGAGTCTCGTCGACCCCCGCATCCAGATGCCACGACAGCAGCGACAGCGCGGAGGCCTTGTCGGGCATCTCCGTGCCGTTGGCTGTCATGCCTGCATGCGTGATCAGATCTGGCCGTAGGGGATCGGCTTGTCCTTAGCGTCGGTCGCGAGTTTTCCCGCCTCGTCCTGGGCGGCGATGTAGCGGCCGTGGCCGACCCACGATCCGACGTAAAGGACGGGCTTGACCTTCTTGCCCTCGAACACCTTTACCTCGGCCGCGGCGCCACGTTGTGTCGGGTCGTTCTTGCTTGTCTTGACGGCCATGAACTGCGTGCTCCTTGCACCACCGGGGCAGGTAACGAAGGCTTAAGGCCATCGCGCCAACCTGCCTGTTGAAGTTTGCCGGTTAATTGCGGCAATGTGAGCGCGTAGTCAACCTTCTCTAGGACCCGTAACAAGCCGAACTCAGGGCGGGCGGGGCGGGGGAGACGGTCCGGAACTACGGGAGGAGGCCGGATTCGCCGGGCGCGCAAACGCGCGCGGCGACGAGACGCGGTCCGATGTCTCGACGTCTTTACTGGCTCCGGGGAGTCTGAGTTCCCACGAGGTGGCGAATGTTGCACAGCCGTGCCTACGCTGTTGGCGTAGCGATAACAGCTCTGATCCTGGGCGGATGCCAGGAATCGATCAGTGCGCCCGGACCTGCCGCCGGCCCCGCGATGGGTTGGACGGCGTCGGCGGGTACCTCCCCTGGTTCGCTCTACGGCTACTATCTGTCTGCGCGGGTCGCGCAAGCGGAGAACGATATCGCTTCTGCGGCCCGGTTCTACGGACTGGCGCTCGAGGGCGAGCCGGACAACGTCGATATCCTGAAGCAGTCGCTCGCGGCCTTCGTGATCGACGGACGGATCGATCAGGCCATTGCCGTTGCTAAGACTCTGGCCAAGAGCGACAGCGATCCCGGCGGCGCGCTGCTGACTCTGGCCGTCGACGATGTCGCTTCCGGCGACTATCAGGCTGCGCAGGAACGGCTGGCGGCGATGCCGCGGGTCGGATTCAACGCCCTGTTGTCGCCGTTGCTGGAGGCGTGGGCCGAGATCGGTACCGGCGATCTCGACGCGGCGCGGGAAAAGATCCAGGCGCTGGCCGGCAACGCCGCCTTCAAGCCGATCTTCGATTACCACATGGGGCTGATGAGCGATCTCGTCGGTCTCGACATGGCTGCCGCCGAGAGCTACCGCAGCGCGGCATCGGCGTTGGACGGCGGTTCGATCCGCGTCGTGCAGGCGGCGGGTGCATTCTTCGAGCGTACCGGCCGTCCCGACGAGGCGCGGGCCATGTATCTCAAATATCTGGCCAGCAACCCCGACAGCACCGCGTTCGAGGACGCTCTTGCCCGTCTGGATAGCGGTGGCGAGGTCGAGCGGCCGGTGCCCGACGCCAAGGCCGGCTTCGCCGAGGCTCTTTACGGCATCTCCAGCGCCCTCTACCAGGAGAGCGCCTACGACGCCGCGCTGACCTACGCACAGCTCGCTCGTTATCTGGAGCCCAAGCTCGACGTGGTCCTGCTGTTGATCGGCGACATCCATGCCGCATCGGATCGCGACGAGATCGCTGTCGAGAATTACGTTCAGGTCGATCCGCGCTCGATGGTCGGGTGGCCGGCCCAGATCAGGCTGGCGGCGAGCTACGAGAGGCTCGACCGGGTCGATGAAGCGGTCGCGCGACTGCGCGACATGGGCGCGCAGCGGCCGGATCGGGTGGATGCCCTGGTTTCTCTGGGCGAGATCCTTCGGGCGCACGAGCGCTATAAGGAGGCCGTCGAGGTCTACGATCAGGCCATCGAGCGCATCGGTACGCTGGAGCCGCGGCACTGGTCGGTACTCTACGCGCGCGGGATGTCCTACGAGCGGATCGGCGCCTGGGGTCTGGCGGAGAAGGATTTCCTGACGGCGCTCGATCTAGTGCCGGAACAGCCCTTCGTTCTCAACTATCTCGGGTATTCCTGGGTCGAGCAGGGGGTCAACCTGCGCAAGGCCAAGAACATGATCGAACGGGCGGTGGCGCAGCGCCCTACGGATGGCTACATCGTCGACAGCCTCGGCTGGGTCCTTTACCAGCTCGGCGACTACAGCGAGGCGGTGAAGCATCTGGAGCGGGCCACCGAGCTTCGACCCCATGACCCGGTGATCATCGACCACTTCGCGGATGCGCTGTGGCGGGCGGGACGGACCGACGAGGCGCGGTTCCAGTGGCGCCGGGCGCTCTCGTTCGGGCCCGAAGACGACCTCAGCGCCGTGATCGAGCGCAAGGTCCGCTCGGGACTGGGCGAGCTCGCGCCCGCGAAGGCGATGCCTTCGACGGCCACGCATTCGGAGTTGTGACGGCTGAAGAAATGATGGGGCGGCAGCCGGGATTCGCGGTTGCCGCTCCCGCCAAGCTCAATCTCTATCTTCAGGTCATCGGACGCCGCGACGACGGCTATCACCTGCTGGACAGTCTGGTCGCGTTCGCCGATCTCGGCGATACCGTCACCGTTCGTGAGGCCGAAACGCTCGGCCTCACGCTCGCCGGTCCGTTCGCGGACGCGCTCGATGCCGAGCCCGACAATCTCGTTCTCCGGGCGGCGCGCATGTTGGCCGAAGCGGCCGGGATCAGGCCCGCGGCCAGTATTCATCTTGAGAAGCGTCTGCCGGTGGCTGCCGGTATCGGCGGAGGATCGGCCGATGCCGCCGCGACGCTTCGCGGCCTGTCCGCGCTTTGGGGGCTCGACGTTCCGCCGGAGGATCTGGCCGCGATCGGACTGCGGCTCGGTGCCGATCTGCCGGTCTGTCTCGGCGGGCGGGCGGCGTTCGTGCGGGGCATGGGCGAGACATTGATACCGTTGACATGGCGGTGGCCGGAGACGTACGTGGTGCTGGTCAATCCTCGGGTGGCTGTCCCCACAGGCAGTGTCTTTCGAGGGCTGGGCGGCGTTTTCACTGAGCCGCCAGCCCCATTTCCAGCTCCCGACTCCCTGGCGGCGGCCGTTCTCGGTCTCCGCGAGCGGACGAACGACCTGGAGGCCCCGGCCATTCGGTCCGTGCCGGTGATCGCCGATGTGCTTCGCCGGCTGGAGGCCGAGACCTCGTGTCTGCTCGCGCGTATGTCGGGAAGCGGCGGCACCTGCTTTGGCCTGTTCGGCGCGGCATCCACCGCAGCGGCGGCGGCAGAGGCGATCGGAAACGCCCATCCCCGCTGGTGGGTCGGCAGCGGGCGGCTGCTGACAGACGAGCCGGCTGCCGTTCTGCCTATCGACGATATTCCCTCGAACCGAAACAACGAGCTTTGCCAGATCTCATGACTTCGATTCCAGACGATCCCCAGCGCGGCCCGGCCCAGCATGCCCACCCGAAAAGCGACATCGAGATCGCGCGGGCGGCGACGTTGCAGCCGATCGCGACCATCGCAGAACGCCTGGATATCCCGGAAGATGCTGTCGAACCCTATGGCCGGAACAAGGCGAAGATCGGCCTGGATTTCGTGAAGGCCGCGACCGGTCGCCCGCGCGGTAAGCTGATCCTGGTTACGGCGATCAGCCCGACCCCGGCCGGCGAAGGAAAAACGACCACGACCGTCGGCCTCGGCGATGCGATGAACCGAATCGGCCGCCGGACGGCAATCTGCTTGCGGGAGCCCAGCCTCGGCCCCTGCTTCGGGGTCAAGGGCGGCGCCGCCGGCGGCGGATTCGCCCAGGTGGTGCCGATGGAGGACATCAACCTTCACTTCACCGGCGACTTTCATGCCATCAGCGCCGCCCACAACCTGCTGGCGGCAATGGTCGACAACCACATCTACTGGGGCAACACGCTCGACATCGATCCGCGGCGGGTGGCGTGGAAGCGGGTGGTCGATATGAACGACCGGGCGCTCCGCGAGATCGTCTCGTCGCTCGGCGGTATCGCCAACGGTTTCCCGCGGGAAGACGGCTTCGACATCACCGTCGCTTCGGAGGTCATGGCGATCCTTTGCCTAGCGTCGGATGTCGCCGACCTGAAGGCACGGCTGGGGCGGATCGTCGTCGGCTTCCGTCGTGACCTGTCGCCGGTGACGGCTCGCGACCTCAATGCCGACGGGGCGATGGCCGTTCTTCTGAAGGACGCCATCAAGCCCAATCTCGTCCAGACCTTGGAAGGGAGCCCGACTCTCGTCCATGGCGGCCCCTTCGCCAATATCGCCCATGGCTGCAATTCGGTGATGGCCACCACCACGGCGCTCGGACTTGCCGACTACGTCGTGACGGAGGCGGGGTTCGGCGCCGATCTCGGGGCCGAGAAGTTCTTCGACATCAAATGCCGTTCGGCGGGCTTGAGGCCCGATTGCGCGGTTGTCGTCGCGACGATCCGCGCGCTTAAGATGCATGGCGGTGTCGCCCGCGAGGATCTGGGGCAAGAGGACGTCGCCGCCCTTCGCCGCGGCATCGCCAATCTAGCCCGTCATGTGGAGAACGTACGCGGTTTCGGCGTGCCGGTGGTCGTCGCGGTGAACCGGTTCAGCGCCGACACCGAGGCCGAGCGGGAAGCGCTTCGCGACGCCTGTGCCGAACTCGGCGTGGCTGCGGTCGACTCCGATCACTGGGCGTCGGGCGGCGAGGGCGCGGAGGCGTTGGCGCACCAGGTCGTCGAAACCATCGGCGCCAGCCAGGCCGATTTCCAATGCCTCTACGAGGACGACCTGCCGCTCTGGGACAAGGTCGAGACCGTGGCCCGCCGCATCTACGGCGCGGCCGGGATCATCGCCGACCGCCGGGTCAAGGACCGGTTCGAGTCCCTGCAGGAGTCCGGCTATGGCCGGCTGCCGGTCTGCATCGCCAAGACCCAGTACAGCTTCTCGACCGACCCGTCGCTCAAAGGAGCACCATCGGGCCACGAAATCACCGTCCGCGAGCTCAGGCTTTCCGCCGGGGCGGGGTTCGTGGTCGCGGTATGCGGCGATATGATGACGATGCCGGGACTCCCGCGCGTGCCGGCCGCCGAGCGGATCACGCTCGATGACGATGGCGGGGTGGCCGGGCTCTTCTGATGGACGCATCGTTCCCGGCGGAGTTGGGACCGACGCATGCAACATTTCTTAAGTCGAGTGGGCGGCCGGCTCAAAAGAACGACGGCGCGACCCCTGCGGGCCGCGCCGTGAAGCTCCAAGACCTTCCCTGGAAGCGCTCAAAGTGCGAACGCCTCACACCAAAACGGTGTGAGGCGTCCTCGACGTCTTAGCGACAGATCGAAACTCACGCCTCAGGTCGATCGGACCCGAGGCGATCTTGACTTAGTAGCGGTACCAGTCCGGCTTGAACGGGCCTTCCTGCGGCAGACCGAGATATTCGGACTGCTGGGCGCTCAGCTTGGTCAGGTGGACGCCGAGCTTCTCCAGGTGGTAGGCGGCGACCTTCTCGTCGAGATGCTTCGGCAGCACGTAGACCTTCTTCCCGTAGGCCGAGGTGTTGGTCCACAGCTCGATCTGGGCCAGCACCTGGTTGGTGAACGAGGTGCTCATCACGAAGCTCGGATGGCCGGTGGCGCAGCCCAGGTTGACGAGACGGCCTTCGGCCAGCACCAGCAGCTTCTTGCCGTCCGGGAACTCGACCTGGTCGACCTGCGGCTTGATGTTGGTCCACTTGTAGTTCTTCAGGCCCGCGATCTGGATCTCGGAATCGAAGTGGCCGATGTTGCAGACGATCGCGCCGGTCTTCATCGCCTGCATGTGCTCGGTGGTGATGACGTCGACGTTGCCGGTGGCGGTGACGAAGATATCGCCCTGCGGGGCGGCTTCTTCCATCGTCACGACCTGATAGCCTTCCATCGCCGCCTGCAGTGCGCAGATCGGGTCGATCTCGGTGACGAGGACGCGCGCGCCCTGGCCGCGCAGGCTCTCGGCCGAGCCCTTGCCGACGTCGCCGAAGCCGGCGACCACGGCGACCTTGCCGGCGATCATCACGTCGGTGGCGCGCTTGATGCCGTCGATCAGGCTCTCGCGGCAGCCATAGAGGTTGTCGAACTTCGACTTGGTGACCGAGTCGTTGACGTTGATGGCCGGGGCCGACAGCGTCCCCTTGCGCTCCATCTCATAGAGACGGTGAACGCCGGTGGTGGTCTCTTCCGAAAGACCGCGCACGTCCTTCATCAGCTCGGGGAACTTGTCGTGCATCATCGCCGTCAAGTCGCCGCCATCGTCCAGGATCATGTTCGGACGCCAGTCGTTCGGGCCGAGGATGGTCTGCTCGATGCACCAGTCGAACTCCTCGTCGTTCATGCCCTTCCAGGCGAAGACGGGGATGCCGGCGGCGGCGATCGCCGCGGCGGCCTGATCCTGGGTGGAGAAGATGTTGCAGGAACTCCAGCGGACTTCGGCACCGAGGGCGGTCAGGGTCTCGATCAGCACCGCGGTCTGGATGGTCATGTGCAGGCAGCCGGCGATCCGAGCGCCCTTCAGGGGCTTCGTCGGCCCGTAGTCCTTACGGAGCGCCATCAGGCCGGGCATCTCGCCTTCGGCGATTTCGACTTCCTTGCGGCCCCATTCGGCGAGGGCGATGTCCTTGACCTTGTAGTCGGTGAACTCCGTCATGAACTGCTCCTGAATTCGTTTTCGGGAATGTGCGCCGGACAATAGCAAAGACGCCGCGAAAGCAGCGTCTCTCTCATCGATCGTCGGCGTGAAAGGTGCGCCTACTATAAGGCTCGGCCCAATTACCGCAACCCGTGGCCCCAAAATCGGCCGTCACCCGCCCCTGATCTAAGAGGCGCCCTCGAACGCGGCGAGGATTTCGGCGACGCGGTCGGGGTCAGTCTGCAGCATGACCGTGTCGGCGAGATGGCGGGTGGCGCCGAATTCGAGCCCGCGGATGCGCTTCTTGACCCGGGCCAGATTGCCGGGCGCCATCGACAGCTCGGTGAGGCCGAGGCCGATCAGCAGGCCGGCATTGGCCGGATCGCCCGCCATTTCGCCGCAGAGCGCCACCGGCACATGCTCGCGGGCGCCGGCCGCCGCGGTGAACTGGATCAGGCGCAGCACCGCCTGGTGGCGCGGGTCGTAAAGCGCCGCCACCCGCTCGTCGCCGCGGTCGACGGCGAGGGTGTACATCGTCAGGTCGTTGGTGCCGATCGACAGGAAATCGCAGGTGCGTGCGAGGGCATCGGCGGCCAGCGCGGCGGCCGGCGTCTCGACCATCGCTCCCACAGGCGGCGGCTCGTCGGGAATCGCCACGCCCTGGCGCTTCAAGCGCTTGAAGACACGGGCTAGGACCGTGCGGACCTCCACCACCTCCCGGGCCGAGGTAATCATCGGCAGAAGCAGTCTCACCGGCCCATGGGCGGCGGCGCGCAGCATCGCGGCGAGCTGGATTTCGAGCAGTTTCTGAATGCTGAGCGACAGGCGGATGGCGCGAAGGCCCAGTGCCGGGTTGGCGCTTCCGCCCGCGCTTTGTGCAAGGCCGCCGACAAGCTTGTCGCCGCCGACGTCGAGGGTGCGGAACGTGACCGGCTTGCCGCCCATCGATTCGACGATTTCGCGCAGGGTCTCGTATTGCTCGTCCTCACCCGGCAGCTCGGCGCGGTTCATGAACATGAACTCGCTCCGCAACAGCCCGATCCCTTCGGCCCCGGCGGCGAGCGCCTGGGCGATCTCCGCCGGAAGCTCGATATTGGCGAGCAGCGTGATGTCGAGGCCGTCACGGGTGACGGCCGGCAGGTCGCGGAGCCGGGCGAGCTCCCGCCGCTGGCGCAGAAGGTTCGCGCGCTTCTTGCGGTATTCGGCGATCGTCGCGCCGTCGGGATTGACGATCACCTGGCCCTGGATGCCGTCGACGATGACGGTCATGCCGGGCTGGACGCGTCCGGCCAGGCCGGCGATACCCAGCACCGCCGGCAGGTCGAGCGCCCGCGCCATGATCGCCGTGTGTCCTTCGGCACCGCCCATCGCCGCCGCGAATCCCGCCACGCGGCGGGGGTCGAGCAGCGCTGTGTCCGACGGGCTCATCTCCTCGGCGATGATTACGGCACCATCCTCGATCCCGGAGAACGCCCTGTAAGGAGTCCGGGTCAGGTTGCGAATCAGCCGACTGCCGACTTCGCGGACTTCGTCGCCCTTGCTGGTGAAATTGGGATCGTCGAAGGCGGCGAAGACGCGGAGAATCTGGTTCACGTGGCTGGAGACCGCGGCTTCCGCGTTCACCAGATCGTTGGCGATGCGTTCCCGTACCCCGCGGATGAGGCGGGATTCGCCGAGCATCTGGATATGGGCATCGAGCAGGTATCCGAGTTCCTCGCCCGCCGCGCCATGGCGGTCCTTGGCCTTGTCGGCGAGCTTTTCGAGCTGCTCGCGCGACTTGGCCGCCGAGTGGTCGAAACGGTCGAGCTCCTTCGCTACCGCCGATTTGGGGATGCGGTACTCAGGGACGTCGACCGCCGCGCTTTCGACGACGTGAGCCGGGCCGATGGCGATCCCTTGGGAGACGCCGATGCCTCTGAGGATCACCTCGCGCCGCCGATCCGATGAGGAGGACCGGATACCGCGGGTGCTAGTCTTCATCGAAACGGTTGTCGATCAGGTGCGTCAGCGCATCGAGCGCGGCTTCGGCTTCCGGGCCTTTTGCTTCCAGCTCAAGCGAGCAGTCGCAGGCTGCTGCCAGCATCATCAGCCCCATGATCGAGATGCCGGAGACGGAGGTTCCGGACTTCGTCACCGTGATCTCGCAGTCGTACTGGCTTGCCAGACGGACGAACTTGGCCGCCGCCCGCGCGTGCAGTCCGCGTTCGTTGCAGATGGTGACCTGACGCCGCACGGGTGCGCCCGGATCGACGCCGCCGTCGTTCATTGTGTGTAACCCAACTGCCTCAGACCTCTCGTAGCATCTCTAGCATGGCCGGCTCCGCGGCGCCATGAAGAGGGTCGAGGCGTAGGCGTGTGGCGGACCGCCCGTTTCAGGCGGCGTGGGATCAGTCGTTGCCGCTGTTGAGCAGGCGGCTTGCGACGCTGATGTACTTGCGTCCGGCTTCCTGGGCGCTCTCGACCGCGTCGCTGAGGTTCTGGGTCTTGCGAACGCTGGCGAGCTTGATCAGCATCGGCAGGTTCACCCCCGCGATCACCTCGACATCGGCCTTGTCCATGATCGAAATCGCCAGGTTCGACGGGGTACCGCCGAACATGTCGGTCAGAACGATGACGCCTTCGCCCTCGTCGACCGCTTCCACCGACTCGAGGATCTCGCGGCGCCGGACCTCCATATCGTCGTCGGGCCCGATGCAGACCGCGCGTATGCTCTCCTGTGGTCCGACGACATGCTCCGTCGCAAGCCGAAGTTCCAGAGCGAGCCTGCCGTGGGTGACCAGTACAAGTCCGATCATGATGATCCTATGCACACACCGAGTGGGGAGAATGGCGGGGAAGGCGGATCACGCTATTCGACGGCGCCTTCGATGTCGCGATGTCTGATCTGCACCGGAAAGCCGCAGGCACCGATCTCCGCTGCCAACCGTTCGGCGACGAAGACCGAGCGATGACGCCCGCCGGTGCAGCCGATGGCAACGGTAAGGTAGCTTTTCCCCTCTTCGTCGTAACGAGGCAGAAGCGGCAGCAATATACCGGTGAGACGCTTAAAAAAGTCCGAAAAGTCCGGGTCTGCCATCACATGGGCGGCGACGTCTGGGTGAAGGCCGGTCAAGGGGCGCAGCGAGTCGACGTAATGGGGATTGGAGAGGAAACGGACGTCGAAGACGATGTCGGCATCGCGCGGCAGGCCGCGCCGGAAGGCGAACGAAGTGACGAAGACCGCCAGTGCCGACCGCGACCCCAGGGAGAAATTGGACTCGATAATCTGCCTGAGACGGGAGAGCGGCATCTCCGAAGTGTCGATCGTCAATGAGGCGCGGTCCTTCAGCGGCGAGATCAGCCGCCGTTCATGGCGGATGCCATCGGTGACCGGCCGATCGCCGGCCAGCGGATGGCGGCGGCGCGTCTCGGTGAAGCGGCGCTGAAGGACATCGTCGTCGCAATCCAGGAAGATCAGTCTGACCTGGAGATCCGATCGCTCGGCGCACGACTCGTAGAGTGAGATGAAGCGTTCGACGTTGAAGTCGCGCGTGCGGGTGTCGATGCCGATCGCCATCGCCGGCGCCAGGACGTTTCCCGGCTGCAGGAGATGCGGGATCAGCTTGAGTGGCAGGTTGTCGACGGCTTCGTAGCCGAGGTCTTCCAGCGCGCGGAGTACCGAACTCTTTCCGGCCCCGGACATGCCCGAGACCAGGAGGACGTCGGCGGTCTCGGCGGCCGGGCCTTCGGGCTCGCTCGTCAACAGCGGTCTCCGAGGCTGCCGGCGAGCGAACCGCCGCGCGCCAGGGTGGCGAGGGCGATGCGGAGCTTCGCTGGAGCCGAGGCCTCGAACGGCATCAGCACGATCACGGGCAGATCCACACCTTCAATGCGGCAAGTCGATGGTTCGGGCAGGCGCGGCAGCGGGGCGACGACCAGATCGGCGACCAGCGCCAGGCGCGACCGTGCCACGAACGGCGTCGTGACGATGCCCACTCCTCTGACTTCGATCAAGCCGGCAATGGAGGAGGGCGGCGACGCCTCAATGCCGTCGCCGACCGGTCTCAACGCGACCCGGTCATCCGAGACCAGCACGGCCCCGGTATCGATCAGCCGCAAAGCGAGATCGGACTTCCCGGTGGCGGACGCGCCCCACAACAGGACCGCGGAGCCCCCGATCTCGATACAGCTACCGTGCACAATCGACATCGCGTCCAGTAGGTGAGATGCGGCCGCACCCTTGTCAATTACTCCCTCGTCGTCTTGAATGCCACAGCTTTGGAACCGATTTAAATTCCGCGCCGTATTTTAACCGGTGGCGGGATCGAACGAACGAAGAGCAAAGTCGCATCATGTTCATTCAGACCGAGCAGACGTCCAACCCGGACACCATGAAGTTCATACCCGGCCGAGAGGTGATGACCTCGGGGACGGCGCATTTCCCGGACCGCGACTCGGCCCGGCGCTCGCCGCTGGCCGAGAGGTTGTTCGAGATCGAGCAGGTGGACGGTGTCTTCCTCGGCAGCGACTTCATCACTGTGACCAAGCGGCCCGACAGCGAATGGCATCTCCTGAAGCCGGCCCTTCTGGGCGCGATCATGGAGCATTTCGTCGCCGGACGGCCGGTGGTGCGCGAGGCCGAGGTCGATGACGAGATCGACGCCGATCCGGCGGATGCCGACATCGTCGACCAGATCCGCGAACTGGTGGATACCCGCATCCGTCCCGCAGCCTCGCAGGACGGAGGTGATGTGCGCCTGAAGGGCTATCGCGACGGCGTCGTCGTGCTGGCGTTCGAGGGCTCGGCCAAGCGGCTGATGCGGGGAATCGAGAATATCCTCCGCCACTACGTGCCGGAGGTCACCGAGGTCGTCGACCATCTCGACGCGATGCCGAAGCCGGGGCTCGACACGGATACCGGGCGGGCGATCCGGCAGCTTCTGGAGGAGCGGATCAATCCGGCCGTCGCCTCCCATGGCGGCTATATCAGCCTGGTCGACGTCCGCGAAGACACGGCTTTCATCCGGCTCGAAGGCGGTTGCCAGGGCTGCGGCATGGCCGATGTCACCCTGAAGCAGGGGGTCGAGGTCGAGATCAAGAACGCGGTTCCGGCAATCGCCCACGTCTATGACGTGACCGACCACGCCAACGGCGCCAATCCGTACTACCAGCCGCGCTGACGGCCGGCGGAATCGACCGGAGCCTTTCCGCTTCTCACGCGGTTACGACCGCACGGCCCCGTCCGGAAGGACTAAGGCCAGCTATCCAGAGATTGGAGCGCCGCATCTGGGCCCCCGCCTCCGCGGGGGCGACGAAGGGGTGGAGCTTTCGAACACCCGGTAAAAACAGGCGTCGCCCCCGCGGAGGCGGGGGCCCAGATACCGAACCGCTGCTTCCGAATTCCCGCTTTTGCGGAAACGACGCTATCGCAAAGGGTTAGTGAACGACCCTAACCTGAAATAGCGCCTGTCTCCAGCGGCGCGGCCTTAAGCCGCCTTCTCCCAGCTTTCGGCGGTGGCGTAGTCGCGGATGCGGTCCAGCGCCTTGCGGATGTTCTCGACCGAGTTGGCGTAGGAGAGGCGGATATAGCCCTCGCCGTAACGGCCGAAGCTGGTGCCGGCGATCGCGGCGACCCCCAGTTCCTCCAGAAGCAGCGTCTCCATGCGCTTGGCGCTGAGGCCGGTGCCGGAGATGTTGGGCATCGAATAGAAAGCCCCCGCCGGCTCGATCGACGAGAAGCCGGGGATGGTGTTGGTTTCTTCGACGACGACATGGCGGCGCTCGTCGAACGCCTTGCACATACGGTCGACTTCGTCCTGCGGCCCCTCCAGCGCGGCGATGGCGGCGAACTGGGTCGCGGCGTTGGTGCAGGAAACCGAGTTGATGTTGAGCCGCACCGCGTGGTCCACCAGCTCCTTCGGCCAATAGCCCCAGCCGATGCGCCAGCCCGTCATCGCGTAGGTCTTGCTCCACCCGTCGAGGATGATCAGCCGGTCGCGGAGCGATTCATACTCCAGCAGGCTGACGAACTCGTGCCCCGGATAGCAGATGCGCGAGTAGATCTCGTCGCTCATCACCACGACGTGGGGGTGCGCCTCCAGCCCCTCGACCAGCCGGTCGAACTCCGCCCGCGGCACCACGCCGCCGGTGGGGTTGGCCGGGCTGTTGATGATCAGCAGCCGCGTCGCCGGCGTGATCTTCGACAGCACCTCCTCGGCCGAGAACGAGAACCCGTTCTCTTCGCGGAGCGGGATCGGCACCGCCTTGGCACCGGTGAAGTTGATGACCGATTCGTAGATCGGGAAGCCGGGGTTCGGATAGAGGATCTCCGCGCCGGGCTCACCGAAGATGGTGATGGCGTGGAACATCGTGACCTTGCCGCCGGGGACGATCACCACCCGGTCCGGATCGATCTCCACGCCGCGATACTTGGCGACGTCGGCGGCGACCGCCTGTCGGAGCGGTAGGATGCCGTTGCTCGGTGTGTAACCGTGATGGCCGTCGCGCAATGCCTTGACCGCCGCCTCGACAATGTGCGCGGGGGTCTGAAAGTCCGGCTGGCCGATCCCGAGATTGATGATGTCACGGCCCTTGAGTTCCAGCGCCTTGGCCCGCGCCAGCACCTCGAAAGCACTTTCGGTTCCCAGCCGCGCCATGCGCTCGGCAAGCTGCATCCCTTCCTCCCAACATGAATCAACGCCTTGGGGCGTTTATTGCGGCAAGTATGGTCGAGGGGAAAGGGTGTTTCAACGTGGGGAGCGGGATGGCCATACAGTCGCACCAAAATCGCGCCACTGCGGCCTTGATCCTCGCTTTAATAATCGTATATTCGCAAATAACAATCTACGGAACGCAAAGCCGGAGCCCGCTATGGTCAAGTCTGCCCTGATCGAGAATCTGACGCCGGAGGCCGTGAACGATTCGATGCGTGACCATCGCATCGTCCTCGTCGATGTGAGGGAACCGTATGAATACGCTGCCGAACGCATCCACGGGGCCCTTAACTTTCCGCTGTCCAGCTTCGATCCGGCCGCCCTCCCGGTGGCCGAAGGCAAGTCGGTCGTCCTGCAATGCGGGACGGGACGCAGGTCGGCGACGGCTGTCGCGGCCTGCGCCAAGGCCGACGTCCCCGTGACGGCGCATCTCGCCGGTGGCATCACCGCATGGAAGGCCGCGGGTCTGCCGATCGTCACCACCGATCCCGCCACCGGACAAACGAGAGACGTCTGATGACTTTTCCCTCCCGATCCTCGGTAACCCGCCTCGTGGCCAGCGTCATGGTGGCGCTGTTCGCCGGGAATGCATGGGGCCAGGACGCATCGTCCGCTGAAGGCTTCCGGGTTTCGCCGGTCGAGGTGGCGGACCAGAAGTCGGTCTTCGCGACGGTGGAGAGTACGAACGTGGTGCCGGCCCGCGTGCGTATCGGCGGTACCGTCGCGGTGCTGACGGTCGACGAAGGAGACCGGGTCGAGGAGGGCGCCGTGGTGGCGGTCGTCGGGGATGAAAAGCTCGCCCTGCAAACGGGTGCGCTCAACGCCCGTATCAGCGCGCTGGTGGCGCAGCGGGATCAGGCTCAGACCGAACTCGACCGGGCCAACAGCCTGTTCGAGCGCGGGGTGATCGCCAAGGCGCGTCTCGACGATGTGCAAACGCGCTTCGACGTGGTCAGCAACGAGCTCAAGTCGGCACGGGCCGACCGTTCGGTGATCGCCCAGCAGCAGCGGGAAGGGGAGGTGCTTGCCCCCGCCACGGGCGTGGTGTTGCGCGTCCCGGTGACCAACGGCACGGTCGTTCTGCCGGGCGAGCCGGTGGCCGAGATAGCCCAGGAAAACTACGTTCTTCGCCTGCGCCTGCCGGAGCGCCATGCCCGCTTCATGGCCGAGGGCGACCCCGTCCGGATCGAGAATGAAGCGTCGGACGGCGCGGCCGTTCGGGAGGGCCGTATCGTCCAGGTCTATCCGGAGATCGTCGACGGCCGCGTCGTCGCCGACGTCTATGCGGAGGGGCTCGGCGATTTCTTCGTCGGCGAGCGCCGCCGCGTCTGGGTGGCGACCGACCGGCGCGTCACCTTCGTGGTCCCCGCCGACTACATCGAGACCCGCTTCGGGGTCGATTACGCCTATCTGCGCCGTCCGGGCGCCGCCGAGCCGGTGGCGGTCGTCGTTCAGCGCGGCCGTCCGCTCGCCACCGAAGCCGCCCCGGATGGGATTGAAATTCTCGCCGGACTTCAGGGCGGCGACGTATTGGTGAAGCCGTGAAGCTGGGCATCTCGGGCCGCCTCACGCAGCGGTTCATCAGCTCGCCGCTGACGCCGCTGCTGCTGCTGGCGTCGGTGGCACTGGGTCTCGTCGCGCTGGTCACGATCCCGCGCGAGGAGGAGCCGCAGATCTCCGTCCCGATGGTGGACATCCATGTCCGTGCCGATGGGCTGAAGGCGCCCGACGCGGTCGAGTTGGTGACCAAGCCGCTGGAAGCCATCGTCAAGGGCATCGACTCGGTCGAGCATGTCTATAGCCAGACCGTCGACGACGGCGCCGTCATCACCGCGCGCTTCAAGGTCGGCACCGACGCCGACGACGCCATCCTGCGCGTCCATGAGAAGATCCGCGCCAATTACGATCAGATACCGATCGGTATCCCTGAGCCGATGATCGTCGGCCGCGGAATCAACGACGTGCCGATCGTCACCTTGACCTTGGCGCCCAAGCCTGACGCCGCCGACCGCTGGGATGACAACGGCCTGTACAAGGTCGCGGACGAACTGCGTGCCGAACTGATCAAGGTCTCGGACGTTGGTTTCTCCTTCATCGTCGGCGGCCGCGCGGACCAGATCCGGGTCGAGCCCGATCCCGAGAAGCTGGCCGAGTACGGCGTCACCCTGCAGCAGCTGATCGGCAAGATCCAAGGGGCCAACCGCTCCTTCTTCGCCGGCCGCGTGCGATCGATAGACCGCAGCCTGGAGGTCGCCGCCGGCCAGACTCTGTCGGGTGTCCCCGATGTCGGCCTGCTTCTCTTGACCACGCGGGACGGCCGCCCGGTCTACGTGCGCGACGTGGCGAAGGTCGTGGTCGACGTCGCCCAGACCGAGCACCGCGCCTGGACCATGGACCGCGCCGACGGCTTCACGCCGCGGCCGGCGGTCACGGTGGCTTTCGCCAAGCGCGAGGGCGCGAACGCGGTGGTGGTCGCCGAACAGCTTCTCCACCGTTTCGACTCGCTGGAAAAGCGGCTGGTGCCGGACAGCGTCGAGGCGACGGTGACCCGCGACTACGGCGATACCGCGAACGAGAAGGCCAACGAGCTTCTGTTCCACTTGGGCCTCGCTACGGCCTCGATCGTCCTGCTGATCGTCATCGCCATCGGCTGGCGTGAGGGGCTGGTGACGCTGGTGGTCATTCCGACGACCATTCTGCTCACCCTCTTCGCCTCCAACCTGATGGGCTACACCATCAACCGGGTCAGCCTGTTCGCGCTGATCTTCTCGATCGGCATCCTGGTCGACGACGCCATCGTGGTG
>PBKC01000076.1 GCA_002721365.1 Rhodospirillaceae bacterium | reverse complement strand
GGTGCGTCCGGAATCCGCAAGTAGATCAACCCGGCCACGGTGAGCACCGCGGCCAGAAAGAAGAACATCGCCGTATAGGCTTCACCTGGCGCCGCCCCATCGGCGGACACGGGAAAAGCGCCGATGATCCGCCCGCTGACCATCTGCAGCACCGCAGCGCCGCCGAAGCCGAACAGATTGTTCAACGTCAGGCCCCGCCCGACCAGACGCTCGGGCAGCAGGCTCTTCGCGTGGGCGATGATCACCACCCCGGAAGCGCCGGAGAACCCCATTGCCCCCATCACCACCGCGACCAGGAGAAACGGCGAGGGCGGCAGGGCCGCCTGGACGATGCACAGCCCCGCCGTCGTCCCGACGCAGGCGAGGATCAGCCACTTCCGGGTATTGAGAATCCGCTCCAGCCTGCCGATGACCATGGAGCCTGCCATCCACGCCAGCGTCATGATCAGGAGGACGTTTCCGCGCGCCACATCGTCCAGACCGTGGACGTCCTTCATATATGGCGCACCCCAGAGCGTTAGCACGGTGAGGAGCGACGCATAACCCACGGAATTGATCGGGAAAATCAGGAACAGGCGCCGGATTCTCAGAACGTCGACTACCCCGGCAAGGGCCATCCGCAGGGTTTCCGGCTGCCGCCTGAAGAAGGGATGGCCGGCCGGGGCATCACGCACGAAGGTCCAGATTGCGGCGGCGGTGAGAGCGGTCACCAGCGCCATCGCCACGAAGGCGATCCGCCAACCAAGATACGCATTGGCCAACGCCAGCGGCGTCGTCGCCAGCAGGCCGCCCAAGCCGCCGAAGGCCAGGATCTGTCCGGCCGAGGCGGAGAAACGGTCAGGCGACACCCAGCGCGACAGCACGACGAGCGACCCCATATAGAGTGGCGCACAGCCCAGGCCGATCAGCACCCGGCCAAAGACCAGCGTGCCGACATCTTCGGCGCTGGCGAAGACGAGCGCCCCGACCAGGGCCGCGCAGACCACGATGGAAACCACGCAGCGCGGGCCGAACCGGTCCAGCAGGATGCCGATCGGAACCTGCGCCAAGGCGAAGGCAAGGAAGAAGGACCCCCCGAGGTCGCCGAGCGCTTGGGGCGACAGGCCGATGTCGCGCATCAGGTCCGGCCCGAGCACACCGACCGAGCCACGGAAGAACTGGCTGAGGAAGTAGCAGAATACGAGCGTCGCCAGCATCACCAGCGGCGCCTTCGAACCGCCCGATGTCACTGACCGGCCTTCCGATGCGACTTGCCAAGAAGATCAGCGCAGGGCCGAGAACCTACGCGCCAGACGGCTAGCACCGCGTCCCGCCCCCTGTCAACGCGTCGCGAAAAGCGCAGCGATCGCCACCAAAACCCGCAATTTTCCTGTTGTCTTTCACGGGGGCCGTTGGAACAATGCGCGGCCTTTAGCGGGGGGTAACAGGCAGCCGTATCGTTGCCAATGCCCCCTCGGCCAATTTAGTTACCTCGGTTCCCGAGGGAGGAAACATGGAAGTCCTTATCCGCACGAGCGACGTTCTGAACAGAATTGTCCGCTTCACGGGCAAGCTGTTCGCTTGGCTCTCCGTGCCCATGATCATCCTGATCCTGTTCGACGTGATCACACGACGATTTCTAGTCTTGGGTTCCACCAAGCTGCAGGAAATGGAATGGCACCTGCACGCGGCGTTGTTTCTTATGTGTCTGGGATTCGGTTATCTTCAGAATTCCCATGTCCGGATTGAGCTGCTGCGAGAGCGGTTTTCTCCACGCCTGAAAGCATGGATCGAATTGCTCGGCTGCGGGATATTTCTTCTCAGCTTCTGCGTCTTGATGATCTACTTTGGAGTGAACTTCGCTCATCGGTCTTATGTGATGGGGGAAGTCTCGTCGGCGTTGACGGGATTGTCGCACCGCTGGATCATCAAATCCTTCATCCCCTTAGGCATATTCTTCTTATTGCTGGCGGGCGTATCTGTGGCCTGCCGCAATATTGTTTACCTTTTCGGCCCGGAGCGACTGCGCAAAGAAGCCGAAGCACACGCGCCCGAGCTCCACAATCCTGAGGAGGAGCTCGCTCAGGTCCGTCTCAAATAGAAGTGATCGTCATGGAGCTTTTTGAACTACTCCCGATTTTGATGTTCGCCACTCTGGCGATCCTTCTCTTCAGTGGCTATCCGGTTGCCTTCGTTCTCGGTGGTATTGGCCTGTTCTATGGGTTCGTAGGGATCATCGTCAGCCAATCGCCCGGAGTCGAATTCCCCCTCTTCAATTTCAATCAGTTTTTCAGCCTGATCTCCCGAACATGGGGCGGCGTCGCTGAAAATCTGATTCTAGTGGCCGTGCCAATGTTCGTCTTCATGGGCACTATGCTGGAACGAAGCGGGGTGGCCAGCGACCTTCTGCACACCCTTCAAATTCTGTTGCGGCGCGTGTCCGGCGGCCTCGCTCTGGCGGTCACGCTGATGGGCACCATCTTCGCCGCGACCACCGGCATCATCGGCGCGTCGGTGGTGATGATGACGCTGATGGCGCTGCCCATCATGCTGGAACGGGGTTACTACAAGCCGCTCGCGACCGGCACAATCGCCGCTTCGGGTACGCTGGGCATCCTGATCCCGCCCAGCATCATGCTGGTGATCATGGCCGACCTGATGTCGATTTCGGTCGGCACCCTGTTCATGGCAGCGATCTTCCCGGGGCTGCTTCTCGCCGGTCTTTACCTCGTCTACATCTACGTTCGGACACGGATAAATCCGGAACTTGCGCCACCGCTGCCTGACGAGATCGGTCCGGAAAGCCGCCGCGAGCTCTGGGTTCTGATCATCCGCAGCTTCCTGCCGCCGATCTTCCTGATCGCCCTGGTGCTGGGGTCGATCTTTGCCGGCTTCGCCACGCCAACCGAAGCGGCGGGCGTGGGTGCGCTGGGTGCGACGATCCTGGCAATCTTCAATCGCAAGCTGACGTTCAGCGTTCTGAAAGACGTGGTCGAGCGGACCGCCCTCACCAACGCGATGATTTTCGGCATCGTCGTCGGCGCTACCTGCTTCTCTTACGTCTATCGATCGCTCGGTGGCGACGATCTGGTGCATGAGTTCGTTGCAGGCATGGGCCTAGGCCCCTGGGGCGTTCTGTTCCTCATGATGGGGATCGTCTTCGCCCTCGGGTTCTTCTTCGACTGGATCGAAATCAC
The DNA here is from genome assembly GCA_002721365.1 of Rhodospirillaceae bacterium. Taxonomy (GTDB): domain Bacteria; phylum Pseudomonadota; class Alphaproteobacteria. The sequence goes on along the minus strand of PBKC01000076.1, from coordinate 33,396 downwards.
CCTGATCGTGCTGCCGTTGTTCACGCCGATCATGAAGACCCTGGATTTCGGCGGTCACATCCAGATCGCCGGCGACATCCTTCCGTGGATGGCGATCCTGCTGGCGGTGAACCTCCAGACATCGTTCCTCACACCGCCCTTCGGTTTCGCGCTCTTCTATATGAAGGGTGTCGCGCCGCCCGAAGTGCGCATCCAGGAGATCTACCGCGGCATCATTCCGTTCGTGCTGCTGCAGCTCCTGGGCTTGGCGATCGTCATCGAGTGGCCCGCGATTGCCCTTTGGCTGCCGCACGTGGCTCTGGACTGACCCGGCAAATCGTCCGGTCGAAGCGAAACGGGGCGCCCCAAGGGCGCCCCGTTTTTTTATTCGTATCAACCTTCTGAAGCCTGATCGCGGCGCGGCGGAACCGGTCTCCGCTCTTCCAACTCAGGTAAGGATCATTGGGCCGACCGCGGGATCACGCGGCGTTGCACAGCCTGTTCAGGAAGTAATCCAAATTGTCGGAACCGACGATCTCCGAACCGGCTCCGGCATCGTCCAGTCCGGTCAGCAAGCGCTCGAGCATCAAGCGCTCGAACTGGTCACGGTCTTCCGGCCCTCCCTCCGACATCAGCTCGCGGTGGAGATCGGCTGCCATGCGCGCCAGCCGGTAGCTCGGCGTCGGCAGACCGGCCCGCTCGTACAGCGCTTCGAACGATGCGCCGTTGCCGTCGTTGACGATCCCATGCACATCGCTCGCGCTTTCGCCGGCCAGCCGGGCCAGCGCCGATTCGAAGAAGTTCATATCTCCCATGCACAGCCCGCGCAGGACTATCGTCGAGGTCAACCGGCCATGCTGCCAGAGCTGCTCGACGAGCTGGTCGACATCCATCACATCGGTATCGGGGGACAACAGGCTTATCGTCGCTCGTTCCCGCGCCTGCCGCACCAGCTCGGTCGCGAGGTCGGGACGAAGCTCATGGCGGGTGACCAGACGCGCCCGGAGATGGTCCGAGACGAGCGACACCAGACGCTCCGAGATCGCCAGCGGCAGAATGCTGCGGTCGATCATCGCCCCGTGGACGCGCTCGCTGTCGGAGAAACGCTGCAGAATGTTCTCGAACGTCCGTTCGGCGATTTCCGCACGCGGATTCTCGAGCAGCGTCGTCACCACGTCCTCGTCGGCAGCGTGCCTGACAAGGGCATGACTGACATGCCGCGATACCGACGCCCGTCCGGCAATCGCCACCTGCTTGTCCCGCCGCGCATGGCGAATGATGTCGATCAGATCGTCGTCGCCGAAGACCATCGACGTGGCAAGAATGGGAATCGCTACCTGGTCGACATCCTTGGCCAGGGCGATCGCCACGTCATGCGGTACGGCGGGATTTTCCTTCAGCCCTTCGGACAGGGCCAGCCTGACGCGTATCTCCGCGTCCCGCAGCAGCAACCGGAAAATCTCCTCGATCAGCTCCCGCTCTCGCTCCGTCAACTTTTCCGTTGCGTAGCCCCGGGTCAGCTTGTCCGCCGTTTCGCGACGAACCTCGGGAGACGGGTCTGTCATCAAACGTTCTACGTCGTCCTGGGTTATTGTCCGGTCGGCCATGGATCGTCTAGGAGAGCGAAACTGCGTTGAAGCTAATCATTACCGATTAATAGAACATTACCGGAGCCGCCGAAGCGCGGTTGAAATGTTCTTCACCTGAACATCCACGGAAATCGGCATCGACGATGTCACCTCCAGGTTCCGATCCTCGTAGACCACCTCGTCCGGATGGCCTTTCTGCCAAAGCGCAACGGCCGCATCCCGCTCTTCCAGAAGACGCACGATCTGAGGCTTGAACAGCCGGATCATCGCGGAAATCCACCGATTGGTCGGCCATGAAGGCGAGGCGTGGTCGATGACGAAACGGTCGAGCATGCCGGTAACGTCCCGCGCATCATACCAGGTCTCGCCGGTTACCCAGCGATTGGTTGTGAACAGCCGGGTTGGATATCCGCGGCGGTCCATGGATATCCCGATAAGGTGGCTGAGCGCATCGCCGCCCTCAGGCCGCTCCACCGTGGCAGGCATCGGCACCGGCTCGGTGCCGGGAGCCATCCCGGCCACCCGGAGAAAGGTGTGGAAATGCCCGTGTTCGCTCTCCCGCAGTGGGCTGGGGTGGGCGTGGTAGTAGAATTGACCGTGGCTTTCCCCGTCGTAAACGTCACCGTCCGGGTAATGGTTCCACTCGTAGAAAGTGCCCTGCCCCCGCAGAATCTCGGCGACGACGTTGCTGCCACCCTTTTCGAGCACCCGATAGCATTCCGCGATCTCTCGGCCGGCCTCGGCCATGGCCTCCGCCTGGTCGAGCGGCACCGATGGTGGCCCCTTCGGTCGAAGCGGGCCGTCATCCTCATGATCCCAAGCGACTGGCGTTATCGTCATCTTCGTCGGCCCGTTTCGATCTACCGCGGCAGCGCAGTTCCGCGTCGGAAATATGTGCAAACTATAGAGGCAGCTTTCATGGCCATGTCACGCCGCCGTGAGCATCCTGCCGCCATGTTCGGGTTCAGAACAAATCCTTCGTTCGATCGCCATCCCGCCGGCGAACCCGGTTCAATATTAGCCAGCCGGACACGCGATCAGCGCTCTCGGAATCTCAACTTTCAGGCACGGAATTTGACATGGACGTGATTATGACGGCCTCGGACGAAGGTCTAGCGTAATCCCACCGCTCGGTCATTTGTGCCGAGTCGGCAACCGGACAAGAGGGAGACGCAATCATGAAACGTTCCTATCGTACACGCCTTCTGGGGAGCACGGTCATTCCTATGGCCATGGCGGCAGCCATTGGTATCGGCGGGGCGGCCCAACCCGGATATGCTGCATGCTCTGCCTGCAATCCCTGCGCTGTCAGCACCAAGTCTTGCGGCGCCTGCAACCCTTGTGCGGCGAAGTCATGCAATCCCTGCGCCGCCAAGTCGTGTAATCCGTGCGCGGCGCAGTCGTGCAATCCCTGCGCGGCAAAATAGCCGCCTGATCTTGGCGTATCCTGCAAGGATGCGCGGCACGAAGGGGGACAGGGCCGACGATGTCGTCGGCCCTTCTCGCTTGAAGGCGGCGCTCGTCCCGACCATTCTGATCGTCCTTGTCTCAGGCGTTCCAAACCCTCCGAGCGGTTCCATGTCTCCCGAACATCTGGTCATCGATCCGCCGACCGCTTTCGAACGGGCACAGTCCGGCGAGCTGCTGATCATCGACGTCCGCAGCCAGTCGGAGTGGGCTCAAACCGGTGTCCCGGCCGGCGCGCGGACCGCGAGCCTTCAGAACGAAATGGGTATCCCCAACAAGAATTTTACCGCCGAGGTGGAGGCGGCCGCCGGACAGGATCTCGATCGGCCGATCGCCTTCATCTGTGCCGCGGGCATCCGCTCGGCCGTCGCCCGGGAGATCGTAGAGTCCCTCGGCTTTTCACGAACCCTCGACATCAGCGAAGGAATGTTCGGAAACCCGCGCGGCCCAGGCTGGATCAGGCGAGGCCTGCCGACCGACGCATGCCCGGAATGCTGACGAAACCACCGCTCCGTCGGTTGTCACGCATCGTCCGCCTCACTACATTAGCCCCCGGTTTCCGCCGGTGGGGCGGTCTCCCGCCGGATGAGCGGGTATAAATGGATGCGCTTAAGGAGTGAACGCATGATTCAACGGAAGCTTCTCGGTGCCGCAATTGCGGGCCTCGTGGCAATGTCGGCCAGCATGGCCATGGCCGCCGGGGACGCTGATGCCGGCAAGAAGGTCTTCAACAAGTGCCGCGCCTGTCACAAGATCGAAGCGGGCGCCGGCAATGGCGTTGGCCCGAACCTCCATGGCGTCGTCGGTCGCAAGGCCGGCACGGCGGAAGGCTTCAAGTACTCCAAGGCGTTCCAGGAAGCGGATTTCGATTGGAACGACGAGAACCTCCACCAGTACTTGGAGGATCCCCGCAAGTTCCTGCCGGGCAACAAGATGGCCTTCCCCGGCCTTCGCAGCGAGGAAGACCGCGACAACGTGATCGCCTACCTCGAGGCCGAGAGCAAGTAAGCGCGAAGGCGGCCGAACGGTCGAGTTCGACGGGCCGGGGCAATGCTCCGGCCCTTTGCTTTTCGGAACCGCTGTGGCACCGTTCCCGGCGGTTTTCGTCAGACATGGCAGGATGATGGGATGAGGAAAGAGCGGAGGCTCAGTCGAACGATCCTCGGTGCGGCCGCGGCTGTGTCCGCCATGGCCGTGACCGCACCCGTCGACGCGGCCGAAGGCGATGCCGTTGCGGGCGAGCGTGCCTTCCGTGCCCGCTGCCAGCTTTGCCATGCTGTCGATCCAGCCAAGGGCCATGGCATCGGCCCCAACCTGCACGGCGTCTTCGGCCGCGAGGCCGGTGCGGTCGCCGGCTTCAAATTCTCGAAGGCCCACTCCGCCTCCGGATTGACCTGGGACGAAACGACTCTTGAGACGTACCTGTCGGATTTCGCCGGAACGGTACCAGGCACCAAGAAGACCGTGCCCGGTGTTCGCAGCGAGACCGAACGTCAAAACATCGTCGCCTACTTGAAGGCGCTGCAATAATTTTCGTCAGAAAGGCACTATCCGGCACATGGAAATCACCGGCGAATATCGCATCCCGGCCCCGCGGCAGACGGTTTGGGAAGCCTTGAACGACCCTGAAGTCCTGAAGGAATGCATTCCCGGCTGCGAGACGCTGGAAAAGGTCTCCGACACCGAGTTCACGGCCCGCGTCGCGACCAAGGTCGGGCCGGTCAAGGCCCGTTTCTCGGGCAAAGTCACCTTGATGGAAATCGACGCGCCGAACGGATACCGCATCGCCGGCGAGGGCCAGGGTGGTGTCGCCGGTTTCGCGAAAGGCTCGGCCGTCGTCAAGCTCACCGAGGACGGCTCCGACACCGTTCTCAACTATGACGCCGACGCCCAGGTCGGTGGAAAGCTTGCCCAGCTCGGCTCGCGCCTGATCGCCGGCACCGCCCGAAAGACGGCGGACGACTTTTTCCGCAGCTTCGCGGAAAAGGTAGGCGGCGCCGAAGCCGAGGGTGGCACGACCGTCGATACCGGTCGCTGAATGTGGTGACAGCGCCGGACGAGAACGGAACAGCCCGGCGCACTCTGCCGCCCGGTGTCTGGATTCCGCTGCTTCTGGCGTTCGTCGCGGTCATCCTGACCATGGTGGCCCTCTGACCGGCGCGCGCCGCACAAGTCCAATGCGACCGATCGGCGCTTGACCTCGGTCGGCGGTCCATCGAAATTGCCACGCGGGTCATCCGAAGAAATCCGCGCTGATCATGGGGAGAAGGCGATGCGTACAACCGTATCGATGACGGTCAACGGCAGGTCGGTCTCGGACGAGGTCGAGCCGCGCACCCTGCTGGTGCAGTTCTTGCGCGATAACCTGCGTCTGACCGGCACGCATGTCGGCTGCGACACCAGCCAGTGCGGCGCCTGTGTCGTCCACGTCGACGGGAAATCCGTGAAGGCCTGTTCGATGCTGGCGGTCCAGGCCGATGGCCGCGAGGTATTGACGATCGAAGGACTGGCCGAGGACGGCGAACTGCACCCGATGCAGGCCGCGTTCAAGGAACATCACGGCCTGCAGTGCGGCTTCTGCACCCCGGGCATGGTGATGAGCGCGATCGACATCGTGAAGCAGCACCCCGACCCGACCGAGGCCGAGATCCGCGAGTCGTTGGAGGGCAATCTCTGCCGCTGCACGGGCTATCACAACATCGTCAAATCGATCGTGGCCGGCGCCAAGACGATGCGCGGCTGACGGCTTACCGGAACGAGGATATCGGCATGTACAATTTCGCTTATCACCGTCCCGACTCGGTCGACGCCGCAAAGTCCGTATTCTCCGGCGGGGACGACCCCAAATTCGTCGCGGGCGGCATGACCCTGATCCCGACGATGAAACAGCGGCTGGCGGCACCGTCGGACCTGATCGACCTCGACGGCATCGGTGCACTGAAGGGCATCAAGGCAGAGGCCGACAAGATCGTCGTCGGCGCGATGACCACCCATGCGGATGTCGCCGCCTCCCCTGAGATCCGCAAGGCCATTCCGGCACTCGCCAAGCTGGTCGAAGCGATCGGCGATCCCCAGGTCCGCAACCGCGGCACCATCGGCGGTTCCATCGCCAACAACGACCCCGCCGCCGATTATCCGGCAGCACTGGTCGGTCTCGGCGCGACCGTCGTCACCGACCGCCGCCAGCTCGCCGCGGAGGACTTCTTCACCGGCCTGTTCGAAACGGCGCTGGAACCCGATGAGCTGATCACGGAAGTATCGTTCCCCATCCCGGAAGCAGCCGGCTACGCCAAGTTCGCCAACCCGGCATCACGCTATGCGATCGTCGGCGTGTTCGTGGCGCGTACCGGCGGCGGCGTCCGGGTGGCGGTCACCGGCGCCGGTCCGTGCGTCTTCCGCGTGCCGGAGATGGAAAAGGCTCTCGCGAGCTCGTTCAGCGCAGATGCGGTCAAGGACATCAAAGTCTCCGACAGCGACTTCAATTCCGACATCCATGCCAGCGCGCCGTATCGCGCGCATCTGGTGACCGTGATGGCACGACGCGCCGTCGAGGCGGCGCAATAGAGCGCTCGGCCGAGGTCCCTTCTTCCGACGACGGCAGCGGCCAACCAGCCGCTGCCGCTTCCCCTGCCGCGACGGTCCCCGCCCCCGTCGGCACCTTCGAACAAGCGCGGCGCCGCGCAGCCCTCTGGCTGCTGATTCTTCTCTGGCTGCTTGCCGTCGCCCGCACCCTCTACCCTGTACCCGTGCTGGAGCAGGCGACCGTGGTGCTGATGGCGGTCTATCTGACGGTCATCGCGTTCGGCGCGCGGGCACGGGTGCTGATGTTTGCCGGCGTTCTCGGCGCGGCGTCGCTCGCCACATGCATCATCTACGGAAGCTGGGGCGGGATCGCTGACGGGCTGGTCTTCGCCCACCTGATCGCCGCCCTCTTGCCGACCCTGATGGTGATCCGTGCCGCCTTCGAGCACAGCGTCGAGATGGCCCGGAGCCGTCGGCGAATCGCCGAGGCGGGCGCCGGCGCCTCCGGCCCCATGCTGCAGACCGCCGGTCATGCTCTCGCATCGGTGCTCACTTTGGGCGCGGTCGCGATCATCTCGCCGCTGGTTCCGGCGGACGCCACGCCCGCGGACCGGATCGAAGCGGCACAGTCGACGCTTCGCGGCACCCTGCTCGCCGTGCTGTGGTCGCCGTTCTTCGTTTCGATGGCCGTCGTCACCCATCACCTGCCCTGGCTGCCGCTATGGCAGATCGTCCCCGCCGGCATGGTCATGGCCACGATCGGCATGGGCCTCGCCCTGGTGATGTACTACCCGCCGCGGGCATGGATGCAGTCCCTCGCCGCCCTCAGGTTGCTGGCGCCGATCGTCCTTCCGGTCGCGGCGATGGCGGTGACGGTGATGGCGGCGACCGTCGTCGCCGGCATGGGGACGATCCAGGCGATCATCCTGCTCCTGCCGCCGCTGATGGTGCTGTGGACCGTTCTCGGCCGGTCGAGCCAGCTTCGCAGCGTCTCGACGACCGTGATCCGGGGGCTGGGCGGGTTCGGCGCCGAGGTACTGGTGCTCGCCGCCGCCATCGTCTTCGGTCAGGTGATCGAGCACACCGAGCAGATCTCCGACGCCATAGTCCCCCTGCTCACCGCCGGCTTCGGCGAGCCGGGGCTGATCGCCTGCGTGCTGGCGGTGATGATCGCCGGCGGCCTGATGGGCGTGCACCCGATGGCGACGGCGCCGATCATGCTCGGCCTGCTCGCAGGCCTCCCCGAAATCTCCGACCTGGCCTTAGGCCTCGCCGTTCTCTGCGGCTGGGGACTCGGCAACATGGTTTCGATCTCGTCGATGGCGCTGGCCACCACCGCCGGCATGTTCGGCGTGCCCGTGGAGCGCCTCGTGCTCGGCCGCAACCTGCTGTTCGTCTGCGTCTTCGCCGCGGTCATCGTCGGCATACTGTCACTGGTCGGGCGGACGGTCGGATGAAGGCTCTTCTGCCCCCTATCCCGTCGTTCCCGCGCAGGCGGGAACCCACAGTCCGGGCCGCGCGCATGGGCCCCCGCCTACGCGGGGGCGACGGGGGTACAGAAGCCCCCTCAGCCCCTTGCGCGGCCGCAACGAACCTGTAGAGTCTTCGCTCATGCAGCATAATCCGGATTCGATCGACGCCACGCTCGATCTCCTGCGATCGGGCGACTACGTCGCCGATCGCAGCCTCGCGACGACCCTGTTCCTGTCACTCAAGCTCCAACGCCCGCTGTTTTTGGAAGGCGAGGCGGGGGTGGGCAAGACAGAGATCGCCAAGGTTCTGTCCGCCCGGCTCGGCCGCGACCTCATCCGCCTTCAGTGCTACGAGGGGCTGGACGTCGCGAGCGCCGTCTACGAATGGAACTACCAGGCACAGATGATCGAGATCCGCCTCGCCGAGGCGGAAGGCGTGGCCGACCGCGGCCAGCTCGCCAACGACATCTTCTCCGAGCGCTTCCTGATCAAGCGGCCGCTGATGAAGGCGATCGAACCTGCCATCTCCGCGCCGCCGGTGCTGCTGATCGACGAGCTCGACCGGACCGACGAGCCGTTCGAAGCCTATCTTCTGGAGGTCCTGTCCGACTTCCAGGTGACGATTCCCGAGCTCGGGACGATCAAGGCGAAGGAACCGCCGATCGTTATCATCACGTCGAACCGGACGCGCGAGATCCACGACGCGCTGAAACGCCGCTGTCTCTACTACGGGGTCGACTACCCCTCCGCCGAGCGTGAGCGGGAGATCCTGGGCGTCCGCGTTCCCGGCGCCGGCGAGCGGCTCGCCGCCGAGGTCGTCGCCTTCGTCCAGCATCTCCGCACTCTCGACCTCTACAAGAAGCCGGGCGTCGCCGAGACCATCGACTGGGCGTCGGCGCTGATGCAACTCGACCGTATCGCCCTCGACCCCGCGGTCGTCGACGACACGCTGGGCGTCCTGCTGAAATACCAGGACGACATCGCCAAGGTGCAGGGCAGCGAGGCCGCCGAGATCATCCGCCAGATCCACAGCGAGCTGGCGTCCTGAGCGGTTTTGTCAGCTCGTGAAGGTATCGGAAATCCGCATCACGGCCGTCGCGCTGCCCACCTCCCCTAACCCCTCCCCCCTCAAAGGGCGGAGGGGGACATGTAGGTGGGGCTCGCCCATCGCCCCCTCTCCGCCCCAATGGGGGGGAGAGGACCGGGGTGAGGTGGGGAACGCAACGGCCTGGAGCACCCTGGCATGAACACGGTCGCCGATCCGATGGTGGCGCGCGCCGGTGACGAGCCGGGCGGCAAGCTGCTCGATAACCTGATGCATTTCGCGCGGACCCTGCGGGCTGCCGGCCTGCCGGTCGGTCCCGGTTCGGTGATCGACGCGGTGCGCGCGGTGGAAGCCGCCGGAATCACCAAGCGCGAGGACTTCTACTGGACGCTGCATGCGGTCTTCGTCAGCCGCAGCGACCACCGGCCGCTGTTCGATCAGGCGTTCCACGCCTTCTGGCGCAACCCGCAGATCCTGGAGCGGATGCTGTCGCTGCTGCTGCCACGCCTCCCGCGGGAAGGCGAACCGCCGGGCGAGGCGCTGAGCCGGCGCCTGTCGGAGGCGCTGCATCCCGGTCAGGGCGAAAACGAGTCGGAAGGCGAGCAGCGGATCGAGTGGGAAGCGGCCCTCACTTATTCCGACCGCGAAGTCCTGCAGAAGATGGACTTCGAGGACATGTCGAGCGACGAGCTCGCCCGCGCCAAGGCCGCCATCAGTCGCATGCGACTGGCGATCGCCGACATTCCCACCCGCCGTTTCGCGCCGCATTCCCGCGGCCTTCGCGTCGACATGCGCCGGAGCCTCCGCGCCGTCTTGCGCTCGGGCGGCGCCATCATTCCCCTCAGGCGGCAGCGGAAACGGCACCGCCCGCCGCCGCTGGTGATCCTCTGCGACATCTCCGGCTCGATGGGGCGCTACTCGCGCATGCTGCTCCATTTCATGCACGCGCTGACCAGCGACCGCGACCGGGTCTTCAGCTTTCTGTTCGGAACACGGCTCACCGATATCACCCGCCTCATGCGTCACCGGGACGTCGACAAGGCGGTCGATGCTGTGGTGGACGCGGTCGACGACTGGTCGGGCGGCACGCGGATCGGCACCTGCCTGCACGACTTCAACCAGGTCTGGGCGCGGCGGGTGCTGAGCCAGGGCGCCGTCGTGCTGCTGGTCACCGACGGGCTCGACCGCGCCGGCGGCGAGGGGCTGGCCGAGGAAATGGAACGGCTGCACAAGTCCTGCCGGCGCTTGATCTGGCTCAATCCTTTGTTGCGATACGAAGGTTTCGAGCCCAAATCTCTGGGCGTGCGCGCAATCTTGCCGCATGTCGATGCGTTCCGGACGGTGCATAATCTCGAAAGCCTGGAACAGCTGGCCGCAGCGTTGGCGCGTCCCGGTAGTGGAGCGGAGGACTTGGTGCGATGGAAGCAAGCAATGTGACGGCGGGCGCCGAGCACGACGACATCCTGGCCAAGGCAGCCGAATGGCGCCAGGCGGGCCGCGGAGTGGCTGTCGCTACGGTCGTCACGACCTGGGGCTCGTCGCCCCGACCGGTGGGCAGTCAGCTCGCCGTCGACGAGAAAGGCGCGATGGTCGGCTCGGTCTCGGGCGGCTGCATCGAAGGTGCCGTGGTCAGCGAAGCCAAGCAGGTGATCGCCAGCGGCGAGCCCAAGCTGCTCGATTTCGGCGTCAGCAATGAAATGGCGTGGGAAGTCGGCCTCGCCTGCGGCGGCAAGGTGCAGGTGTTCGTGGAGCGTGTGGAATGAAGCGCGCCCATCTCGACGCCCTGCTGGCCGACCGTGCCGCCAAGCGACCGGTGGTCCTGGCCACCCGGATCGAAGACGGCCGGCAGGTGCTGATCCACCCCGACCGCGCGGCGACGGACGGCGACGACGCGGTGGTGGCCGCCGCGCGACAGGCGCTCAAGGAAGACAAGAGCCAGCTCGTCGAGATCGGCGGCTCTTCTATCTTCCTCCATGTGTTCAACCCACCGCTTCGGATGATCATCGTCGGCGCCGTGCATATCGCCCAGCCGCTGTCGGCCATGGCGGCACTCGCCGGCTACAGCGTCACCATCGTCGATCCGCGCGGGGCCTTCGCGACCGAGGAACGCTTCCCTGGTGTCGAGATCAACACCGAATGGCCGGATGACGCGATGAAGGCGCTGGCGCCCGATTCCCGCACGGCGGTCGTTACGCTGACCCACGACCCGAAGCTGGACGATGCGGCGCTGGAAGTCGCGCTGAAATCCGACGCCTTCTATATCGGATCGTTGGGCAGCAAGAAGACCCACACCGCGCGTCGCAACCGCATGGGACGGCTGGGCTTCGACGAGGCGACGGTCGACCGTATCCACGGCCCGGTGGGCCTGCCGCTGGGCGGCCGGTCGCCGGCCGAGGTCGCGACATCGATCCTCGCCCAGGTGATCGCGGTCCGTCATGCCGACGGCAAGATCGAGCGACCGGCGCTGGAGGTCGTGCGCTGAGGTGCGGTTCGGCAGCATCCCCGTCGACGAAGCCGAAGGCGCGATCCTCGCTCACAGCGTCCGCCAGGACGGCCTGAGCTTCAAGAAGGGCCGGGTTCTCTCGGCCGAAGACGTCGTCGGCCTGAAGAAGGCGGGACGGGCAGAGGTCGTTGCCGCCCGTCTCGATGCCGACGATATCCCCGAGGACGAGGCGGCCGCGGCCCTCGCCGAAGCCGCCCACGGGGCAGGCACGCGCGTGGCGGCGCCCTTCACCGGCCGCTGCAACCTCTATGCGGAGCATCGCGGCCTCGCCGTGGTCGACCGGGACCGCCTCGACCGCCTGAACCTGCTCGACGAGGCGGTGACGATCGCGACCGTCGCCCCGTTCGAGATCGTCGAGGCCGACCAGATGCTGGCGACGGTGAAGATCATCCCCTTCGCCGCACCGCGCCCGGCGGTGGCGAAGGCTTCTGCTATCGCCGCCGAGAGCGGGCCGCTGGTGCGGGTCGTCCCCTTCCGCCCGCGCCGCGTCGGTTTGGCGCTCACGCGCCTGCCGGGAACCAAGGATTCGGTCCTCGACAAGACCGTCCAGTCGGTCGGCGACCGTCTGGCCGTGTTCGGCAGTGAAATTTCCGCCGAGCACCGGGTCGCGCACGAACCGGCATCGATCGCCGATGCGGTGACGTCGCTCGCGGCTCAAGGCTGCGACCTGATCCTTGTGAACGGCGCGTCCGCCATCGTCGACCGGCGCGACGTGGTGCCGGCCGGGATCGAAGCGGCCGGCGGGACCCTCGACCACTTCGGCATGCCGGTCGATCCCGGCAACCTGCTGCTGCTCGCCCATCTCGGCGCGGTGCCGGTTCTGGGCCTGCCGGGGTGCGCGCGTTCGCCGAAGCTCAATGGCTTCGACTGGGTTCTGCAACGGCTGCTGGCCGACATGCCGGTCACCCGCCGCGACGTGATGCTGATGGGATCGGGTGGTCTGTTGAAGGAGATCGCCACCCGGCCGCAGCCGCGCCAAGGCCCCGCCGCGGACGAACCCAAGGCCAAGCGGGCACCGCGTATCGCCGCCCTTCTGCTCGCCGCCGGCCAATCGCGCCGCATGGGCGACACCAACAAGCTGCTGGCGGCGGTCGACGGGGTACCGATGGTCAGGCGGGCGGCCGAATCCCTGCTCGCCAGCACCGCCCGGCCGGTGATCGCCGTTACCGGCCATGAGAGCGAACGGGTGCGCGCGGCTCTCCAGGGTCTCGACCTCGTCTTCGTCGACAACCCCGATTACGCCCAGGGAATCAGCGCCAGCCTGCGCCACGGCACCGCCGCCCTGCCCCACGACATCGACGGCGCGGTGATCGCCCTCGGCGACATGCCGCAGGTGACGACCGGCCATATCGACCGTCTGATCGCGGCTTTCGATCCGGTGGAGGGTCGCTCGATCTGCGTCCCCACCCATCACGGCAAGCGCGGCAATCCGGTGCTGTGGGAGGCACGTTTCCTGCCCGAGGTCGCCGCCGTGCAGGGCGATGTCGGCGCCCGCCACCTGATCGGCGAGTATGCCGACCTCGTCTGCGAGGTCGAAATGGCCGACCGTGGGGTGCTTCTGGATATCGACACGCCGGAAGCCCTGCAGGCCTATGGCGCGGGTGGCACCGACCGGTAACCGAGCCGCGACCCGGCCCGCTTGGCGCGGGCGACCGTCATCGCATGAAGCGAGGTATCAGGCTGTGTGGGCGGAGCGCATGGCCGGCGCCCGCTCCCTCGCGTCGCTCCGACCGGAGCCCCACCGGACTCCGGACCGTTCCTTTCCGAATATCTTTCATTACAGAGCAGACCTTCCCTCATGATCTTTGTGCGCGCCGCCACCGCGATCCTCGTCCTTCTTTCCGTCAGCGGATGCGTCGAACTGCGGGAGAGCCAGCCGGATCGTACCGCGACCGAGCAATTGCTGTTCTCGACCGCAGCAGACCGCGTCTGCGAGGCGCTCAGCCTCAGGATCCCGCCCGACAGCCGGGTGTATGTCGATTCGCGCTTCGTCGAGGGCACCGACAGCAAGTATCTCGTGGCGACCCTCCGCGACCGGATCCTGCGTAACGGCGGCAATTTGGTTGGCAGCCGAGAGGAAGCCGACCTGGTGTTCGAGCCGCGGGTCGGTGCCATGTCGGTGGACCGGGAAACCACGCTGGTCGGCCTGCCCAGCTTTCCCGTCCCCATTCCGCTGATCGGCAATGTCGAGTTCCCCGAACTGGCGCTGTTCAAGCGTGATCGGCAGCAGGGCGTGATCAAGCTGGCGCTGACCAGCTATGACGCGACCACCGGCGCGCTCCACCAGTCGATCGATCCCGTCTACGGCTTCTCCCAGCGTACGGACTGGCTGGTGCTGGTCATCCTGGGCTGGCAGGACAACGATCTGATGCCGGAACCAACCGACGACAGATGGGTCGGCGAGAGCACCTTCGAATAACGGGCGAGAGAAGGGGACGCTGACTCCGGGCCGCGCCATCCTCTATGCTTGGTCTTCAACCGGGAGAGGCGGTCGTCCGGACCCGGACTAACGACAGAACGGCCGCGCGACCAGTCCGTGGGGAGGACCGCCATGCTTGAAACGACTATCGTCGGCAGCCTGCCGAAGCCCTTCTGGCTCGCTGAGCCCGAACGCCTGTGGGCGCCCTGGGCCGAGGTTGATCCTGCGCGTCTGCAGGAGGCCAAGGAAGACGCCGTCCGCCTCGCCCTTCTCGACCAGGAGGAAGCGGGGATCGACATCGTCACCGACGGCGAGCAGAGCCGCCAGCATTTCGTTCACGGCTTCCTGGCCCAAGTCGACGGCATCGACTTCGAGCACAAGCAGCGGATCGGCATCCGCAACGACCGTTACGAGGCCGACTGCCCGACGGTCATCGGCCCGCTGACGCGGAAGTCCCCGGTCCACGTCGCCGAGGTCGCCTTCGCCCGCGCCCACACGAAGAAGCCGCTGAAGTTCACCCTGCCAGGGCCGATGACCCTGGTCGACACCCTGGCCGATTCCTACTACGGCGACCGCCCGAAGATGGCGATGGCCTTCGCCAAGGTGCTGAACGAGGAAGCGCGGGAGCTGGAGGCCGCCGGCGCCGACGTCCTCCAGTTCGACGAGCCCGCCTTCAACGTCTACATGGACCAGGTGGCGACCTGGGGCATCGAGGCGATCTAGGCGACGATCGATGGCCTCAACTGCAAGACCGCCGTGCATATCTGCTACGGCTACGGCATCAAGGCCAACATCGACTGGAAGAAGTCCTTGGGCGACACCTGGGCGCAGTACGAGGCCACCTTCCCCGTCCTCGCCCGGAGCCGCATCGATCAGATCTCGCTGGAATTCGCCAACTCGAATGTTCCCGTCGATGTGATCGGCCTTCTGGGCGGCAGGAAGGACGTGATCGTCGGTGCGATCGACGTCGCCACCAACGAGATCGAAACGCCCGAGCAGGTCGCGGCCGTCATCCGCGAAGCCCTGAAATTCGCCCCGGCCGAACGCCTGATCCCCTCCACCAATTGCGGCATGGTCCCCCTGCCCCGCCAGGTCGCCCGCGACAAGATGCGGGTGCTGGCCGAGGGTGCGGCGCTGGTACGCGGGGAACTCGGCAAAGGCTGAGCCGAGCGGCGGCTTTCGCCCCCTCCCTGCCCTCCCCCTCCAGGAGAGGGTTCGGACGGTCGATCCTCGCTCCGTTTCCCCCTCTCCCTTCAGGGGGAGGGTCGGGGAGGGGGAGAGACTCAGGCGCATGCGTCCCCTTCGTAGAGCCTGAGAGACAGCGCTAACATCGCGGACTAGACTGCGCGCAATCACAAGCCTGTCAGGGAGGACGTCCGTGAAAGTCACCGCCATCGAGACCATCCGGCTGGAGCAGTTCCCCAACATCCTCTGGGTGCAGGTGGAGAGTGACGAAGGGCCGGTCGGGCTCGGCGAGACCTTCTACGGCGCCGGCGCGGCCGAGGCGCATGTCCACGAGTTCATCGCCCCCTACCTTCTCGGCAAGAACCCGCTGGAGATCGAGCGCCACGCCCAGAAGATGGTGGGCTACCTGGGCTATGTCGGGTCGAGCGCCGAGATCCGGGGCTTCTCCGCCGTCGACATGGCGCTCTGGGACCTGTGGGGACAGGTCACCAATCAGCCGCTCTACCAACTGCTCGGCGGTGCCTGCCGCGAGTCGATCCGCATCTACAACACCTGCGCGGGCTATCGCTACGTCCAGAAGCGTCCGGCGCAGGGACCCGCCAATTTCGGCCTGCCCGACGGCAAGCCGCTCGGTCCCTACGAGGACCTGGAGGCCTTCCTGACCCGCGCCGACGAACTGGCCGAGAGCCTGCTGGAGATGGGCATCACGGGGATGAAGATCTGGCCGTTCGACTTCGCCGCGGAGGCCTCGGGCGGACAGTACATCTCCGGCGCCGACCTCAAGACCGGACTGGAGCCGTTCGAGAAGATCCGGAAGGCGGTCGGCGACAGGATCGACATCATGGTCGAGCTGCACGGCATGTGGCATCTGCCGCCGGTGAAGCAGATCGCCGGTGCGCTGGAAGAGTTCGACCCGTTCTGGTTCGAGGACCCGGTGAAGATGGACCATCTGTCGAGCATCGGCATCTTCGCCGACTCGACCTTCGTGCCCGTCGCTACCGGCGAGACCCTCGGCGCGCGCGGCCAGTACCGGACGCTCCTGGAGATGCAGGCGGTCGGCCTCTGCATCCTCGACCTGAGCTGGTGCGGCGGCATCACCGAGGCACGCAAGGTCGCGGCGATGGCCGACACCTGGCATGTGCCGGTAGCCTTCCACGACTGCTCGGGTCCGGTGGTGCTGGCGGCGTCCAGCCACATGGCGATGCATGTCCCCAATATCTACATCCAGGAAATGGTCCGCGCCTTCTACTACGGCTGGTACGGCGACATGGTGACGCAGCTTCCGCCCATCGAGAACGGCACCATCCGCCCGCCCGAAGGGCCCGGCCTCGGCCTTGCCCTCACCCCGGACGTGAAGAAACGGGCCGACGCCCGCACGCGGAGGACGACGCTCGACTGAGGGTTTCGCCTCTGAAAGGGGGCGGCATTCGCTGCCGCCGCCTCCCGGCATCAGTCGCTTTCACCTCGAGGGCCAGCTGATGCTATCCTTCGCGGGCCATGGAAACGCCGCATGACCTGATCGAGATCGCCGTAGTGACGGTGGTTGCGCTTTTGTGCGGCCTCGGCCTCAGCCGCCTGCGCCAGCCGCCGATCGTCGGCTACATCCTGGCCGGCGTGCTGCTGGGGCCGTCGATGGCGGGGCTGGTCGAGAACCGCGAAACCGTGGCGCTGCTCGCCGAACTCGGCGTCCTGACCCTTCTTTTCCTCCTGGGGATGGAGCTTTCCCTTCGGTCGTTCAAGGCCGTGTGGCGCGTCGTCATGCTGGGCGCAGCCCTGCAGCTCGTGGCCTGTCTCGGTCTGGCCTGGGCGGTTTCGATGCTGCTCGGCTGGCCGCTGGACCGCGCGGTGCTGCTGGGCTTCATCTTCACCCTGTCCAGCACCGCCGTCGCCATCAAGATCCTGGAGGACATCGACGAGCTCCGCTCGCATGTCGGCCGGATCGCCGTCGGCGTGCTCGTCGCCCAGGACCTCGCGGTCGTCCCGATGCTGCTGCTGGTCAACGGCATGGGGAACCCCGAAGGCATGGACCTGACGGTAATCCCGCTGATCCTCGGCGCGGTCGGCGGTCTCGGCGGGCTGGTCTGGTTCCTGAGCCGCCGTCAACGCGTGCAGCTTCCCTTCGCCGACAAGCTGGAGAACAACCACGACCTGCCACCGCTCGCCGCGCTCACCCTGTGCTTCGCGGCGGCGACGATCAGCGGCCTCATCGGCCTGTCGGCCGCCTATGGCGCCTTCCTGGCGGGGCTGGTGATCGGCAACAGCAGCTCGCGGACGGTGATGGTCCACGCCATGCAGCCGATCCAAAGCGTGCTGATGATGGCCTTCTTCCTGTCGGTCGGGCTGCTGATCGACGTCAACTTCCTGTTCGAGAACATCGGCACGGTCCTGCTGCTCCTGTTCATCGTCACCCTGGTGAAGACCGTGATCAACGTGACGGTGCTGTCTCTGGCGGGCGAGCCGTGGGAGCGCTCGTTCCTGTCCGGCGTCGTACTGGGCCAGATCGGCGAATTCTCCTTCGTCCTGGCCGCTGCGGGCGTCGCCTCCGGCGTGATCGACACCGACTTCCGCGACCTCGCCGTCGCCGTGATCGCCCTAAGCCTGATCATCAGCCCGATCTGGCTCTACATCGCCCGCCATTTCGGCGCTTTCGCCACGGAAGGACTTCGCAACCTCCGCACCGAGCTGCGGCTTCTGTCGAACCACGAGGTTTCGACACTGGATGCGGTGCTGAGCTGCCAGCCGAACGACCTCCCGCGGCTGTTCCTGGTCCTGTTCCGCCGCACCGGCCGCAGCCTCCGCGACCTGCCTCACGACATCGCCGAGCATGCCGGCTTCGGCCGAGATCGTGAGGAGGAGGCGGAGAAGACCGAGACCGAACCCGCGGACGAGGCCGGGCCCGCCGGCGCGCGGAGCAAGCCCGCCGAGTAGGCACCGGCCTCTCGCCCGGGGGTAGGACGAAACAATCTCGCGGCCCGAGAAGCCCCCTCCCCGGCCCTCCCCCTGAAGGGAGAGGGGGAACATGCCGCGCCGGATCGAAAGCCCTCTCCCTTCAGGGGGGGGAGGGGAGGGGAGGGGAGGGGGTAGCCGGCTCAGAAGGTTGCCGAAAGGCCTCCGTAGACGCCGATCCCGGGATGGAGGAAGCCGTCCGGCTGCTCGTAGTCGCGGTCGAGCAGGTTGTCGACCCGCCCCTCCAGCGCGATGCCCGGCATCAGGTCGTAGCGGGCGGCGAGGTCGAGGCGCGTGTATCCGCCGTTGTAGATGCGGGCGAAGGCGACCCGGTCGTTGTCGACATAGGTCCCGACGTAAAGGAGGTCGAGATTGACCTCCAGCCGTTCGGTCGGCTTCGCCGCCAGGGTCGCCGCAATCTCGTGCCGGGGCGTGCGGTTTACGTGCTCCTGCCCCGTCGTCGGGTCCTCGGCCCGCGCGTAGGTGTAGTTGAGGTCGAAGCGCAGCCAATCGACGGGCGTCACCGAGAGGAAACTCTCGACACCCCAGCTGTTCACCTTGTTCAGGTTGATCAGAGTGACGAAGGTCGGGTCGCTGGTGATCAGGCCTTCGATCTCGTTTCGGAAATAGGTGGCACCGAACCGGACGGCGCCGTCGGCGAGGGCCTGTTCGAATCCGAGATCCCAGCCCTTGCTGGTTTCCGGATCGAGCGCGGGATTGCCGAAGAACGGCGACTGCACGGCGAAAGCCGGAATGGTGAAGACCGAGCTGCCGAAGCGCTGGAACAGGGCCGGCGCCTTGAAGCCGGTCCCGTAGCTGCCCTTGATCCGCGTCCCCGTCTCGACGTGGTCGTAGGCGAGCGCGGCCCGCCAAGTAACCTCGGAGCCGAAGCTCTGATGGTCGTCGATGCGGGCGCCGACGGTCCCGGAGACCCGCTCCATCAGCCGGAACTGGTCCTGGATGAACGCCGACTTGATCTCGTCGTCGGCATTGGCGTGCCCCTCGCTGATCGTCGCCGCGCCGAAGGACTGATCGAGGAACAGGCTGTCATTGGTAAACGCCTCGACCTCGTAGGCGGCACCCACGGTCAGCGTATTGGTCTCGGCGAGGTGCAGGTCACCCTGCCAGTCGATCTTGGTCTTTCGGCCCTTGGAGCGGTTCTCGCTCGCTTCGAACGGCTGGCCGGGGTCGGCGGAATCGAGTTCCTTCCGCTTCTGGTAGGCCAGCGAATAGCCGAACCGCTGCTCGAGGAACCCGTCGAACGACGCCAGGCGGCCTTCCAGCCGGACATAGGTCTGGGTGGTGTCGGCGGTGCTGTTCGGATCTTCCAGGCCGGCGTCGTTATCGGCCTCCGTGTCGATATGGTGGAGGAACAGGTTCACCTCGGCATCCTCGGTCACCGCCGCGCCGAGACGGATGCGGGCGGTGGCGTTCCGGTAGCCGTCGTCCTCCTCGGGCAGGGCGGCGGGACGGATGCGGGACGGGGTGGCGGTCTCACCGCCGGTGCGGAACAGGCTGCCGCCGATGTTGAAGTTGAAGCGGCCGCTCTCGCCGGTCACGCGCGCGCTCTGGGTGAGGGTCTCGAAGCTGCCGCCGCCGAGCCTGAGATGCGCGGTCGCCGGTCCTTCGCCGCGGGCGGTGATGAAGTTCACCACCCCGCCGATGGCGTCCGAGCCGTAGAGCGTTCCCTGCGGGCCGCGCAGCACCTCGATCCGGTCGAGCCCCTCGGTCGCCATATGGGCGAAGTCGAGCGCACCCGCCGGATTGCTCGGGTCGTTGATCTCGATGCCGTCGAGCAGCGCCAGGGTGTGGTTCGAGTTGGTGCCGCGGATGAACACCGACGCCTGTCCGCCGGCCGGGCCGGACGGGACGATGGTGAGGCCGGGCACTTCGCCGAGAAGATCGACGGCGAGCGGCTGCTGCTTCGCCCGGATTTCGTCGGCGGTGATCACCGAGACCGAACTCGCCACTTCGTCGGCAGGCGTCGGCGTGCGGGTAGCGGTGACGACGATGTCGGGAAGGCGGACGCGCTCCGCCCCCGATTGTTGAGCGCCGACAGGTGCCGGCGCGGCGAGCGCGGCGACGGCGAGAACGGACAGCGAGGCCGAACGGCCGTCGAGACGTGAAAGGCTAACCATGTAAACCCCCGTGGTGAATGGCCTATGCGCCAGTCACGGAGGGATTCAGGCTGTGGAACGGTTCGACCGGCCGATCGCGCGGGATCGGGCAGACGAGTATTCCCACCGGTGCACCCCGCCCGACGACTCGCGCAGACATGCAACGGCAGGTCTCCTGGCTCACGGGTCGCCGCTACCGGCCTCGCCTTCCCGGGATGTCCCAGTGGCTTTCTCGGCCGGTAACTCGCCGCTTACAGTTGCGGGGGCAGCCGCGGCATTGACGCCAATGACGTCGCACCGCGTTCCCTTTTCATCCCCGAATGGGAACCGTTACAGGAGGGACAGTACCCGAGCCGGGCCGTCGGTCAAGCGGGTTTGCGGTTCTCGGAAACGAGAACGGGAATTCGCTGCCGCTCCAGAATCCACTCGAGCAGGGCCGCCTGCTCCATCGGCCGGGCGATGAAATAGCCCTGGGCGGCGTGACAGCCCCAGGCCGAAAGCAGGGCCAGGGTCTCGGCATTCTCCACCCCTTCGGCGATCACGCGGTAGCCGAGAGACCGCGCGAGATCGATCGTCGCGCGCACGATCGTCTGGTCGCGGGGATCCTTGTTCAATCGGCTGATGAACACCTGGTCGATTTTCAGGATGTCGGCCGGGAATGCCTTCAGATAGGCGAGCGAGCTGTGGCCGGTGCCGAAATCGTCGATCGCCACCCGGACGCCCAGCGCCCGTACGGCCGTCAGCGCCGCATGGACCTCGTCCGGGTCGGACATCAACGCACTTTCGGTGACCTCGATCTGGATCGGCGCACGATCATACGAGCCCAACAACCCGGCAATGAACCCGGAAAAGCCCTTGTCTTGAAGGTTTTCCACCGAAACATTGACGGCGACGATCAGGTCGATGCCCTGCTCCCGCCATTCGGCGGAATCGGCGATCGCTTGGGTCAGCACCCATTCCGTCAGCGGCTTCATCAGGGCGCTGCCCTCGGCGATGGGGATGAAGTCGGCTGGCGAAACCAATCCGAGCTTGGGATGCCGCCACCGGATCAGCGCTTCGACCCCGGTGCACAATCCGCTCTCCAACGTCACCTTCGGCTGATAGACGAGGAAAAGCTGCCCCTGCGGCGCGGCAAGCGCGGCGCGAAGATCGATCAGAAGATCGAATGCTCGCCGCCCGGCGAAATGCTTCTGTCGGTCATAGAGCGCCCAATCGGCATTCTGATCCCGTGCATCGCTGATGGCGGCAACCGACGCCTGGATCAGGCCGGCGATATCGGCGGCATCGTCAGGATAGCGGGCGATACCGACATGGCGCCTCAGCGGAACCGGTACGTTCCCTTCCGCAACCACCGGCGTATCGAACGCCATCAGAAGGTCGTCCCGTAGCTTGCCCGTATCGAATTCCGGGCCCGGCGGGCAGAGGATCGTGAAACGGATCGGTGACACGTGACACAGCACCGCACCCTCCGGCATCACCGATTTAACGCGTTCGCTCGCCGTCTTCACCAGCAGATCTGCGTTGGCCGGTCCGAACAGACGCATGATCTCGTTCATCTGTTCCGGGCTGCAGATATCGATAGTGAGAAGCTCGACAGCACCGCCCTCGCCGCCCCGTCCCTGAGCGAACGCCTGAAAATACTCGGCCAGGATCGGCCGACCAGGCAACCGGGTGACCGGGTCGATGAAGCCGTGCAGGCGCCTCGTCTCGATGAGTTCCATCGCGAAACCGGCGAGACCCGCGAGCGACTCCGCCTCTTTCGAGCCGAAGTCGTCCCGGTGCTGGTAGTCGATGAGGCAGAGCGTACCGATCGGATAGCCGGTCGAGGTGACGAGCGGCGCGCCGGCGTAGAAGCGGATGTGAGGCGGGCCGACCACGAGTGGATTGGCCGCGAAACGCGGATCGTTCTCAGGATCGGAAACGACCAGGACCTCGGGACGGAGGATCGCATAAGCGCAAAAGGCGATATCTCTCGGCGTTTCGCGCACATCGAGGCCGACACATGCCTTGAACCACTGTCGATCCTGATCGACCAGCGAGATCAGGGCAGTCGGGACATGGAACATCTTTGCCGTGAACTCGGCGATCCGCTCGAAAACTTGTTCCGGCGGCGTATCCAACAGTCCGGTGTCATGTAGCGCGCGAAGCCGCGCTTCTTCCTCAGGATGAAGCGGCGGCATCGTCAGATCGCTCCGATTTGCATATACAGAAAATTGGACCTATTTTTTTTGAACTTCGGAGAAACCAACCCCGCACCACCGCCGCATATGCTCGGAATTATCCACCTAACACTTATATATCGCGGACATCGGCTATTTTTATCTACAAAATCGCGTAATTTTATCTTCCGCATGAGAATTTTCAGGCCTGCCGCGCGCAGCCCGCACCCTTTTAAAGGGATTCCAAGGAGGTTTTGTCTCCCTTAGGCTGTATTGGTGATAGCGAGGGTCGGCTTTTCCGGCACGAAGCGGCCGGGGCGGGACGTGTTGGCGCGGTTGTTCTTCATCCACCGGGCAATCTCATGCGCGGGCAACGGCCGCGATATGAAGTAGCCCTGCAACACGTCGCACCCCCAGTCGCGGAGGATCTTGCTCGCGGCAGCCGTCTCGACGCCCTCCGCGACCACCTTGAACCCCAGCGCTTTGGCGAGATCGATCGTCGACCGGACGATGATCTGGTCACGCTCGTCGGTTTCGAGGATGCCGACGAACGACTTGTCTATCTTGACGACGTCGGCCGGCAGGTTCCTCAGATAGACCAACGAGCTGTGGCCGGTGCCGTAGTCGTCGATCGAGATATTGATACCCATCGCGCGCAGCGTGTTCAGGGTCTCCCAGACCTCTCCGAGATTGGTCATGAGGACGCTTTCCGTCAGCTCGATCTCGAGGCGGATTCCGGTTCGGTCCTGCAGCTTCGCGTATTCGGTCAGACTCTCCAGGAAGCCGGCGCTCTGGATGTTCTTCATCGACACGTTCACGGCAACGATCAGCGGCTCGTCCGAAGCAGGCCATTCAGCCGCGTCCTTGATCGCCTGTGCCACCACCCAGTCCGTCAGAGGTCCGATCAGCGCCGACTGTTCCGCGAGCGGAACGAAGTCGGAAGGCGGGACATTGCCGAGGCGGGGATGATTCCAGCGGAGCAGCGCCTCAACCCCGACGATCCTGCCGGTCGCCGCAACGACTTTCGGCTGGTAGACGAGAGAGAGCTGTCCGTCCGGCGCCTCGACCGCCTGCCGGAGATCGCCGAACAGATCGTAGGTCTGGCGGATGCTTTCGAACCGCTGCCGGTCGAAAACCGCCCAATCGACCTTGTCCTCGCGCGCATGATGGGAGGCGACGACCGCCGCCTGAAGCAGCGAGTCCGCATCCTCCGCGTCATGGGGATAGCTGGCCACGCCCATCTTGGTGTTGAGGACCAGTGGTATGCTGTCCACGGTTATGGGCTCACGGAAGGCCGTGAGCAGACATTGCCGAACCACCGACAGCTCCGATGCCACACCCGACGGCAACAGAACGCAGAAGCGGATGGGCGACATCTGCGTCAGGACCGTGCCGGACGGCAGGCACTTGGTCATGCGCCCGGCGGCTGCCCGCTGCAGCATCTCCGCCGCGGGATGACCGAACAGCCGGATGACCTCGTTCAGCTGCTCGGGGTCACAAACCTCGAGCGCCAGGAGATGCACCGGCGGGTCGCCTGCCTCATGCCCCTCGATCAGCCGCTTGAAGGTGTGCGTCAGCAGTGACCGGCCGGGAAGATGGGTCGTCGGATCGACATAGCCATGCACGCCATGGGGCTCGATCAACTCCATCGCGACATGCGCGAGTTCGCGGAGCGACGACAGCTGCTTCGGAGAGAGAGCTCCCCGCTGACGGCGGTCGAACAGGCACAGCCTTCCGACGGCATGGCCCGACCGCGTGACCAGAGGCGCACTGGCATAGAAACGAATATGCGGCTGCCCGACGACCAGCGGGTGATCGCTGAGGCGCGCGTCCTCCGTCGTGTCCTCGACGACGACCACCCCATCGGACTCGAACGGCAGGGGACAACCGTCGAACCCCGCGTCCACCATGGCAAAATCAAGGCCATGGGACGCCTCCACCCAATACCGATGGTCGTTGACCAGAGACACCACGGCAATCGGGACTTCGAAGAGATGCGCCGCCAGATCGGCGATGCGATCCAAGGCGCGCTCCCGCGGGGCGGCAACGGTCAGTTCAGAGCATTCCGACATCTGAAGGCGACCAGTCTCGGCGACGGGTGCCATGGCACGGTCATCCGACATGAACTCAGCCCTTGAACATGTGTTTGAGGCGGAGACCTCAGGGAGGCCTCATCGCGCTCGTTTTAAAGACGAAAGTTGAACGAAACGTTGACGACAGGACAAAACACCATGGTTCCGAGGGTCGCCCTCAAGAGAACACATCGGCGTTCCTGATATTGAAAGCTCTTCTCAAGACCGTGGGACCGCTCCTCTCGAAGGTCTCGGCTTTGGTCTGAAATTATTCGTTCATATGGTCGTGGTGGATCACACGATTGCGGCCGGCACCCTTGGCAGCGTAGAGCGCGCGATCGGCCCGATTGAGCACCTCGCGGAACGTCTCGTCCGTGGAGAGAAGTCCGGCGACCCCGATGCTGACGGTGATGCTCAGGCCGTCCGACGCAACGGGAATGATCTCTTCGGCGATGGCTTCGCGAATTCGGTCGGCGACCTCCGCCGCGACATCGGCAGGCGTATCGGGGAGCACCCCAACGAACTCCTCGCCGCCGAGCCTGCCGAACACATCGACCGACCGCAGCTGCGCCTTGGCGAGCTGAGCGATCACCCTCAGCACCTGGTCGCCAGCTTCGTGGCCATGATCGTCGTTCACCCGCTTGAAATGGTCGGCATCAAGGACGAACACGGCCATATCGGCCCTCTGGCGCCTTGCGCGCTCCACCTCATGGCCGGCCAGGAGTTCCACCTGTCTCCGGTTGGCCACGTCGGTCAGTTCGTCCGTACCTGCCAGGCGCTTGAGCTCCTCCTGCGCGGCGGCAAGCTCCTCGATGTCCCGCTGGCGGGCGATCTCATTGCCGACCCACTCGGCAAACAGGCGAACGAGCTCGAGGTCGCTGTTGTCGAACGGATGCCCCAACGGCTTGGGCCGGGAGAAATTGAGCGTTCCGTAGCGGACGCCATCCACCAGCAGCGGCGCGCCGATATAGGCCTCCAGCCCGAAGGCCCGATAACAGGGATGCGCCGCGATCGCGCTTGCGCCGGCATGATGAAAGCCGAGAGGCCCCCCGGCTTCGAGCGTATGCACGCAATAGGTCTCGCCAAGCGCGAACTGCTGTCCAGGGCGTAGCCCGCCATCCGGGGAAATGCAGTGGCGGACGGTGTAGACGTCATTTTCCACATGGGCGACGATGCCGAACGCCAGATCGAAATGCTCCACCCCGAGACGAAGGATCGCCCTGATCTTCTCGCCGAAGTTCAGGCGGCGGCTGGAGGTCACGCTGTGCAGGCGTTCGAGCGCCAGATGGAGCTTCTTGCGCTCGGTGACGTCCTGAAAGGTCGTGACCGCACCGACGATTTCGTTCGCCTTCACGATCGGCGTCGTCGCGTATTCCACCCAGAACGGCCTGCCATCCTTGCGCCAGAAGACCTCGTCGGTCACCGAGACCGGCTCGCCGCTATTCATCGCCTGCATCGCCGGACAATCGGCGCTGGCGTAGGGGGCGCCGTCGGGAAAGCTGTGATGGACGGTTTCGTGCGCGTTGCAGCCGAGCAGCTCCTCGACCGCATAGCCCAGCATTCGCGCCCCGGCGGGATTGACGAAGATCGCATTGCCTTGGGCGTCGAGACCGTAGATGCCTTCGGCAGCCGCCTCCAGAATGAGCCGATTGCGCTCCTCCGACTCCTTGAGGGCCGCCTCGGCCCGGAAACGGTCGGTAATGTCGCGGATGATCGCCACGAAGCCGAGCAGCTTGCCGTCGGCATCGTGCAAGGGCACCCCGATCGTCTCACCCGGGAAGACGTCGCCGTTCTTGCGCCGGTAGTTGACGACATAGGGCTCTCGATTCGCCGAGGCTGCCAGCTGGTAGCGTTCCTGGCCGATCGCTTCGAACTTGGCCTCGCTTTCGTAGAGGATGATCGACTTTCGCCCGATGGCTTCCTGGACCGCGTAACCGAACATCGCCGAGAACGCTCGATTGACCAGAATGATGCGGCGATCGGTATTGGCGGCGACGATCGCACTGGGAATGTCGTTGAGCGCCGCCGCAAAAAGGGCGTCGCGCAGGCGTGGATCGAGGCCGTCCGGCCCCGAACCCGTCGGTTGCAGCGAGTCGGAAGCACGCATATTTCGGCACCTCCCGCCTGTCCTTGCCGAGCCCCGTACCTATCGACGGGCCCGGCCATCCGATCTCGCGCGAAAAGCGAGTCGGATCACCATAATCAACTCCCCCGTTAACTAGCCATAGAAGACATAATAACGAAGGCGCTCCGTCCCGATCGACGCTGCGATCTCTCCGAGGCCGTATCGCCAACAGCAGACATGGGGTTTATGGCGTATTCCATCAAATATCAGGCGCCTATTTGGCGCAAGGCGAAGAGCTACCCTGTGGCTTCGAGGACGACCTCGCTGCCGATGTCCAAGCCGAGAACCGCATCGGCCCGCCCCTGGTTGACGGCGATTTCCGCCAGTCCGTTGGCGTTCTCGTACCAGAAGGCGGTACCGGGCGGGACATCACCGAAGGTTCGGGCCCGGCTCAGGCGTTGCCCGGCCGCCAGCAGAACGGCTCCGGAAGGAAGCGCCGAGGCACGGCAACCGGTCATCGCATTGCCGTAGTGATCGACATAGACCACGCGGAGAAAATCGTCCGGCCAGTCGGCGCCTACCACCGTCGCCGGGTCGATCGCGCTACTGGACGGGGGAATCCCCTTACCCAGACGCCCGGCGACCGGCGCGAACAGGTCGCGGCCGTGGAACGAGGCAGAGAGCTTGGCGGGCCGCCAGTCGATGCGCCGCCATGTCGCCGCAGCCACCCCGCAGCGACGGGCCACGATAGCCATCAGGCCGTTGTCGGGACCGACGAACCATCGTTCGCTCGCATTCAGCACCACAGGGCGCCGCGCACCGCCGACACCAGGATCGACGACGCATAGGAAAACGGTCCCCGCCGGGAATTCGCGCCAGTACGCGGCCAGAAGATAGGCGGACGCCATCGGATCGAACGCGGGCGCATCGGCGAACAGGTCGATGACCGGGACGCCCGGTGCTTCCCGGGCGATCACCGCCTTCATCTGCCCGACATAAGGTCCGGCATAGCCGAAATCGGTGAAAAGCACGATCACCGGCGCGCCCCTGAATCAGCCGCAGCCGGTCTCGAACCTGACGAAAGAAAAACGGGAATTGCGGCGCTCCCTTCCCCTCCATGGGGATGGCAGCGAAGTATAGAGCAGGTCCCGACGGGACACCGATCCCGTCATGCAGGGCAGCGATGCAGGATATTCAGGCGACCCGGCTGCGGGGACGAAAGGAAAGCTGATCCTCTTCGAAGCTGTCGGCGGCAAGAACCTCCCGCAGCGCCTCTCCCAAAGGCGTCCCCTTGGACAGGATCCGTCCGCTGCGACCTTCGGCGATCTCGCATCCGCCGTCAGCGGTCGGCCGGACCTCGAACAGAATATCGAGACCGTTGCCGACTCCGTAGACGACGAAGCGCTCGCCGTTATGGTCGGCTACGCGTTCGACTGCCCCCCAGGAACCGGAGAGAAGACAGGAGTCACTGGCCCGGAGCATCGCTTCGCGGTCCTGATCCGAAAAGAGCCTCGGCGCTTGCGAGTCCGGCATCATGGGCTTACCCGGCCTTGTCCTTCACTGAACTTACCCAAGTAGTGTCGCAGGGAGAGGATTAACATCAGTTAAACGGGGCCTTTATTCTGGTTGTTGAGACCATCGGGTCCACATTATCGGATAGCAGTGCAAAGATCGGGCCTCGACGGCGGGGCGAGCGGTGCTGGAGGAAGATTTCTTCAACCATATTAGAGCGTTAACACCTATCGACGGGTGATGGTTCTGCGGCTGGCGACCATCTTCGCTGTGGAACGCCACATATTTCTTCGGCACTCCGCGGGTATTTTGCACAGCCTATGTGCACCGCAACATCGACGGAAGGGAGATCGTTTCCATGGCAAGGTCGACCAGCACGGCAATGCGTTCCGTCACCAGTTCCGCCGTCGACGGCCCCATGGGATGGCGAGCCGCGGGCGGCTCCGATATCGGCCGGATCCGCCCCCGCAACGAGGACTCCTATGCGCTGGCGCCGGAGATCGGCTGCTATCTGATCGCTGATGGCTTGGGTGGATTGCCGGCTGGCGCAGCAGCGAGCCGGCTTGCGGTCGAAAGCGCGCTGGCCGCCCTACGCGAAAGGCCCGACCAGTTGCGTGAGGCGATGATCGCCGCACAGGGCGCCGTTGCCAAAGCCGGCAGCCAGCTGCCCAGCCAGCAAGGGATGGCCACGACGCTGTCGATCCTCCAAATCGGCGAGGACAACGCGACCATTGCCCATGCCGGGGACAGCCGCATCTATGTCTGGGACGGCCGCAGCCTGATGCAGCGGACCCGCGACCACACCGCCGGCATGGACCTTCTCGAAGCCGGCGCCATGCCGCTCGACGCCGTTCGCAACAGCCCCCTCTGGCACCAGCTCACCCAGGCGGTGGGCCTCGACCGGGCCCTGGAACCGCAGATCGCCACCCTGGACATCGCCAAGGCGCAGGCCTTCCTGCTGTGCACGGACGGGATCAGCGACATGCTGAGCGACCGCAAGATGGTCGACATCTTCGCTGCCCATGCCGGCGATCCTTCAGCCGCAATCGACGCCCTGCTGACGGCGGCCGTGGAGGCGGGCGGTGAGGATAACGCAACAGCGGTGGTGGTCAGCCGGCACGGGTAGAGATCAGCGGCCGGCACGGCGCCGCGACGCACCGATCTCGAAGGCGCCCGCGGCGATGGCGGCGGCCAGCGCCACCAGCATGCCGACCCACAGCCAAGTCATCATCGGGAAGACCTTGAGGACCACCGGCACCCGGCTCTCGACCGCTTCCGGGCCGTCTTCGCCTTCGTCGTAGTTGGGGGCAGGCAACCAGACCTGAACGTCGCGCCACAGGCCGCGATGGATGAACGGGTCCATCACCTGGCGGTCGCCGCTCAGATAGCGCGCGTAGCGGTAGTCGATCATCGCGCACATCAGACGGATGGGACCGAGACCCCTGGGTGTCGGTGGACGGGCGTCGCGGTAAAGGGTTCGGCCCTGCGCGGCCTCCACCACCTCGCCGTCGCGGGCGAGCGACCAGTCGACGTCGGCAATGGCGTGGAAGGCCGCTTTCTCCTCACCACGTCCGCCATCCCGGAGATAGCCGTCGCCGTCGAAGCGGACCGAGACCTGATAGTCGCCGAACTTCTGCGGCACGGCGAAGTCGCCGGGATAGCTGAGCTGGCGCTGCTCGTAGCTGTCGAACACGCCCGCCGCCGTCGCCGACACGAGAGCGAGCACGATCCCCGCATGAACCAGCCCCACCGGCAGGGCGTAGCGGAGAGCGATGCGGTGCCGGCCATGCCGAATCACCGTGACGATGCCGGAAGCGAGCGCGCTTAAGGCGAGATAGAGCACTGCCACGGCCAGCGCATCGAGCCAGGGAAAGATCGCCGTCGTCGCCGACGAGGTCATGCCGTGTCCGCCGTAAAGCCGCTCGACCGGCGACAGGTAAAGTGCGGTGACGGCCGCGAACGCGGCCACGGCCGTGGAGAGCCCCCAGCGCCACCACCGGCTTGCGATCGGCAGGAAGTAGTGGCCGCCCACCATGCCGATCAGCACGCCGGCCGGGGCCAGCCAGCGGTCAATGGAGAAGCGGTCGATGTCCCACTGGTCGAAGGCGGCGGCGAGACGCTCGGTCTCGGCCGAACTCGACCAGCGGGCGATGAAAGCGAAGAAGGGCTTCAGCGAGTCGGGCTTCGGCACGTCGCGCCATTCCCGCGCCAGGGCCTCGCCGATGTGGTAAGCGGCAACGCCGGCGCAGACGACGAGAAGAATGGCCGCGACCCGGATCAGCAACGCATGCTCGCCGGCCGACCGCGCATCGATCCGGCGGCGCCACGACAGCGCAAACGCGACTGCCGTCGCGAGCAGCAGGAGCCCGGTGCCCGCCAGCAACCACGGCCAGGAAGTCTCGCCGACATAGCGGTGAGAGGAGGCAAGCGTGGGCAGACGGGTGATGACGAGGGAGCCGGCGGCGGCACAGCCGGTGAGAAGACCCAGCATGGGATGAAGCCGGACGAAGGCACCGTTCGGCCGGTAGCGGCGGAGCGTGTGGAGATGGGCCGTCGCCAGTGCCCAGACCACGAACACCGCGGTCTGGACGGGGTCCCAATGCCAGAACTGGCCGAACGTGAAGTCCTCATAGGCCCACCACATGCCGGCGACGAGGCCGATCGAGAGCACCGTCCAGCCGTAGCGCGTCCAGCGGGTGGCGATCTCCCGCCACGGTCCCTCCCCGGTCGCCAGCGCCTGCACTGCAGCCCCCAGGGGAGCGATGAACAGGCCGAAGGCGATGAACACCGCCGGCGGATGCAATGTCATCCAGCCATTGATCAGATGGGCGTTCATGCCCTGGCTCTCGACCGCGGCGCGCTCTGCGTCCGGAGTCGCGACAAAAGGCGACCAGACTGTCGCGCCCATGGCGAGGAAGGCGGTAATCAGCAGCGCTCCCGAAGCCGCCCAGCCGCCATAGCGGCGGAGACGGAGCGCGCCGAGTCCGGCGAGGGCCGAGAGGAACAGGAGAACGCCCTCGTCCCCGCCCCACAGATTGGCGAGCTTCAGATACCAGGCGAGATCGGAAGCGCTGTACAGCCAGACATAGAGAACACCGAAATCGTCGCTGAGGAGATGCCCGCCCAATGCCGCGACGGCCGAGATCAGCAAACCGATCGCGACCCTGCTCCATACGCCCTGACGCGGTCGGTCGAAGGCCCCGAACACGGCCGCAACGGCGGCGAGCCCCACGAAGACCCGGCCCATGACGGGACCCGACAGGTAGATCGCGACCGCTCCGACCACGACCGCAAGCACAGTCAAGGCACGCGGCACCACAGGATGCCGGGCCGGCGTCGCTTCAGGCGCCTCCGACATCGGACCAGGTCTTGCGCTCGGGCCCATGGAAGCGGGCGACGGCGGAGAGGTGATCGCGAACCGCCTGCGGACGGCGGTCGCCGCCCTCGGCCAGATAGGCGGCCAGCAAGCCCGCGACGTGCGGCACGGCGAAGCTCGCGCCGCGCCCATGTGCGGCGCGAACGCAGGCACCGAAGTCGGCCTGAGCGGTGCCCAGCACCGAGATCTCGTCGGCACCGCAGCGTGCGTCGCCGGTAATACGCAGGACACCGGGATAGGCGGCCGGGAAGACCGGCTCGCCGCGTGCCGGGGACGACGCAAGGACGATCCGGCCCTCACCCAACGCCCGCGCGCAAGCCTCGCGTAGCGCTGCCCGGTCCTCGCGCAGACCGAAGCTGATCGACAGGATGTCGGCGCCGCTCTCCACCAGCCAGTCGATCCCGACCGCCGCCGCTTCCGCCGAGGTCGTGGCACGGAGACCGAAGATCTGCGCGATGAGGAGCCGTGCCGCAGGCGCTTGCATGACGACGATCTCGGCGAGCGCCGTACCGTGCCCGGCCCGGTCGGGCCCCGCCACCTGCTGCTCGACGGCGCCGTCTTCGGCCGACACGAACGCGGCCGAGGCATCGACATGGGCGCCGAGCGCGGCTCCGCACCCGCTGTCGGGCAGCCCCACGCGGACCGACGTCACGCGGCCTCGCGAAGGACCAGCCGGCCGGCCCCGATCTCGACCAGCATGTCGACGCCCGTCAGCGCCTCGCGGCGGTGGGTGATGACGATACGGGTGCGGCCGGCGAAAAGCTGGTCGATCTCGGTCGTCAGCCTGATCTCGGTCTCGCGGTCGACCGCGGATGTAGCCTCGTCGAGAACCAGGACCAAGGGCTGCTGGAGAAGCGCCCGGGCGATCGCCAGCCGCTGTCGCTGACCGCCGGAGAGCCGCGCGCCGCGTTCCCCGATCGGGGTGTCGTAGCCCTGCGGCTGGGCGCGGATGAAGTCGTCGATCTGGGCGAGCCGGGCCGCGTTCTCGACCGCCGCCGGGTCGGCCTCGGGCACGGCGTAACGGATATTATCGGCAATCGAGCCGCGGAAGAGGACGATATCCTGGGCAACGACGGCGACATGGCGGCGAAGCTCGGCCAGTCCGAGGTCGCGGACATCGACGCCGTCCAGCAGCACCCGCCCCGCCTCGGGATCGAAATGCCGGTGCAGAAGGTCGATGAAGGTCGTCTTCCCCGCCCCCGATTCGCCGATCACCCCGACCTTGGCGCCCGGCGCGACATCGAGGGAAACGTCGGTAAGCACCGGCGTCTCGCTGCCGGGATAGCGGAAAGAGACCCGCTCAAACCGCACGGCACCACAGGCTTCAGGCGGCAGAGTGGCCGGAACTTCAGCCTGCTGGACGTCGGGCTCGGCCAAGGTGAGCTCCATCACCCGTCTCAGCGAGACCCGCATCCTGAGGACGCCGACATAAATGCCGAGCAAGCTCTGCACCGGGCCGGTGGCGAAGCCCAGATAGCTCGAGAAGGCGATCAGGGTGCCGAGAGTCATCGAGCGGTCGACGACGATCAGGTAGCCGCCGGCGAAGAACACCAGGGCGCGGCTCGCGGACACCAGGAAATTGGGGACGGCGGCGGTGAAGAACTCGGTCACCTGAAGACGGAGCAGGTCGTCGAGATAGGCGCTGTTGAGGCCGCCGAGGCGTCGGGTTTCCCGCTCTTCCGCCCCCACCGACTGGATGAACTTGACTGCCGGCAGGGTCTCCAGGAGGAAGGCCGAGATGTCGCTCACCCGCTCCCGCATCGACCGGGTGCGGCGCTCGACCTTTGGGCGCATCAGACGGAGATAGAAGAACTCGGCCGGCAGCAGCACGGCGGCGCTGCGGCCGCTGATTCCGGCCGCCGGCCAGCCCAGCAGGCCCGCCACGGCAGGGCTGCAGGCGCGGACCCGGCCCGCTTCATCCAGGTCCAGGACCGCTTCGGAGAGGCGGTCGATCAGGCGGCTGCGGTC
>PBKC01000075.1 GCA_002721365.1 Rhodospirillaceae bacterium | reverse complement strand
CTGGTACATCGACGCCATCGGGGCGCTGGGAAGGACTGGCGAGGCGCGCGAAATGTTCGAGGAACTGCTGGGCTGCCGCAACCATCTCGGGCTGCTGTCGGAGGACATCGCCCCCGAGACCCATGAACTTTGGGGGAACTTTCCGCAAACCTACTCGATGGTCGGTATCATCAATTCCGCATTGCGGTTGAGCCGAAGCTGGGAGGAGGCTCTGTGACACGTCTTGTCGTCGTATCCAATCGCGTTCCGTCGATCAGCGACGAAGACCGCACGGCCGGGGGGCTGGCCGTCGCCATGCGCGCCGCCCTCAAGAAGAACGGCGGCGTCTGGTTCGGTTGGAGCGGCGAGGTCTCCGAGAACCCCTCGCCCGAGCCCAACGTCCAGCGCCGGGGTGCGGTCACCCACGCCGTGATCGACCTCAGCGAGGAGGACTACGAAGAATATTACAGCGGCTATTCGAACACCTGCCTATGGCCGCTGTTCCACTACCGGCTCGACCTGTTCCGCTACGACCGCAAGCATTACGAAGGCTATCAGCGGGTCAACGCCCAGTTCGCTCGCACCCTTCTTCCGTTCATCGAGGAGGGCGACGTGGTGTGGATCCAGGACTATCACCTGATCCCCCTCGGCCAGCAGCTCCGCGAGCTCGGCGTCACCGCGCCGATCGGTTTCTTTCTCCATATCCCGGTGCCGACGCCGCAGGTGATGCTGGCACTTCCCAACCATCAGGACATCATGCGGGCGCTTTGCGCCTACGACCTGGTGGGTGTGCAGACGGCGCCCGACCAGCGGGCGCTTCGTGTCTTTCTTACCGACTACTGCGGCGGGACCAGCTACGACACCGCCACCGTCAACGCCTTCGGCCGTACCGTCTCGATCGGCGCTTTCCCGATCGGGATCGACGCCGAGGAATTCGCCAGCATGGCGATGCAGGCCCAGAACGCCCAGCAGACCAGGCGTCTGTCGGACAGCATGCGCGGCCGGGCGCTGGTCATCGGCGTCGACCGGCTGGACTACAGCAAGGGGCTGATCCACCGCTTCGAATCCTTCGAGCGCCTGCTCGCCAAATGGCCGGAGAACCAGGGGGAGGTGTCGTTCCTCCAGATCGCGCCGCCCAGCCGCAGCGATGTCGAGAGCTATGCCGAAATCCGCCGCGAGCTCGAGGAGAAGGCGGGGCACATCAACGGCCAGTTCTCCGACATCGACTGGGTCGCCATCCGCTATCTCAACCGCGCCTACAGCCGCCGGGCGCTGGCCGGCTTCTTCCGTGTCAGCCGCATCGGCCTGGTGACGCCGCTCCGCGACGGGATGAATCTCGTCGCTAAGGAATACGTCGCGGCGCAGAACCCCATCGACCCCGGCGTGCTGGTGCTGTCGGAGTTCGCCGGCGCTGCGCAGGAAATGGACGGGGCGCTGATCGTCAATCCTTACGACGCCGATGGCGTCGCCGAAGCCATGCATGCCGGCATTGCCATGCCGATGGGCGAACGCCGCGAGCGTTGGCAGCAGATGTTCGCCGAGGTGAAGCGCAACAACATCACCGTCTGGCGCGACGCCTTCCTCGGCGCCCTCTCCCGTGCCACGCATTCGGCGGCATTGGCGCGGTAGATCGTCTGCCGCTATCGCTGCGGGTGACGCGAAAGTTTCAAGGGTGCCGTTGCTTGCCACCGAAAGCTGTGGCGGAAGTGCCGACAATCACAGCAATCGGTTGAAGGATCAGCCGAATCTTCAGGCAACGCCTCTGCGCGAGGTGCTTGTCGGGCGGGCTTGAGGCGCTAGAACCTGTCGTATCCGCTGGCACGGAACTTGCCGGATCAGGGGCGAGACCAGCTCCGGAGAATTCGGCAATGACGAAGTCGCTCGCGCTTACCCGCCGCCAGTTCATCCAATCCGCTTTCGCTTCCGCGATCGTCGCCCGCTATGGGATCGGCGCACTGCATGCCGAGGAACCGATTACGGTCGGCTTCCTCTATGTCGGGGCCAAGGACGACTACGGCTACAACCAGTCCCACGCCGAGTCCGCGAAGATCATCGGCGAACTGCCCTATGTACGTTTGATCGAGGAAGAGCGGGTCCCAGAGACCGTCGAGGTGCAGAAGAGCATGCAGAGCATGATCGAGCTCGATGGCGCCAAGGTCCTGTTCCCGACCTCCTACGGCTATTACGACCCGCACGTCCTCGCCGTCGCCGAGCAGTATCCGGACGTCACCTTCTTCCATTGCGGGGGTCTGTACGAGGAAGGGCAGCCGGCCAATGTCGGCACCTATTGGGCGACGGTCGACCAGGCGCAGTACGTTTCCGGCGTCACCGCCGCGCACATGACCAAGACCGGCAAGTTCGGCATGGTCAGCGCGGTGCCGATCCCCGATATCCTCCGGGCGGTCAACTCGTTCCTGCTCGGTGCGCGGACGGTGCGGCCCGACGCGACGATGCAGATCATCTACACGGGCGACTGGAACGTGCCGGTGAAGGAGGCCGAGGCCGTGAACAGCCTCGCCGACCAAGGGATCGACGTGGTGGGCTGCGAGGTCGACAGCCCCAAGGTGATCGTCGAAACCGCCGACAAGCGCGGCCTGTATTCGTGCGGCGTCTACGCCTCGCAGGCCGGTCTCGGCGCCGAGGGTTTCCTGGTCTCGGCGATTCCCACCTGGGCCCCGATCTGCCAGTACTTCCTCGACAAGTCGATCGCCAAGGAGCCTTTCGAGCACACGATCATCGGCGGCATGGCGGAAGGCTATGTCGGCAATTCGGAGTTCGGCCCGGCCGTTTCCGACGAGGCCAAGGCTGCAGCGATGGCGGCGGCGGAGGGGCTGAAGTCGGGCACCACCAAGATCTATCAGGGCCCCCTGAAGGACAACGAGGGCAACGTCCGCATCGCCGACGGCGAAAGCTACAGCTATGGCGATCCGTTCATCGACGGGATCGACTGGCTCGTGGAAGGAGTGACCGGCTCCTCGAGCATCTGAGGGGACGATGGATGCGTTCGGAGCGCGTACCGACGGTCTGGCCGGGCGACGTCGACGGCCGTTCCTGATCCGCTCGGCCGCGAACGCCGCGCTGGCCGAAGCGATCCTGATTCCGATCGCCGCAGTCGGCGTCGCCTTCGTCCTGTTCGGGCTGTTCCTGGCCGTGGTCGGCAGTCCGCCGTTGGAGGTGTTCTCGTCGATTTACCGCGGCGCCTTCGGCACCTGGTTCTCGTGGCAGAACACCCTGGTGCGGGCGGCGCCGCTGATGCTGGTGGCGCTGTGCACGACGATCCCGGCGCAGCTCGGGCTGGTGGTGATCGGCGGCGACGGGGCCGTCCTGCTCGGCGGGCTGATGGCGGCGCTGTGCGGGCTGGTGCTGGCGGGCGCGCCGGCCGCGGTCGGTCTGGCGGTGATGGCGGCTTGCGCGGCCGTGGTCGGCGCCGGTTGGATCGGGCTGGTGGGAGCGCTGCGCCACTATCGCGGCGTCAACGAGACCATCTCCAGCCTGTTGTTCACCTATCTCGCGGTCAGCGTGTTCCGGCATCTCGTCCAGGGGCCGCTACGCGATCCCGAGACGCAGAACTATCCCGGGACCTATCCGATCGACCCCGCCTTCGCGATCGGTGAGATTCCCTCGACCAATATCCATTGGGGGCTCGCGGCCGGCATCGTTGCCTGCATCGCGATCTGGATCGTCATCAAACGGACGCCGTTCGGCCAGGCCATGCGGGTCGTGGGCGGCAATCCGCGCGCGGCCCGGATTGCCGGGCTGCCGGTCGGGCTGCTTACCGTAGCGGCCTGCGCACTCGGGGGCGCATTTGCCGGTCTCGCCGGTTTCTTCGAGGTCTCGGCGGTGATCGGTCGCGCCAATTCGGCGCTCTATGCCCATTACGGTTTGAGCGCGGTGCTGGTCTCCTTCGTCGCCCGCCATAACGCTGCGGCTGTTATCCCCGCGGCGATCGCGGTGGGTGGCATCCGGGCCGCGGGAGGGCTCGTGCAGCGGGCGCACGGGCTGCCCGACGCCACGGTGATGGTGTTCGAAGGCATCGTGTTTCTCGTCGTCCTGTGGAGCGCCTCCTGGTATGGGCGCACCCCGCTTTCGCGGATGGCGGCCGATGGAAAGTAGCCTCACCGAGCTCGGCTGGCTCACGGTGCCGCTGGCGGTGCTGAGCGGCGCGATCCGGGTCGGCACGCCATTCCTGTTCGTCAGCCTCGGGGAATGCCTGACCGAGCGCAGCGGCCGCATCAACATCAGCCTCGAAGGCACGCTGGTGATGGGGGCGATGACGGGCTACGGCACCGCCTATCTCACCGGCTCGCCCTGGCTCGGCGTGCTCGCGGCCGCCTGCGCCGGAGCGCTGCTCGGCGGCATGCATTCGCTGCTCTGCAGCCGGCCGGGGGTCGACCATATCGCCGCCGGCATCGCCCTGATGCTGTTCGCGACCGGTATCGCCTTCTTCTTCGGCAAGCCGCTGATCCAGCCGCGAGCCCCCCAGCTTCCCGACCTCCCGCTCGGGTTTTGGAGCGACCTCAACGTCGTCCAGGCCAATCTCCGCATCAACCCGCTGTTCGTCATCGGCGTGCTGGTGGCGCCGGTGATGTGGTGGGCGTTCAACAACACGCGCTGGGGGCTCTATCTGCGCACTGTCGGCGACAGTGCCGAGGCGGCGCGGGCGCTGGGGCTCGGCGTCAACGGGACGCGGGCGATGGCGACCATGATCGGCGGCTTCTTCGCCGGCATCGGCGGCGCCTTCCTGTCGCTCTCCTATCCCGGCATCTGGAACGAGGGGCTGTCGAGCGGCCAGGGGCTGATGGCCGTGGTGCTGGTGATCTTCGCGCGCTGGCACCCAGTGCGTTGCCTGTGGGCGGCGCTGCTGTTCGGCGGCGCCAGCGCGCTCGCGCCCGCGCTGCAGTCTGTCGGGATCAGCAGCGGCTATCACCTGATCACGGCGGCGCCCTACCTGCTCACCCTCATCCTGATGATCGTGACTTCGTCGCCCGAGCGCAGCCTGCGCGGCGCGCCGGCCGAGCTCGCCCTCAACCGAACCGACTGAACCGAACCACCCTAGGAGGCCGCCATGGCTCAAGTCGAAGCAGACGCCTACACCTTTCCCCACAAGGGCGAGATGGCGAGCGACAACACCGCCGTCGTCGTGATCGACATGCAGGTCGATTTTTTGGGCCCCGGCGGCTGGGCCGACATGGCCGGTGTCGATCTCGACCGCATGCGCTCGATCATCCCCGCCCAGCAGCGCATCCTCGACGCGGCGCGGAAGGCGGGAATGATGGTCGTCTACACCCGCGAGGGGCACCGGCCGAGCGGCCGCGACCTCACCTCGGTCAAGCAGTTCCGGAGCCGCCTCGGCGGGGCCGGCGTCGGCGACAGGGCGCCGATCGGCCGCATCCTCACCCGCGGCGAGCCGGGCTGGGAGATCATCCCGGAGCTCGCGCCCGAACCGGGCGATCCGATCATCGACAAGGTCGGCTCCGGATGCTTCTACGGCACCGAGACCGAGCATCTTCTCAGGCGGAGCGGTATCGACAACCTGATCTTCGTCGGCGTCACCACCGAATGCTGCGTCCACACCTCGCTCCGTGAGGCCAGTGACCGCGGCTTCGACAACCTGCTGGTCGAGGACGCCTGCGCTGCGACGACGCCGGAGCTTCAGGATGCGGCAGTGATGATCGTCCGCAATCCCAACACCCTGTTCGGCACCGTCTCCACCGTCGATCGCCTGCTCCAGTCGATGTCCGGACTGCCGCCCGCGTGACCCAGCCGCTTCCGCCCCATGTCGAGGTCGCCGGACTGACGAAGCGGTTCGGGTCGTTCACAGCGCTCGACGACGTTTCGATCCGCTTCGCGCCCGGCTGCTTCCACGCGCTGCTGGGTGAAAACGGGGCCGGCAAGTCGACGCTGGTGAAATGCCTGATGGGCTATCACCAGCCCGACGGCGGCAGCGTCGCGGTCGACGGGCGGGAGATCGGCATCGCCAATCCGCGCACTGCCCATGCCCTGGGGCTGGGCATGGTCTACCAGCACTTCACCCTGGTGCCGTCGATGACGGTGGCCGAGAACCTCTATGTCGGCCGCGACCTCCTGCCGCAGGTGATCGACTGGCGCTCGGCGCGGGCGGAAATCGATGCGTTCATGACGCGGATGCCCTTCCGGGTGCCGGTGGACGCCCGCGCCGAAGAGCTGTCCGCCGGCGAGAAGCAGAAGGTCGAGATCCTGAAGCAGCTTTTCCACGGCCGCCGCTTCCTGATCCTCGACGAGCCGACCTCGGTGCTGACGCCGCAGGAAGCCGAGGACATGCTGGGTCTGCTTGCCGGCATGGCGAAGACGAAGGCGCTTTCGGTTCTCCTCATCACGCACAAGATGCGCGAGGTCCTCGCTTTCGCCGACGAAGTGACGGTGCTCCGCCGCGGCCGTCAGGTAACAGGCGGCGCGGTCGCCGATTTCAACGCCGCCAGCTTGGCCGAAAGCATGGTCGGCGCGACTGCGTTCGAGGCGACGACGAAGCGGGACGGCGCGCGGAAGGGTGGAGAAGAGGTTCTCGAGGTCGTCGACCTCACCGCCGACGGCGATCGTGGCAACCGGGCTCTGGCCGGTGTCTCGTTGACCGTCCGGGCGGGCGAAATCCTCGGCATCGCCGGCGTGTCGGGTAACGGGCAGCGCGAGCTGGTCGACGTTCTCTGCGGCCAGCGGCACGCGACTGGCGGGGTGGTCGCGGTCGACGGCGAGCCCTACCACGCCCGCCGCGGCGAGATGCGCGATCACCGTGTCGGCATCCTGCCCGAGGAGCCGATGCGGAACGGTTGCGTCCGCACCATGACCGTGGCTGAAAATCTCGGGCTTCACACATTCGACCGGCCGCCCATCGCCCGCGGCGGGTTCTGGATCGACCACCATGTCCTTCGAGAAAAGGCGAAAGCGCTGATTGCCCGGTTCAATATCCGCACCCAGGGACCGGATGCGCCGGTTACGAGCTTGTCCGGCGGCAATGTCCAGCGGCTGGTGCTGGCGCGCGAGTTGGATCGCGCCCCGCGCCTGATGATCGCGGCCAATCCCTGTTTCGGTCTCGACGTCGCCGCCGTCGCCGCGATCCACGACGAACTGGTCGCGGCCCGCAACCGCGGCGCGGCGATTCTGCTATTGAGCGAGGACCTGGACGAACTGTTGGCGCTCTCCGACCGGATCGCGGTGATGTTCGGGGGACGGCTGGTCTACGAGACCGGCATCGAAACCGCCGACGTCGGCGCCCTTGGCCGGCATATGGCCGGCGACGGCGCCGAGGCCGCATAACCTCAGGCGGCCGCGTCGAACAACGCCGCCGAGGTTCCCGCCCATCCGAACAGCCCGCCCTGGCTTACGATCAGGCGGAAGGTCGTGTCGTGCAGGTCCTTGTAGTAGGCGGCCGTGCAGTCCTCGAAAGTCAGGCAATAGAATCCGCGATCGATGGCGCCGCGTAGCGTCGACTGGACGCAGCATTCGGTGGTGACGCCGGCGATCAGGACGTGGGTCGTGCCGGTTTCGGTCAGCCAGTGGGCAAGGCTGGTCTTGTAGAAGGCATCGAAGCCGGGCTTGTCGAACACCGGCTCACCGGCGGCGGGCTGCAGCTGGTCGAAGAAGTCGTGGCCGTATTCGCCGCGGACCAGATAGCGCCCCAGGGGGCCTCGTTCGCCGATCTCGGCGCCACCGTCGCGGCTGCGCAGGCGCTTGGCCTCGGAGAGGTCCGACAGGTCCGGCAGATGGCCTTCGCGCGTATGGGCAATGTGCAGGCCGAGGTCGCGCGCCTTGCCTAGAAGGGCGGCAACCCGGGGGATGATCGCGGCGGTCAGCGCGACGTTCTCCCCGGCCATGCCGCACTGACCCTGGGGATCGCAGAAATCCCGCTGCATGTCGATCACCAGCAGCGCCGTTTTCGCCGGGTCGAAAGTGAAGTGCCGGCCGTCGAGACACGCCATGTCGATCATCGTGGTTCCCATTCGGTTAATCTGACCCGAAAGAGGCAAGCGGCGTGCCAGAATGATGCTTCGCCGGAGATGGTTCTCGACGGTGGCGGTTCGCGGAAAAATCGTCGATGCTCCGGCCACAGCCGTGCTCGTGAAGCATGGACCGATGAGACGACGGAGCATCGAGGTGGTCATGCGGTTCTGGATCGTTGTGTTGGGATGGATGCTGGCGCTGTCCGGGGTTGCCGAAGCGGCTTGCCCGACCGAGTCCGCAATGGCGGAGCGGGCCCAGGCCTATCTGGCCAAGCAACCGCTCGCGGGTTTCGACGAAGACCTTTCCCTTGAAGACGCGATGTGCGCCCAGGGGCTCTACGTCGAGGCGCTGTCCGAAACCATGGGGCCGCGGAGCGGCATGAAGGTCGGCGCCACCAGCGCCGCGGCCCAGGAGATGCTGGGCCTCAGCGAGCCCGTGCGCGGCATGTTCCTCGAAAGCATGCTGGTGCCCAGTGGCTCGACCTTCCCGGCCGATTTCGGCGCCCGGCCGCTGGTCGAGGCCGACCTGCTGGTGCGGGTGAAGGACGAAGGAATTAACGATGCGACCACCGCACTCGAGGCGGCCAAGCATCTCGATGCCGTCATTCCCTTCATCGAGCTTCCCGACCTCACCTACGCCGCGGACGTGAAGCTGACCGGTGCGCTGCTGGCGGCGGCCGACGCCGGCGCCCGCGCCGGGGTCATGGGTCCGCCGATCCGCTTCCAGGCGACGGAAGTCTTCCTGAAGGCGCTCAAGAACATGCAGGTGCTGATGACCGACAACAACGGTAACCAGCTCGGCGACGCGCGGGGCTCGGCGCTGCTCGGCGACCCGATGAACGTCGTGCTGTGGCTCCTCGAGGACCTGCGGAAGTCGGGCGACAAGCTGGCGGCGGGCGACGTGATCAGCCTGGGCTCGCTCAGCAAGCCGGTGACGCCGGAAGCCGGGCAGACGGTGACCGTCACCTATATCGGCATCTCGGACCGGCCCCAGACCGTCCGCGTCTCGTTCGAGTAGCGCCGATGGCAGGAGCAGGAAGACTCGCCGGCAAGGTGGCGCTGGTGACCGGTGCCGCCTCGGGGCTCGGCCGGGCGATCAGCGAAACCTTCGTGCGCGAGGGCGCCAGGGTCATCCTGGCCGACCGGCAGGAGGAGACGGGTGCGGCAGCGGCCGCGGAGATCGGCGACGCCGCCGCGTTCATCGCGCTCGACGTCACCGACGAAGGGCAGTGGCAAGCGGCGGTCGACGATACGCTGGCCCGGTTGGGCGGCCTCGATATCGTCGTCAACAACGCCGGGGTCGTGATCCTGAAATCGGTCGAGGACACGACGCTCGAGGAATGGCGTCAGGTGATGGCGGTCAATCTCGACGGCGTGTTCCTGGGGTGCAAGCACGGCATTCGCGGCATCCGCGAAGGCGGGCGCGGCGGGTCGATCGTCAACATGTCGTCTGTGTCCGGGCTGATCGGCGGGCACAACCTCGCGGCCTACAACGCCAGCAAGGGGGGCGTCCGGCTGCTGACCAAGTCCGTCGCCCTGCATTGCGCCCGGGCCGGTTACGGCATTCGCTGCAATTCCGTCCACCCCACCTTCGTCGCGACGCCGATGGTCGACGCGATGCTCGACAGCGCTCCCGACCCCGAGCAGGCCCGCGGCAAGCTCGCCCGCCAGGTGCCTCTGGGCCGCCTCGGCGAACCGCAGGACGTGGCCAGTGCGGTGCTGTACCTGGCGTCCGACGAATCCAAGTTCGTCACCGGCAGCGAGATGGTCGTCGACGGCGGCGTCACCGCGATGTAGTCGCCGTCCTCTCCTGTCCGGGTTGGGACTGTGTCGATGTGACGGCCTGAGCCGGGATCCTCGGCTCGAAGGCCGACGATGACAGAAAGCGAGGGAGGAAGGCGCTACTCTGCGGCCCGGCTGTAGACCGGGGCTTCTTCGGTCGCTTCGGGGTGCTTGCGCGCCCGGCGGCGGCGGCGCCAGTTGCTCGCGTTCGCTTTCAGCATCAACGCCGACGGCGTCACCAGCAGGGTGAGGACGGTAGCGAAGGTCAGACCGGCGACGATAGCCGTCGCGAGCTGCGTCCACCACTGCGTGGAGGGGGCGCCGACCGTCACTTCACGGGTGACGAAGTCGATATTGATCCCCAGCACCATCGGCATCAGCCCCAGCACCGTGGTGATGGTGGTCAGCATCACCGGCCGCAGGCGCTGTATGCCCGTGCGCAGGATCGCTTCGCGCGGCGAGGCGGCCGTCTTCTTCAGGTGATCGTAGGTGTCGATCAGCACGATGTTGTTGTTCACGACGATGCCCGCCAGCGCGATCACGCCGATGCCGCTCATGACGATGCCGAACGGCTGGCCCGTCACCAGAAGCCCGATCATCACGCCGACCGTCGACATGATCACCGCGCTCAGGATCAGGAAGGCGCTGTAGAAGCTGTTGAACTGCGTCACCAGGATGATCGCCATGATGAACAGGGCGACGCCGAACGCCTTGACCAGGAACGACTGCGCCTCCTTCTGCTCCTCGTCCTCGCCCTTGAAGTTGACGTGGACGCCGGCATCGAGCGGGCCGGTCGCCAGCCAGGCCTGAAGCGCCTTCACCTGGGTGTCGGGCAGCACGCCTTCGGCCACGTCGGCCTTCAGCGTCACCACACGGTGGGAGTCGGTGCGGTTCACGCGGCCGACTCTGGGGCTCGGTTTGCGCTCGACGAAGTTGCTGATCGGCACCAGCCCGGCATTGGTCTGGACGCGGATGCGGTCGAGTTGGTCGAGCGTCCGGTGTTGCTCGGGGAAGCGGGCGCGGATGTCGAGTT
Source organism: Rhodospirillaceae bacterium (assembly GCA_002721365.1). Taxonomy (GTDB): domain Bacteria; phylum Pseudomonadota; class Alphaproteobacteria. Next base: position 11,542 of record PBKC01000075.1, on the reverse strand, counting down.
CGTCGTCGGCGTTGTCCGGTCGGTACTCGCCGAACTTGATGCCGTTGGTGACCATCTGCACGGCATTGCCGATCAGGGTCACGTCGGCGCCGAACTTGGCGGCCTGGGCGCGGTCGACGTCGAGCTGCCATTCGATGCCCGGCATCGGCAGGCCGTCCTCGATGTTGATCAGACCGTCCATCTCCTCCATGTGCTCGCGGACCGTGGCGGCGGCGACGGGCAGCACGTCGTTGTCGATGGCGTTCAGTTCGATCTGCACCGGCTTGCCCGAGGTCGGACCGGCCTCCTCCTGGCGCGGCTCGACGACGATGCCGGCGAGATCGGCCGTCCGCTCGCGCACTTCGTCAAGGATGACCGACGCCTTGCGCCGCTTCTGCCAGTCGACGAATTCAAGCTGTATCGTGCCGATCACGTCCTCGGCGTCCTCGCGCATGCCGACCGGCTCGCCGGCGCGGGTGTAGACCGACTTGATGCCGGACACGTCGAGGATCCGGCTCTCGACTTCCTGCACCAGGGCCGCCTTCTCGAAGACCGAGAGATTGCCGCGGGCGTGGACGTTGAGCGCCGCGCGCTCGGGTTCGACGTCGGGGAAGAACTCGATGCCGTTGCCGTGATTGGCGTAGTACCACTGCACCCCGATCAGAACGCCCAGCGCCGCCAGCACGACGAGGCCCGGCCGCCGCAAGACACGGTTCAGGGCAGCGGCGTACAGGCGGGTGCCACCCCGTAGATCGCTGAGGTCGCCTTCGTCGCCGGTTCCGGGATCGTCCTGCGCGTCAGCCTTCCGGGCCTGCCGCCGTCCCAGCACCGAGCCCAGGGTCGGCACGAAGACCAGCGCCATCAGCAGCGACGCGGTCAGCGTCGCCAGTAGCGTGATCGGCAGATACTTCATGAACTCGCCGACGACGCCCGGCCAGAACACCAGCGGCAGGAAGGCGGCGAGCGTCGTTGCGGTCGAAGCGGTGATCGGCCATGCCATGCGACGCGCGGCGGCCCCGTACGCCTCGAACCGGGACGCGCCTTCGGCAAGGCGCCGGTCGGCGAATTCGGTCACCACGATGGCGCCGTCGACCAGCATGCCGACGGCGAGGATCAGGCTGAACAGCACGACGATGTTCACCGTCAGCCCCATCGTCGCCAGCACCAGCATGCCGGCGAGGAACGAGCCGGGAATCGCCACGCCGACCAGCGCGGACGACTTGATGCCCAGCGCCGCCACGATCACCACCATCACCAGCAGAACCGCCATCAGGACGTTGTTCTGCAGGTCGGTCAGCATGTTGCGGATATTCTCGGATTCGTCGCCCGTATAGGTGACCTGAATGGTGTCGGGCCACGATGCCTGCCGTAGGGTCACGGCCTGGCGCACGGCGGCGATGGTGTCGATGATGTTCTCGCCCGGCCGCTTCGAGACCTCCAGCGCCACCGCCGGTTCGCCGTCCAGCCGTGCGAAGCTTTGCGGATCCTTGAAGTTGCGGCGCACCGACGCGATGTCGCGCAGCCTGACGACCGCGTCGCCCGAGACCTTCACCGGCATGTCGAGAATGTCGCCGAGGTTCTCGAACAGGCCGGGGACCTTGATGGCGAACCGGCCCTCGCCGGTATCGAGCGCGCCGGCGGCGACCAGCCGGTTGCTGCGATTCACCACGTCGACCAGGTCGCCTGCCGACAGCCCGTAGCTCTCGACCAACAGCGGATCGATGACGATTTCGACCTGTTCCTCACGGTCGCCGACGATGTCGACGCTCAGGACGCTCGGCAGTCCTTCCAGGTCGTCCTGAAGATCGTTGGCGAGACGGACCAGCGTCCGTTCCGGAACGGGGCCGGACAGGTTCACGGTCACCACCGGGAACAGGCTCAGATTGACCTCGTTCACCGAAGGCTCGTCGCTTTCCTCCGGCAGTTCGGTCTTGGCGACGTCGACCTTGTTGCGGACATCGGCGAGGGCGGCATCGGAATCGAAGCCGGCCTCGAACTCCAGGACGATGTTACCGCCGCCCTCGAAGCCGGTGGCCCGCATCTCCTTCAACCCTTCGATTCCCTGGAGCTCCTGTTCCAGCGGGCGGATCAGCAGGCGCTCGGCATCCTCCGGCGAAATGCCTTCATGGGTCACCGTCACGTACATGATCGGAACGGTAATGTCCGGGTTCGATTCCTTCGGAATCTCCCGATAGGTGATGGTGCCGGCGATCAGAATAAGCAGCAGGGACAGCAGAACCGTCCGCGGCCGGCTGAGCGCGGCGTTGATCAGCGTGATCAAGGCTCGCTCTCCGCCGTGACCGTGACCGGCCGCACCGCCTGGCCGACGTCGACGAACTCCTGTCCGACTGTGATGACGCGGATCGTTTCCGGAAGACCGCCCAGCCATACTCCGTCCGGCTGATCCTCGACGATGGTGGCGGGATGGAAGACGACACGGTTCTCTGGATCGACCGTCTTCACGCCGACGACCCCATCGGTGGACAGGCTCAACAGCGCCGGCGTGACCTTGTGGGCGAGGACTTGCCCGGCCGGAAGGCTGATCTCGCCCGTCATCCCGGCGGGGATGTGCCTGTCGGCGTTGGCGACCTCCAGTTCGACGCGGAAGGTGCGGGTGCCGGTATCCGCGACCCGAGAGACGTAGCTGACGATGCCTTCCACTTCGGCGCCCGAGACCAGGTGAACTTTACCGAGGGTGCCGACCTCGACTTCGCTGATGGCCTGTTCGGGGATGTTGGTCACCGCCTTCAGCGGATCGAGATCGACCAAGGTGGCGACTTCGGCGCCGATGGCGATCACCGCACCGATCTCGACCGGCACCGCCTCGATCACGCCGTCGAAGGGCGCGCGGATGGCGGGGCGTGCGATGTCGAGTTCGATCTCCTTGACCCGCGCCTTGGCGGCGGCCAGGTCGGCGGCGCTTCCCGCCACCGTCACTTCGGCGCGGTACCCCTTCTCTCCCAGCTTCGAGCCAGCTTCGTATTCGAGCTCGCGCTGGTGCAGGGTGGCCTTCGCTTCTTCCAGGCGATCGCGACGCTCGTCCATCGCCAGGCGCACCAGCAGATCGCCCTTGGAGACGACGGAGCCCTCCTCGACAGCGATCTCGACGACTCGGCCCGCCGTTTCAGTCCGAACGTCGAGCGTGCGCGAGGCTGCGGTATGGCCGCTGGTTGTCACGAACCGGTGGTGCGGTTCCGCGGTCATGGTCCGGACGCGCACTTCCGGCGTCTCCTCGGCCGTCTTCTGCGCCTTGGCGACGGGGATCGTCTCGGGTTCGGGGCTGGAACCGTCCATGACGCCGGATGCGACCCAGGCCGTGGCAGCCAGAGCGATGCCGACGGCAATCAGATGCTGCTTTTTCATCGCCTTGCTTTCTGGCGCCGCGCGCCGCGATCAGCGACCGACGGCTTCACGCGCCGGCTGCTCTTCGACCGTGTCTTCGGATTGCGACAGCGTGCGGATCAGCGTGTCGCGATGGGTTTCCAGATAATTCGCCGCGGCCTCGTAGACGGCGATGCCGTAGCCGGTGACGAACTGGGCGCCGGGCGCCATGTCGTGGCCGAGGCAGGTGCGCATGCGTTCGAGACCGTCCCGGTACCAGGCGATGCGCTCGTCGATCCGCTTGCCGACTTCCGCGTTCGGCAGAAGCTGAGAGAACAGCAGACCGAACATGAACTCGCTGCGGATCCGGTCATGGGCCGGCGGTTCGCGCAGGCTTTCGATCAGGGCTTGGCGTCCCGCTTCGGTCAGGCTGTAGACTTTCTTGTCGGGCCGGCCGTCCTGCGCCATCTCCGTGCAGGTGACGAGGCCCGTCCCCGACAGTTGGGCGAGCGCGGGGTAGATCGAACCGTAGCCCGCCTCGTACAGGTGGCTGATCATGCCTTCCGAGCAGGCCTTGCGGATCTCGTAGCCGGTCGCGTCGCCGAAAAACAGCACGCCGAGGCACAGCGTCTTCACATCCATGCGCGCCCTCCTATCGGGCCGATATATATTGGCCCGATATAGACTTTCAAGCGTTCCTGTGGGATTGCAAAGGGCGCTGATGTTTCTTCATCCTTGTCGTCGCCACCCTTTCGAGCAGCCGGCCATGTTGTGGATCAACGATCATCTGAGTATCGGAGAGGACGAACTCGACGAGCGGTTCGTGCGGGCGTCCGGTCCCGGCGGGCAGAACGTGAACAAGGTCGCGACTGCCGTTCAGCTTCGCTTCGATGTGGCCCACAGTCCGTCGTTGCCCGAGGCGGTTCGCAGCCGGCTCGTTCGTCTTGCGGGGCGGCGAATGACGACCGAAGGGGTGTTGGTGATCGACGCGCGCCGCTTCCGGACCCAGGACCTCAACCGCACTGACGCGCGGGAAAGACTGGCCGAACTGATCCGCCGCGCGACCATGCCCGCGAAACCACGGCGCCCGACCAAACCCAGCAAGAGCGCCGTGCGCGCGGGAAAGGAGGCGAAGCGCTCGCGGAGCCAACTGAAGAAAAGCCGGTCGCGTCCCGCGTTCGACGACGCCTGACGGCGCCGGGAATGCCGGGGAACGTCGGTCACCTGACGGCTGTTTTTCTCTCGACAGGTAATCCAATTGGTCCTCGGACGGCTGCTTTCGCGCTGGCGGGGACAAAGGAGGTCGTGATGCATTTCATCGAGCGGACATCCCGTCTGCCGGCGGCTTTTACCGCCGTCGCGCTTGTCCTCGCGACTGCGGTCGCGGCATCGCCGGCACGCGCGCAATACGACAGCGGCACGATCTATGGCCGGAGCGCCGAAGCACCCGGCCATGTCGGGAAGTACGATTATGGTGCGCGGATGGAAGCGCCGGGCCATTGGGAGCTGCGGCAACGCTTCGATCAGTACGACCAGGATCGTTACCGTCTCGGCTACGACAGGCCGCAGTGGAGCGATCGCGCCTTTCGCGAACATTCCCGTCGTGGCTCTGAACAGGGGCCGACCAATGCGGACGATCGGGCTGCCGCCGGTGAGGTCTATTCTCCACCTTCGGAAAGCGACAGGACGTTCGACAATCGGGCGACGCCGGATACCGACTATATACGCCACCGCGATGAGGTCGTGGCCCGAGACCTGTATCCGCAGCGTTCGTCGACGTTCGATCCCGAAGCCGTGACCGGCCGGCCTTATCGCGGCGGTCAGCAGACGGCTCAGGCTGAAACGAACATCCCGATCGATCGCGCGGACAGCCAGTTCGCCGAGCCGCAGTTCGACCGTTTCGGCTTCGGGGCCACGCGGTGGAGTTCTCCGTTCGGTGCCGAAGACCTGACGCCGCGTGTCTACCGGCGATAGCAGAGGGTCGGCCCGGGGGCGCCATCGTTGTTCCCGGATGTGCGGGGAACGGTATCGAGCGGGGTGAGCGGAAGGGTTGCGCACCGGGTGCGTCATACTCCCCTCTCGCGAAGGCGGGATAGCCGCGATAGACTTGCGTTAACCCGGCCGAAGACCGGGCGAGCAAGGAGCCGCTTGATCGCATGGCCAAACCGACTCTTCCGCGCCGGTTCGAGGATCGCGGCACCACTGTACCGTTCGAGGGGCGGTCGCTACGACTCACCCGGCTTCGCGTCATTTCCGGCGCGACGACCGTCGAGTGGGAAGCGACGGTCGCGGGGTTCTGGGGTGGAAGCTCCCGCCAGATCCTGGTGGTGCCGTGGCGTCACCTCGCGTCGATCGGTCAGATGTCGCCCCGCGACGAGACCCTGTTCAAGGCGGTCGATAGCCTGGAAGACGCCGAGGACATCAATCCTTTCGTGATCCGCGACGTAGTGCTGAAGGTCGACGACCGCCTCGGCCACGGCAAGGGTGCCCTCGGTCTGAGGCGCTACGACAGGGCCAAGGCGAAGGCGAGCCTGCTGGCGATCCTGGTCCATGACTATGGGCGCCAGCAGCGGGATCGTGTGCTCGCCTCGCTTCCCCCGGCCAAGCTCGTCGAAAACGGGTCGAAGCAGGCGACCGATACGCTCACCATCGAGCAACTGACCGGGCAGACACTCGATTTTCACGGCAAGCGCCTCGGTCTTCCCGCCGCCGAGCTGGGGCGGCGGCTCGACTCGCTGGCCGAGCTGTTGACGCCTCTCGGCGAGGTCGGGGTCAGCCAGGCCGCCAAGGAGGACGGCTTCCTCATCCGCTGCCGCAACCGGCTGCGCGCATTCGATCACGAGATGATCGAGTACGAGAAGAACGCGCGCCACGAGATGTCGGACCCGACGGCGATGATCCGTTTCGCGGTGAAGCAATATCTCGGTTACGTCGATACCAAGCTCGCGTCGCTGGAAGAAAAGTTCGTCCATCTGCCGTCGCTGCTCCGGGAGGCCGACCGGACGGCAGGTTTCCTCAATGGGGTGCGCCGCGACGTGGCCTACGCTCTGGACGGCTGGGACGTCCTCATGGATATCTGGGATGAAGCCAAGGAAACCGGCGACGATATGAAAATCGAAGATGCGGTGATGTTCGCCTTCACGAATGCACCGCTGATGCCGCTTCAGGAGATCGATACCTCGACCGAAAGCGGCAAGGTGTGGCGCGGCTACGAGACCGTGCGCGGCGGCCTCGTGAAAATGATGCACAGCTGGAACGATGGCGAGCCTGACGACGAGCTGATGAAGCGCACCGAAGAAGGCAAGCAGCGCGAGAAGGTCCGCAAGCGGAAGCGCGCAGACCCCGAATAGTTCAGGTTCGTCTCAGGTCGTCGCGACGCGACCCGATCGTTCCCGATCAATAAGGGTGCGGGTCACGGAGGAAGTCGATCAGCCGACCGTCATGCTCGATGAGGATACGGTCGTAGACGATGCCGGTCCGTTCGATCTCCAGCATGATGTCGCGGGCTCGCCACTGGGTCGGGATGATGATCACCGTCGCCGGCTCTTCGAGCAGAACGTCGCGAAAGCGGATCGGCTGTCCCGCGCCCGGAACGAAGGTCCCGACCTTCAGCGGGTCGGAGTCGACCACCAGCGGAAAGCGCTCCGCGTCCGCACCGTAATTGGCGATGAAGGCGGCGCCCTTGCCGGTGCCGCCCCAGATGGCGGTACGGACACCGGACTTCGCCAGCTCCGCCAACTGTGCGGCGATGGTCGTGCGGGCACGCTCGGCGCGGAAGAAGAAGTCCTGGCCTTCGGCGGCGATCTCGGCCTGGGCGCGCTGGGGGGCGAACCGGGCGAAGCTGTGGACGACCTCGTCGTCATAGCCGTGCCCGATCGCCTCGACCTCGGCACCGCTCCGCTCCAGCATCCGCTGCAGCGAGCGCGTGGTGAAATGGGAGTTGTGCTCGTAATAGAAGTCGGCGGTACGGCCGCTGGCGAACACCCGGTCGATGCACGGCACCTCGATGAACAGGCGCGTCGGCAGGTTGTGGCAGCTGACGGCGAAAGCCAGCACCTGCACGAACCCGAGCGGGTTCATCAGATGTTCGAGCACGTGGCGCGAGACCACGAGGTCGGGCCGGAAGACGGGCAGGTCGCGCTCGGGCTCGAACAGCTCGCGATGGAAGGCCATCCGCCCGTCGCCGATGTCGACCTCGCCATTGGGATCGAAGCCGATATAGCGACCGGTCGGCCGAGCCTCCGCCAGCCGCCTCAAGAAATGCCCCTCGCCGCATCCGATCTCGACGACCGTCGGACTCTCGGGCAGGTGCTCCAGTACCCGGTCGCGCAGGTCTTCCAGATAGTCGTTCCAGACCGAACCGCGGTTGAACATCAGGTTCGGATTGTCGGCATAGGGAACCGCCGCATAGTCGAAGGCGGCATTGTAGACGTGGCCGCAATTGACGCAGCGGACGAAATCCAGCGGCAGCCGCGCCATCGACCGGGCCGCTTCCACGCTCCGTGGCCAGGCGAGGGTGGCGAGCGGCTGGCGGCCGCCGTTGAAAAAGGCGACGGCGACGTGATGGCCGCAGGCGGGGCAGGTCGCTTGCCGGGCGAGGCCCGTTCCCTCGTCAGTCTCGTTCTTGCTCGTCATGGCGCTCCCCGCGGCGCCTTGCTCCGGCGACCGCCCCCTGCTTGCGCGCCGGAGAAGAAATCCTCAAGCGCACGCAATGCCTCGTCATCTTCATAGAGCCGGTCGTTGGCGGCAAGAATCTTGGCCGACACCGCCGCACGCGCGGCGCGGTCGGTGCCCAGGGCGACGGCGATGTCGACATAGGTGGCAGGGCTGTCGGCGACGCAGTCCATGACGCCGATGCGTCGGTAGCAACCCACCGTCACCCGCCCCCGCATATAGGTGGCGGGCAAGGTGACCACCGGCGTCCCCAGGGCCAGCGCCTCGTAGGTCGTGTTGCCGCCGCCGAACGGATAGGTGTCCAGCATGACGTCGGCACAGCGGATCACGCCCAGGAATTTCTCCGGCGGCTGCTGCGGAAGCCAGGTGATCCTGTGGGCGACGTCCGGGATCGTGTGCCGGAAGCGGCGCTTCAGAATGCCGGTGATGTGCGGCCGACGATGGGTCACCAGGACGACGGTCCCCTTTGCGTCGCGGCGCAGGATTCCGGCGATGCTTTCGTCGAAATCGGGGTGGAACTTCGCCAGGTTCTGGGGGCAGAGATAGAGATTCCGGTCGTCGGGAAGGCCCAGAGCCTGCCGGTCCGGCTCGCCGTCGAGCACCGGGCGCCGGTAGTGAGTGGGGAGAGTCGGCAGCGTGACCAGCGTTTCTCCGTAGTGGCCCGCCGCGTCCTCCGGTTCCAGCAACGTACTGGAGACGAAATGCGTGACCGCCGGAATGCCGGTCGTCACCGGAAATCCCCAGGACGCGCACTGCACCGGGGCCAAGGCGAAGAAGGGGAGGGTGTAGTTGAGCTGATCGGTGCCGACTTCGAAGTAATAGAGGATGTCCGGCGCGGCATCGCGGATGCCCGCGACCAGCGACGGCAGGTCGGATTCGAAGGCGCGGATTTCGGTGTCCGGCAGGTCCCCGGCCAGACGGTCGCGCCCGGTGCGTCCGCAGATCACGAAGGGGTCGACGCGGTCGCGTGACAGCCCGGCTACGATCCCGCCCATGAACTTGAGGAAGATGCCCTCATGGCGGGGCGAGACGACGAAGCCGACGCGCGGCCGTTCGGATGCGGGGCGCGGTTCGGGCGGTTCGGCGGGAATGTCGATCAATGCCGCGAGCTTGCGCTTGATGCCCAAGTCGTTCTCGCCGTGATAGGGCAGGTTGAACGACGGTTTCAGCGTCCCCTGCGAGGGGCCGGCGGGATCGAAGCGGACCCCCCGAGCGGCCAGACCGTCGAGCACGGACTCGAAGCGTTCCCGCCGCCGGGCTATGTCGGCGCGGTCGCCCATGACGTAGGGGAACAGACCTTCGCGCCGGACGGTCCAGTACGCATTGTCGGGCTCCAGCGCGGCGAGGCGGCCGAAGCAGGCACGGGCTCGGCCGATGCGGCCTTGTTCCTCGTAGATTCCGGCGAGGTTGCGGAGCGCCATCCGCGACGCCGGATCGCGTTTCAGCGCCGTTTCCAGCGCCGTCATTGCCATCTCGATCCGCCCCTGCTCGTGGTACAGGGCGGCCAGGCTGTTGAGTGCGCCGGAATGGGTAGGGGCGATGGCGAGGGCGCGGCGATAGCTGGCTGCCGCCCCCTCCGCGTCGCCCAGCCGCTTCCGCGCATTGCCGAGATTGGCGTGAGCGTCGGGCGATTCGGGCATCAGCGCGACGGCCTGCTCGAACGCCGCCACCGCCTCCTCGGCACGATCGGTAGCCAGCAGGACGAGGCCGAGATTGTTGTGGGCGGTGGCGTTCTCCGGCGACCGGTCGAGAAGGTCGCGGAAGCAGCGCTCGGCCTCCTCCGTCCGGCCCAGGGCGTGAAGCGCGTTGCCCAGGTTGTTGGTGGTATCGGCGCGGTCGGGATCGAGCGCCAGCGCCCGCCGATAGCTGGTGACCGCCCCGCGGGCGTCGCTCATCGCCATGAGGGCCGCGCCCAGATTGGCGTGGACCACCGCGTAGCGGTTCTCGACTGTGAGGATTCTGCGATAGAGCGCGATCGCCGCGGCGACGTTGCCGGCGTTCTGCTGTTCCACCGCCTGCGCGAACAGGGTTTCGATCGTTTCCGCCATGGGCCCCGATCAGCCGCGGTCCGGGAGACGCAGCCGGAACCGGGTGCCCCGGTCGGAGGTCTCCATCAGCTTGATGTCGCCGCCATGGGCCCGCATCAGCTCCTTGGCGATGGCGAGGCCGAGCCCGGTCCCTTTGCCGCTGCCGGGCATGAAGGGCTCGAACAGCGTTTCCTGCGCTTTGGGCGGGATGCCGGTTCCCTCGTCGGCGATGTCGATCGAGACCCATCCGCCCCCGCGCTCGGCGCGAAAGCGCAAGGTCCCGCCTTCGGGCATGGCCGCCGCGGCGTTGCCGGCGAGGTTCAGGAGCACCCGGAACATCTGGTTCTTGTCGGCGACGACGACGAAACCGGGATCGATTCCGATGTCCCACCTGATCTCGGCGTCCGGCGGCGGCGTGACGAAATCCAGCACGTCCGAGACCAGGGTGCGCAGGTCGAAGCGTTCCGGATGCAGCTCCGGCTCCCGGCTGCGGGCGTAGTCGAGGGTCTGGCTGCACAGGTTGACGGCCCGGTCGATCGCCGCCATCAGGCGCGGCGTCACTTTCTGGACCTGCGGGTCCTCGCTCTGCGCCAGGCTGTCGGAGACCACCATCGCCGACGCCAAGCTGTTGCGGAGGTCGTGATTGACCCGGCTCATCGACGCGCCGAGCGCCGCCAGCCGCGTGTTCTGGACCAGCGAATGGCGGATTTCCCGCTGCATCTCGGCAAGCTCGCGTTCCAGGACGCCGATTTCGTCGGCCCGGTCGGATGGCTGCAAGGTGATCGACGCATCGCCCGGGTGCGGCGGAACGCGACCAGGTTTTCGGTGATGACGCGTGTCTGTCGGACCATCACCCATTGCAGGCTGAAATAGACCAGAGCCGCCGTGATCAGCGACAGCACGACCGACAGGTTCAGGATGCGCCGCGAATAGTCGACCATGCCGAGCCACAGCGACCGCTCCGACATGGCGACGTCGACGGTGACCCGTGGGTCGTGCTCCGACGCGCCGAGCACCCGGATCATGCGCCGGCCGTTGGCGGTCAGCGTGTCGAAGGCGTCGCGGATCATGCCGATCGGCGTCGACTGGCGCAGATCGAAGGTCGCGTCGATATGCTCGGGCATCTCGTTGCCGATCATCAGGATCGACGCTTCCGGCCGGCGCAGCGCCACACCCAGAACGTCGGCCTGTTTCAGAAGCTCGGCTTCGAGCTCGGGCGCCAGATGGCCGGTCGGGCTCGCTTCGACCGCCAGCGTGGCGAGCTGCCCGGCCGCCAGTCGTTCCTGGAGGTACATCGCCCGATACCGCGCGATCGACGGGACGTAGATCAGCACCTCGCCGAACAGCACGAAAATGATCGTCAGCAGCAGCAGACGGGCCGACAGGCTTCGGAACGGGGACGGCGCGTTCAGCGACGACTTGGGCATGGCGCGAGTGTAGTCGAGAACGCCGATATGCACACGGCGGTGGAGCTGGCGGTTACGCTTCCTCGCTGCGGCGGTGCTGCCATTCTCCTGCCGTCATGGCCCGACTTGATCGGG
>PBKC01000074.1 GCA_002721365.1 Rhodospirillaceae bacterium | reverse complement strand
CGTCGCCCCCGCGAAGGCGGGGGCCCATAGCCCGTGCCGCTTGCCGGGCCCTCGCCTTCGCGGGGGCGACGACTCAAGATGTTCGTCATTGCGCGCCGTAGGCGAAGCAATCCAGCCGGCATCGGCAGCCTCGATTGCCGCGGCGCATTGCGCCTCGCGATGACGGGGATTCAGTGGCCGCCCGGCACGCCCTTGGTCGTCGAATACTCGAAATGCAGCGCTTCGCCGGGGTGGACCAGCGGGAACATGGCGTGCGCGGCCATCGCCGCCTCGGAGAAGCCGCACAGGATCAGCTTCAGCTTGCCGGGATAGGTGACGATATCGCCGATGGCGAAGATTCCGGGCTGGCTGGTCGCGCAGGTCCTGGGGTCGATGGCGATGTGGTGCTGGTCGAGGTTGAGCCCCCAGTCGGCGATCGGCCCCAGTGTCATGGCGAGACCGTAGAAGGGAAGCAGGGTGTCGGCCTCCAGCCGCCGGGCCTCGCCGTCCAGGGTCTCGACGATCACCGCCGACATGCGGGTGTCGTCGCCCTCCAGCCCCGCGAGCTGGTAGGGGACCGCCAGTTCGATCACGCCGTCGGCGGCGAGCTGCTCCATCGCGGCGACATTGCTGGGCGCGGCACGGAACTTGGCCCGGCGATGGACCACGGTTACCGATTCGGCGACCTCGGCCAGAGACAGTGTCCAGTCGACGGCGGAATCGCCGCCGCCGGCGATCACCACCCGCTTGCCGCGGAAATCCTCGCGCCGGGTGACGAGGTAATGCACGCCGACGCCCGCCCCCTGGTTCTCGTACGTCTCGATGCCGGCGAGCGGCGGGCGGTTCGGCCCGAAGGCGCCGCAGCCGGCGGCGATCAGCACGGCGCGGCAGGTGATCGTCGTGCCCTTCGACGTGGTGAGCCGCCAACCGTCGTCCGCGGTTCGCTCCAGCCGCTCGACCTGCTGCCCGAGATGCATCACCGGCTCGAACGGGGCGGCCTGCGCCACCAGCTTCTCGATCAGCGCCTGCGATTCGATCTCCGGATAGCCGGGGATGTCGTAGATCGGCTTCTCAGGATAGAGCGCGGTGCACTGGCCGCCGGGCGCGGCGAGGGTGTCGATCACATGGCAGCGCATCTTCAGCATGCCGGCTTCGAACACGGCGAACAGGCCGACGGGGCCGGCGCCGATGACGGCGATATCGGTCTGATGGTCAGAACCGGTCATTCATCAGGATCCCAGCGGATTGGCGACTGACGGCTACCATAGCGGCGCTCCGGCGCCGATCAATGCTTGCGCGCGACCGCTCCGGGCGGTATCGCGAGGCGGCATGAAGCCGGCAGTCGAAAGGATGGTCACGGTTGGACGCTCTGCCCAGTGAGACGCGGGAGATTCGGCTCGCCGATCTCGAAGCGACCGGACGCCTGGGCGAACGGCTGGCCGCACTGGTCGTGCCGGGTGACGTGATCGCCCTCGGCGGCGCTCTCGGCGCCGGCAAGACCGCCCTCGCCCGCGCCCTCATCCGAGCGGCCGGCGGCGGGGATGACGTCCCCAGCCCGACCTTCACCCTGGTCCAGACCTATGCGACGCCCAGGGGTACCATCTGGCATTTCGATCTCTACCGTCTGGAACAGCCGGAGGAGGCCTATGAGCTCGCCATCGAAGACGCGTTCATGGACGGGATATCGCTGATCGAATGGCCGGACAGGCTGGGCGCCCTGCTGCCCGAGGAGCGCCTTGACGTCGTGCTGGCGATGGGGACGGGGGCGACCGGGCGCCGGGCGACGATCACCGGCCATGGCGGCTGGGCGGGACGGATGAGCGGGCTGGACCGTGCCGTCTGAGCGAGGGGAGGCGATCTCCGCCTTCCTTGCCGATGCCGGCTGGGGCGGCGTGGCGGTCGTGCCTCTGGCGGGCGACGCCTCGTTCCGGCGCTATTTCCGCCTCGAAGACGGCGGGCGCCGGGCGGTGCTGATGGACGCGCCGCCGCCGCATGAGGACGTGCGGCCGTTCGCGGCCATGGGGCGGCATCTCTCCGGCCTCGGGTACAGCGCACCTGCCATTCTTGCGGAGGATGCGGAGACCGGCCTGCTGCTCCTCGAGGACCTGGGTGACGCCACCTATACCCGCTGCCTCGCGACCGGCGGCGACGAACCCGCGTTATACGCGGCGGCGGTCGATCTGCTCGCGGACCTTCACCGGGCCGCGCCGCCGGCCTCGCTCGCCCCTTATGACGAGGCCGCCTATCTCCGCGAAGCCGATCTGCTGATCGACTGGTTCTGGCCGGCCGTCGATCCGGGCGCAAATCCGGATGCCGTCCGGGCCGCTTACCACGATGCTTGGCGGGCGGTGCTGCCGGAGTGGCGGGCAAACGACGTAGTGCTGGTGCTTCGCGACTATCACGCCGACAACCTGATGTGGCTCCCGGATCGCAGCGGCCATGCGCGGGTCGGTCTGCTCGATTTCCAGGACGCTCTCGCCGGCTCGCCGGCCTACGACGTCGTTTCGCTGCTGGAGGACGCCCGGCGCGACGTACGGCCTGCCCTCGCCGATGCGATGATCGGCCGCTACTGCCGCGCGGCCGGGTGCGACGAGGAAGGCTTCCGCGCGAGCTACGCTATCCTCGGGGCGCAGCGCAACGCCAAGATCGTCGGCATCTTCACCCGGCTGGCGCGACGTGACGGCAAGCCCCTCTATCTCGATCTGATTCCCCGCGTCTGGCGGCTCCTGGAAGGCGACCTCGGGCATCCCGCCCTGGCGCCGGTCCGGGCGTGGTTCGACGCCACCATTCCACCCGAGAAGCGAGGACGACCGCGGCCGTGACGATGCCCACCCATGCGATGGTTCTGGCCGCCGGGCGCGGCACGCGGATGAAGGCTCTCTCCCGGAACCTGCCGAAGCCGCTGATGGTGGTGGCCGGCCGGACGCTTCTCGACCGCACCCTCGACCGGGTCGCTGCGGCCGGAATCGGGACGGCGGTGGTGAACACCCACTATCTGGCGGAGATGGTCGAGACCCATATCGCCACCCGCCGCACTCCACCCGAGATCGTCCTCTCGCCTGAGTCCGCGCTGCTGGAAACCGGGGGCGGGGTCGCCGCTGCCCTGCCGCTGCTGGGCGATGGGCCGTTCTTCGTCCACAACAGCGACGTGATCTTGCCCGACGGGCCGACGCCGTCGCTGGTGCGTCTCGCCGAGACCTGGAACGACGCGGCGATGGATGCCCTGCTGCTGGTGCACCGCACCCCGCATGCCATCGGCTACAGCGGCTATGGCGACTACTTCGTCGACGCCTGGGGGCGGATGCGCCGCCGCCGCGGGCACGAGGTCGCGCCCTACCTGTTCACCGGCGTGCAGCTTCTCCATCCGCGCCTGTTCGAGGGCTGCCCGGAGGGACCGTTCTCCCTCAACGTCCTCTACGATCGCGCCCAGGCCGCGGGCCGGCTGTGGGCAGTGGTCCATGACGGCATGTGGATCCATGTCGGGACTCCTGAAGGCCTGCAGCGCGCCAACCGCCTGCTGACCTCGCCCTACCTGTTCGACGAGCGGTAGGAGAATAGGTCCACCCGTCGCCCCCGCGCAGGCGGGGGCCCAGCAAGCGGCATGGACTATGGGTTCCCGCCTGCGCGGGAACGACGGGTGGTAAGAAGTGGCAGCACATCTCCGGCCGTCATGGCCCGGTTTAGCCGGGCCATCCACGACTTTGCCGTCCGGCCGGAGCCGAAAGTCGTGGATCACCCGGACAAGCCGGGTGATGACGTGTGGAGTTGAACGGAGAGGCGGCGCCTGTCCCTCGCGAAACGGCGCCCGTCAGGGCTATACTTCCGCCCATCGTGGCTCGCATCTTCTCCATACCGCCGGGTGTGCCTTTCGTCGATGCGCTCGCCGATGGGTTGCTGGCGCAGTACGCGGCGCCGGACGATCCTCTGCGCCTCGCCGCCGTCACCGTGCTGCTGCCGACCCGGCGCGCTTGCCGGGCGCTCAGGGAGGCGTTCCTGCGCCGGGCGGAGAGCGGTGCCATGCTGCTTCCCGCCATGCGCCCGCTGGGCGACGTCGACGAGGAGGAACTGGCGCTGATCGGCGAGGCGGCCGACGACGGCGACGACCTCGGCGGCGGCCTCGACCTGCCGCCGGCCATCGCCGGGCCGCGCCGCCAGCTCCTGCTGGCGAGCCTCGTCGAGCGCTGGTGGCGCGCGCGCGGCGAAGGACCCCGCGAGGGCGGCTTCGACCAGGCGGTGCGGCTGGCGGGTGAGCTCGGGCGCCTGCTCGACCGCATCCACACCGCCCGGCTCTCCTTCGACGGGCTCAAGGACCTCGTGCCGGCGGCCTATGCTGCGCACTGGCAGATCACCATAGAGTTCCTGGCGATCCTCGCGGAGCACTGGCCGGCGATCCTCGCCGAGGAAGGCGCGCTCGATCAGGCCGACCGCCGCAACCAGATGCTCGCCGCCCTCGCCGAGGACTGGCGGGCGCGTCCGCCGGACGCACCGGTGATCGCCGCCGGCAGCACCGGCAGCATTCCGGCGAGCGCCGACCTGCTGGCGGTGGTCGCCGGTCTGCCGCAGGGCGCCATCGTCCTGCCCGGCCTCGACCGTCACGCTGATGCCGAGAGCTGGGACGCCCTCGGCGAAGCCCATCCGCAATACGGTCTCGCCCGGCTTCTCGACCGGCTGGAGATCGCGCGGGAGGAGGTGCCCGACTGGCCAGCGCATGTGACCGGCTCGACGCCCGAGCGCGGCTGGCTCCTGTCGGAAGCGATGCGCCCGGAGAGCACCACCGACCGCTGGCGGGCGATCCCGGCGGTCCCCGATGCCGCCACCGATGGCCTCAACCGCATCGACTGCGAGCATCCGGAGGAGGAGGCCGGGGTGATCGCCCTCATGATGCGCGAGGTGCTGGAGACGCCGGGGCGGACGGCGATGCTGGTGACGCCCGACCGGGAGCTCGCCCGCCGCACCGCGTCCGCCCTCGGCCGCTGGGGCATCGCCGTCGACGATTCCGGCGGTCAGCCGCTCGCCGACACTGCGCCGGGCAGCTTTCTCCGGCTGATTGCCGCGGCGGTTTCCGACGCCTTCGCGCCGGTGCCCTTGCTGGCGATGCTGAAGCATCCCTTCGCGGCCGGCGGACTCGGTCAGGGGGCGTTCCGCGCCCGCGTCCGCGATCTCGAACGGAGGGCGCTCAGGGGACCGCGTCCGGCCTCGGGCACCGGGGGCATCCGCGCTGCCCTCGTCGCGGAAAAGGCGTCGCAATCCCTGCTCGACTGGTGGGACGGGATCGCGGCTGCGGCGGCGGACTTCACGGGGACGCTCGACGCTCCCGCCATTGACCTGCCGGCGCTGGTCGCCGCCCATGCCGGTTTTGCCGAATGGCTGGCGGCACCGGAGGAGGGTGACTCGCCGCTCTGGGCTGGCGAGGCAGGGGAGGCGGCGGCCGGGTTCGTCGCGTCCGTCGTCGAGGCCGCGGCCGGTCTCGACCCGTTGCCCGGCGACACCTACCCGGCGCTCCTCGACGCGCTGCTCGCCGGCCAGGTCGTTCGGCCGCGCTACGGCACCCACCCGCGGTTGTCGATCCTGGGGCCGCTGGAAGCGCGGCTACAGCATGCCGACCGGGTGATCCTGGGCGGTCTCAACGAGGGAAGCTGGCCACACGACCCCGCCGTCGATCCGTGGATGAGCCGGCCGATGCAGCGGGATTTCGGCCTGCCCACGCCCGAGCGCTGGATCGGCCTTTCGGCCCACGACTTCGCGCAGCTCGCCGCCGCGCCCGAGGTGGTGCTGACACGCTCGGCCAAGGACGGCGGCGCGCCGACCGTGCCGTCACGCTGGCTCACCCGGATCGAGACTCTGCTCCACGGTCGTGGGAACGACATCGCCGCCGCGACGCCGCACCGCGGCTGGACTGCGGCGCTGAACGCGCCCGAGACCGTCACCGCCGGCCGCCGGCCGGAGCCGCGCCCGCCGGTCGCCGCGCGCCCGCGGCAGCTCTCGGTCACCGCCATCGAGACCTGGATGCGCGATCCTTATGCAGTCTATGCGCGCCATGTCCTCAAGCTGCGGGAGCTCGACCCGATCGACGCCGACCCGGGCGCGGCGGACCGCGGCGTGTTCATCCATGAAGCGCTCGACCGCTTCGTCCGCGACTACGGCGCGGGCTGGCCGACAGATCCCCTGGGGGCGTTGCTCGCCATCGGCCGGGACGCCCTCGGCGCCATGCTCGACCGCCCCGGCATCTGGGCATTCTGGTGGCCGCGCTTCGAGCGTGTGGCGGCTTGGTTCCTGGACGAAGAGAGGGCGCGGCGCGCCTCCGTCGTCCGCTCCGCGACCGAGGTGACGGGACGGCTGGAGATCAAGGCACCGGCGGGGCCCTTTACCCTGACCGCCAAGGCCGACCGCATCGATGCGCTGAGCGACGGCGGGCTCGCCATCATCGACTACAAGACCGGGACCGTCCCGCGGAAGGCGCATGTCGAGACCGGCCTGTCGCCGCAACTTCCCCTCGAAGCCGCGATCGCCGCGGCAGGCGGGTTCGAGGGCGTCGCCGCCGCCCAGGTGGCGAGGCTTCTGTACTGGCGGCTCGCGGGCGGCGATCCAGCGGGGGAATCCCGCGATGCCGGGGACAGCGACGCGGCCGCCCTCGCCGCACAGGCGCTGGAAGGCCTTGGCCAGCTCGTGGCCCGGTTCGACGATCCCGGCACGCCCTACTACGCCCGGCCGCATCCGTGGCCGGAGATCGCGCCCCGCTTCAGCCCCTACGAGCATCTGGCGCGGGTCCGCGAATGGTCGACGGTGTCCGGCGAATGAGTGTCGCCGTTCAGCCGGCCCGGCCCGACCCGGACCTCGCCCAGCGCGCGGCGGCGAGCCCTGAGGCCTCGGTCTGGGTCGCGGCCTCGGCCGGGACCGGCAAGACGAAGGTGCTGACCGACCGGGTGCTCCGGCTGCTGCTCGCCGGCACCGCGCCCGACCGCATCCTCTGCCTCACCTTCACCAAGGCCGCGGCGGCCGAGATGGCGAACCGGCTGAACGGCCGCCTTGGCGGCTGGGCGACGGCGTCCCAGCAGGCGCTGCTCGCCGACCTGACGGCGCTGACCGGGACCACGCCGGCTCAAGCGACGCTGGATCTCGCCCGGCGGCTGTTCGCGCGGGTGCTGGATGCGCCGGGCGGCCTCACCATCGAGACGGTCCACGCTTTCTCGCAGTCGCTGCTGCGCCGCTTCCCGCTCGAATCCGGGGTGGCGCCCCATTTCGACGTTCTGGACGACCGCTCGGCCGCCGAACTGGCGCAGGAGGCACGCGACCGCGTACTGATGGCCGCCCGCCACGGCGGTGACGAGGCGCTGTCGGCGGCACTCGCCACCGTCACCGCGCGGGTGGGCGAGACGACGTTCGGCGACGTGATGGCGGTGATGCTCCGCGAACGCGGCCGGCTCGCCCGCATGATCGAGGAGGTCGGCATCGACGGCGCCATCGCCGCCACCGCCCGCGTGCTCGACCTGCCTGCCGAGCCGACCCTTGGCGGCGTGATGGCCGAGGCCTGCGCCGACGGTGCGTTCGACGCGGCGGCTTTGCGGTCGGCGGCCCAGGCGCTTGCCGGCGGCAGCGATACGGATGCCAATCGTGGTGCCGCGATCGCCGCATGGCTCGCCGCCTCTTCCGAAGAGCGCGGCCGCTCCTTCACCGCCTATGCGACGGCTTTCCTCACCGCCGACGGCAGCATCCGCAAGCGATTGGCCACCAAGAAGGTCCTCGACGCGGCTCCCGATGCCGAGACGGCGCTGTCGACGGAGGCCGAACGGGTGCGGGGCGTCGCCGACCGCTGCAAGGCGGTGGCGGTGTTCGAGGCGACGGCGGCGCTGATCCGGCTGGGCGCGGCGATCGTCGCCCAGTATCAGCGGCTGAAGGAGGTCCGGGCCGTCCTCGACTACGACGACCAGATCCTTCTCGCCCGCGATCTGCTCGCCCGGCCTGGCGTCTCGGCCTGGGTGCTGTTCAAGCTCGACGGCGGCCTCGACCACATCCTTATCGACGAGGCCCAGGACAACAGCCCCGAGCAGTGGGAGATCGTCGCCCGTCTGGCGGAGGAGTTCTTCGCCGGGGAAGGCGCCCGCGATGGCGGCCGAACGGTGTTCGCGGTCGGCGACTCGAAGCAGTCGATCTTCAGCTTCCAGCGCGCCGACCCCGCCGCCTTCTCCCGCATGCGCGACCACTTCGCCGCCCGCGTGGCGGAGGCCGAACGGGTATGGCGGCGGATCGACCTCGAAGTCTCGTTCCGCTCGACCGAGGCGGTGCTGAAGGCGGTCGATGCCGTCTTCGCCCTGCCGGAAGCGCGCGACGGAGTTGCCGGCGGCGACGAGACCGTCCGCCACGCCGCCTTCCGCACCGGCGCCGCCGGGCTGGTCGAGCTGTGGCCGCCGGTCGAGCCTGCGCCGGAGGAGGAGATGCCGGCCTGGGCGCCGCCGGTCGCGGCGCGGCTGGAGGATACGCCCGAGGTGCGCCTCGCCGACGCCATCGCCGCCACGGTGCGCGGCTGGATCGACCGGGGAGAACGCCTGCCCTCCCGCGACCGGCCGATCCGGGCCGGCGACGTGCTGGTGCTGGTCCGCCGCCGCACGCCCTTCGTCGAGGCGCTGGTGCGGGCCCTGAAGCAGCGCGGCATCGCCGTCGCCGGCGTTGATCGCATGGTGCTGAACGACCAGCTCGCGGTCATGGATCTCATCGCCCTCGGCCGCTTCCTGCTGCTGCCGGAGGACGAGTTGAACCTCGCGGCGGTGCTGAAAGGGCCACTGGTGGGCTTCGACGAGGACCGCCTGTTCGCGCTCGCCTGGGATCGGGGACCGGAGAACCTGTGGGCGACGCTCCGCCGCCGGAGGGACGAGCACCCGGCGTTCAAGGAAGCTCACGCGTTCCTTTCCGATCTCCTCGCCCGCGCCGACTTCGTCCCGCCCTACGAGCTCTTTGCCGGCCTTCTCGAAGCCGAGGGCGGGCGCAGGCGCATGCTGGCGCGGCTCGGCACCGAGGCCGGCGACCCCATCGACGAGTTCCTGAACCTCGCCCTCGACTTCCAGCGGGTGCGGGCGCCCTCGCTCCAGGGCTTCCTGCACTGGCTCGAATCGGGAAGCTCGGAGGTCAAGCGCGACCTGGAGCAGGCGGGGACCGCAGTCCGGGTGATGACGGTGCACGGCGCGAAGGGTCTGCAGGCGCCGATCGTCTTCCTGGCCGACACCATGCAGACCCCGCAGCCGCGGACCACGCCGCTCTGGGTCGACGCGCCCGAATCGGCGCTGCTGTGGCCGGGGCGGAAGGCGAACAGCGACGAGACGACGCTGGCGATCCGCGACGCCGCCACCGCCCGCGGGATGGAGGAATACCGCCGCCTGCTCTATGTCGCCATGACCCGCGCCGAGGACCGGCTTTATGTCTGCGGCTGGCGGACGCGGCGGGAGCCGCCCGCTGGCTGCTGGTATCACCTGATCGCCGAAGGACTGCGCGGCATCGCCCAGCCCTTCGCGTTCGAGATCGAAGCGCGGGGCGACCAGGGTTGGACGGGCGAGGGGCTGCGTCTGGAAAGCGCGCAGGAGGCCCCGCCGGTCTCCGAGCCCCATGCGGCGGCCGAGGCCGAACCACCGCTGCTTCCCGCCTGGGCGCTGCGTCCGCCGCCGGCCGAGCCGGAGCCGCCGCGGCCGTTGTCGCCGTCCCGCCCGGACGGTGAGGAGCCGCCGGCCGTGAGCCCTCTTGCCGCGACGGCGGCGGGCGGGGGCCATCGCGGGCGGCTGATCCACCGGCTGCTGCAAGCTCTGCCCGACAAGGCGTCGGAGACGAGGCGGGCGGCGGCCCTTCAGTATCTCGGCCGTTTCGGCGATCTGGATGCCGAGGAGGCCGCGGCGATCGCCGATCAGGTGCTCGGGCTCCTGGACGATGCCGCCTTCGCGCCTCTGTTCGCACCGGGCAGCCGCGCGGAAGTGCCGATCGCCGCACTGGTCAACGGCCGGGCGATCGCCGGTCAGATCGACCGGCTGGTGGTCACGTCCGACGCCGTGATGATCGTCGACTACAAGACCGGCCGCCAGCCGCCTGAGCGGGAGGAGCAGGTGCCGCCGCTCTATCTCCGGCAGATGGCCGCCTATCGCGCCGCGCTCAGGCGCATCTATCCCGACCGCGAAATCCGCTGCGCCCTGCTGTGGACCGAGGGACCGCGATTGATGCCGCTGGCAGCAAACTCCCTCGACCGCTACGCACCTTGACCACCCGGAGGGCCGCCCTTAGATTCCCTCGGCCCGGTGTCCGGCATCGTCCGGCACCGCCCGAACTCGAGGAGGAATTATGCCTCAGACCGTCTCCGACGCGACCTTCGAGACCGACGTTCTCAAGGCCGATCGCCCCGTTCTCGTCGACTTCTGGGCGGAATGGTGCGGCCCCTGCAAGCAGATCGCCCCGGCGCTGGAGGATCTCGCCAGCGAACTCGGCGAGAAGGTGACCGTCGCCAAGATCAACATCGACGAGAACCCCGGCACCCCGTCCAAGTACGGAGTCCGCGGCATCCCGACGCTGATGCTGTTCAAGAACGGCTCGGTCGCGGCGACCAAGGTGGGCGCCCTGCCCAAGAGCAAACTCTACGAATGGGTCGAGTCGGTCCTCTGACCGGCCGTTCATAGACGACCCACGGAACCCCGCCTCGGCGGGGTTTTTCGTGGGCGAAGACTGCGTGTGGAAGATCCTCGCGTCGAGCGCGAGGATGACCTTGGTAGAAGGGCTTCCCCTCTTCTTGTCATGCTCGCGCTCGACGCGAGCATCTCCCGCCATCACGATCCGTGATCCTTCGCATCACCCTTATTCGTTTGCCGGGGTACGGGCGCTTTTCCATGGTTCGAGCCTTCGAACGAGGAACGAGCCATGACCGATACCGACCATGAACGGCCCAGCCATGCGGTGACGCGCGGGCCGGCGCGGGCGCCGCAGCGGGCCTATCTGCGGGCGATGGGGCTGACCGATGCCGAGCTCGACCGGCCTTTCGTCGGCGTCGCCACCACCTGGGGCGAGACCGGCCCCTGCCACCTGCCGCTCGCGCGTCAGGGCGAGGCGGTGAAGCGCGGTGTCGCTGCCGCCCATGGCACGCCGCGCCTGTTCAACACCATCGCCGTTACCGACGGCATCGCCATGGGCCATGTCGGCATGCGCTATTCGCTGCCGAGCCGCGAATTGATCGCGGATTCAGTGGAGATGGTCGTCCGGGGCCATGGCTATGACGCGCTGGTGGCGCTGGGTGCCTGCGACAAGACGCTGCCGGCGCTGATGATGGCGATGGTGCGCCTCGACCTCCCGTCGGTCTTCCTCTATGGCGGCTCGATCCTTCCCGGCCGCCACCGCCGCCGCGACATCACCATCCAGGACGTGTTCGAGGCGGTGGGCCGCCATTCCTCGGGCGAGATCGACGACGCCGAGCTGCTGGCGATCGAAAGCGCCGCCTGCCCCTCGGCCGGCGCCTGCGGCGGCCAGTTCACCGCCAACACCATGGCTTGCGTGTCGGAGGCGCTGGGCCTGGCGCTCCCCGGCTCGGCCACCGCCCCCGCGCCCTATGACAGCCGGGATACCTTCGTGGTCCAGTCCGGTGAGACGGTGATGGCCCTGCTGGCGAAGGACATCCGCCCCCGCGCCCTGGTCACCCGGCGGTCGCTGGAGAACGCCGCCGCCGTGGTCGCCGCCTCGGGCGGGTCGACCAACGCCGCCCTGCACCTGCCGGCGATCGCGCACGAGGCCGGGATCGATTTCGACCTCCAGGCGGTGACCGACGTCTTCCGCCGCACGCCGCACATCGCCGATCTCAAGCCCGGCGGCCGCTTCGTCGCCAAGGATCTGCACGAGGCCGGCGGCGTGCCGGCGCTGATGAAGGCGCTGCTCGACAGCGGCTATCTCGACGGCGACTGCCCGACCGTGACCGGCCGCACGATCGCCGAGAACCTGACCGATGTCGTCCCGGACCCCGACCAGACGGTGATCCGGCCGCTGGCCGATCCCCTGTCGCCTTCGGGCGGCGTCATGGGCCTTCGCGGCAGCCTGGCGCCGCAGGGCGCGGTGGTGAAGGTGGCGGGCCTCAAGCAGCGCCGCTTCCGGGGACCTGCCGTGGTGTTCGACGGCGAGGAGGCCTGCTTCGCAGCTGTAACCGCGCGCGCCTATCCCGAGGGCGCCGTGCTGGTGATCCGCTACGAAGGCCCGCGCGGCGGCCCCGGCATGCGCGAAATGCTGGCGACCACTGCGGCGATCTACGGTCAGGGGATGGGCGAGAAGGTGGCGCTGGTCTCCGACGGCCGTTTCTCCGGTGCCACGCGGGGCTTCTGCATCGGCCATGTCGGGCCGGAGGCGGCGGCAGGCGGGCCGATCGCCCTGATCCGGGACGGCGACATGATCGAGATCGACGCAGACAGCGGCACCCTCGACGTGCTGTTGAGCGAGGACGAGCTCGGAGCCCGAGCCGAAGCGTGGCGCGCCCGGCCGCCCAGCCCGCGGATGGCCGCCCTCTGGCGCTATGCGGAGACGGTTGGCGACGCCGCGTACGGCGCCGTCACCCATCCCGGCCCGGCGGACGGGTAGGGCGCCGCCGGCCGGGCGAGCGCGGCGGCGAGGAAGTCGCCCAGCACCCCCGCCGCCTTGGGCAGGCTCGCCGCCCGGTGGAGGCGGATGTCAGCCATGGGGAGCGGCGGCATGCCGTCCGCCTCTCCCAGCGGGCGCAGGCGTTCCGGGAAGGTGCCGGCCTTGACCACGGTGACCGCCAGACCCTGGGCGGCGATCGCCTCGACGGCGGCGAGGCTGTGGCTCACGAAGGCGAGGCGCCACGGCCGGCCGGCGGCGTCCAGTGCCTCGGTCGCCCATTTCCGGAACAGGCAGCCCTGGGGGTAGAGCGCGACCGGCAGCGGGTCGGCGCGCTCGACGGCGTGGGTGTCCCCCGCCGCCCACACCGCCTGCTCGCGGCGGAGGAATTCACCGTCGCCGGCCCCTGCCGGGTGCATGGCGATGCAGAGGTCGTACGCCTCGCCCACCCGGTCGATCATGCCCGAGGTCAGGCCGGTCTCCATCTCGACATGAACCTGCGGGTGGCCGTGGGCGAAGCGGGCGAGAAGCGGCGGCAGAATGCAGGCGCCGTAGTCGTCCATCACTCCCAGCCGCACGCGGCCCTCGACCGCATGGGCGCGGAGCCGGTCGACGGCTTCCTCATTGAGGGCCAGGATGCGGCGGGCGTAGCCGAGCAGGCTCTCGCCGGCCTCGCTCAGGTCGACGCGGCTGCGGCTGCGCGCGAACAGCGCCGTGTCCAGCCGCTCCTCCAGCCGCTTGATCTGCATGCTGACCGCCGACTGGGTGCGGTTGAGCGAGGCGGCCGCGCGGGTGAACGAGCGCTGATCGGCGACGGCGACGAAGGCCTGGAGGAGGTCGGGGTCGAGAGGCGGCAGCATGATGACGAACCGTTATCTGTTGGATCAATATAATTCCATTCCGTGATGTTTAGCGCTGCCCTACCGTCCGCGCAACCTGGATGCGAGATGGAGGCGGTTCGGTGGGTGAGTGGATAGGCGTCGCGGCGGCGGCACTGTCGAGCGCGTTTGGCGGCACGGCGATCGGCGCGACCCGCTATCTGGTCGGCTGGACCGACCCGATGACGCTGGGGGCGTTCCGCTTCGGCATCGGCTTTCTGGCCCTGCTGCCGGTGGCCTTTCTGCAGCGCGGCCGCTGGCCGGCGCGGCGCGACTGGCCGCGGGTGGCGGGGCTCGGGCTGCTGTTCTTCTGCCTGTTCCCGATCCTGTTCAACGCCTCGCTGATCTTCACGACCGCCGCCCGCGGCGCGCTGGCGCTCTCGACGCTGCCGCTCCTCACCATGCTGGCCGGCGCGTTGCTGGGGGTGGAGGCGCTGACGGCGCGGAAGACGTTCGGCGTGCTGACGGCGATGGGCGGGGTCGCGCTGGCGCTTCTCTCCGGGCTCGCCACCGCGCCAGCCGGCGCCTGGCGGGGCGACCTGCTGATGGTCGCGGCGGCCCTGTGCATGGCGCTCTACAGCGTCTGGTCGCGGCCGATCATCATGGCGACCGGGCCGGTCCGCTTCACCGTCCCGGCGATGGCGGTGGGCGCGGCGAGCCTCGCCCTGATCGCCTGGGGACAGGGCGGTTTCGCCGCCGTGCCGGCCTTCGGCGCCCCGCAATGGGCGGCGATCGCCTGGCTCGGCGTGGTCGGCAGCGCCGGCGCCTTCTTCCTGTGGGGCTTCGCGCTCAGCCGCACGACGCCCACGCGGGTGGCGATCGCGGTCTGCGTCAACCCGATCAGCGCCGGCCTGTTCGGGGCGGTCCTGCTGGACGAGCCGATTCGCTGGAATCTGGTGGTGGGTGTCGCCGCCGTCTTCACCGGCATCTGGATCGCCACCACCCGCGCAACCCGCCGCATCGCTGCCCGTCACGGTTTGTGATCGCAATTACATATACAATCGTCGTTTCGCGGCAGAGTATGGAGGTGCGGAAGGCTGCCGGGCCCGGAGCGAGCGGCGATGAAAGTGGACGAGGACAGCTACCGGCTGCGGCTCAAGCTGGCGGCCGACGAGGCGCCGGAAAGCCGCGGGGCGGTATTCGGATCCGTCAGTCGTATTCTTGTCGAGGACATCCGCGCCGATCAGGATCGCGAGCGCAGCCTGGCGGCCGACATCCTGCTCAGGCTGGTCCGCGACGTCGAGGTGCGCCTGCGGTGGGAGCTCGCCTCGCGACTGGCGACGCGCGAGGACGCGCCGCCCAGCCTGATCGTGACGCTGGCCTCCGATGACGAGATCGAGGTGGCGCGTCCGCTCCTGACTGAGAGCCCGCTTCTTTCCGATGCCGAGCTCATTCGCATCATCCATGAGAAGTCGCAGGGCCACCGCCTCGCCATCGCCCGCCGCAAGGCGATCTCGACGGCGGTCAGCGGCAGTCTCGCCCAGTCCGGCGAGACGGAGGTGGTCGTCACCCTGATCGAGAACGGGGGAGCGGTTCTCGACGAGGCGACGATGGCGCTGCTGGTCGAGCAGTCGCAATGGGAGGTCGCCTATCGCGAGCCGCTGATCCACCGCGAGGAGCTTCCCAAGGCGCTGGCGCGGCGCCTCTATCGCTGGGTCGGCAAGCCGCTCAAGGACTATATCCGCGGCCGCTACAACCTCGATTTCGAGCTGGTCGCGGAAGACATCGAACGCATCATCGACCAGGAGCTGGAGGCCCATGACGAGCAGCCGGCGCCCGTGCCGCGCGTGG
>PBKC01000073.1 GCA_002721365.1 Rhodospirillaceae bacterium | reverse complement strand
CGGCGGCGACCAGCGCCAGCCGCCAGTCGAGCCATGCCATAAGTGCCACCGAGCCCACCAACCCCAGGACACCGCCGACCAGGGTAAGGACAGCGTCGATGCCGAAGCGCTGCAACTCGGCGACGTCGCCGTCGATCCGCGCCAGAATGTCGCCGCCGCGGACCCGCGCGAAATAGGCCGGGGACAGTCGCTGGAGGTGCCCGTAGACCGCCTCACGCATGGCGAACAGCACCCGGCCCGACAGCTTGACGTGGAGGTAGCGGTTGATGCCGCCGATGCCGAGGCTCGCCAGCCCCACCGCCAGCATCGCCACGATCAGCCAGGCCAGCACCCGGAGATCGCCGGCGATGATGCCGCGGTCGATGATCAGCTTAAGGAGATATGGCTGCGCCAGGGTGATCGCCGTCGCCAGCACCGAAAGGAGGAGCACGACGGCAAGACGGCCGCGATGCGGGCGCACGAAGGAGAACAGCCAGGAGAGCGCGGTCCGGTCCTTGGCGTCCCAGGCGTGGGCTGTGGAATCAGACATCGATCGCTTCGCTGGGGTAACGACATTCGGCATCGGTCGTCGCGCTCCCCACCTCACCCCGGCCCTCTCCCCCCCAATGGGGCGGAGAGGGAGACCGTTTCGGCCCGTCTCCACCGGAAGTCCCCCTCCGCCCCATTGGGGGGGAGGGGTTAGGGGTGGTGGGGAACGCGATGGCGTTAATGCCGATCAACCCCGCCCTACACGCGAA
This sequence comes from Rhodospirillaceae bacterium, assembly GCA_002721365.1. GTDB lineage: Bacteria > Pseudomonadota > Alphaproteobacteria. The sequence goes on along the minus strand of PBKC01000073.1, from coordinate 108,629 downwards.
ACGGGGCCGGCCACCGGCCGACCCCGTGAGAAGGCAGGTGCCGAGGGAGCTTATCGCTGGACCATCCGGAAACCGAGGGCGCCCTGATCGCCCCCGCCTGGGAGCTTGATGATGGCCAGCTTCTCGAGCGTCTCGGCGTCGTAGACGCCGATGTCGTCGTTGGTGCTGCCGACATAGACCTCCTTGCCGTCCGACGACACGTTCACCGAGTAGAAGGTGTGGTCGAGGTCGATGCGCTTCTCCAGCTCCTTGGTCGCAACGTTGTACTTCGAGAGCTGTGTATAGACCCCATAGATGATGTCGGTGTTGGACGGGTTGAGACTCATCGAAAAGATCAGCACGTCGGCGCTGGTCAGGTCCTCCTGGACCCAAGTGTTATCGGTGAGATCGATGCGCGTCGTGCCGACCACGAAGTCGACCATCTCTTCCTGCTTCTCGGAGGCGAACTTCGGCGCGAAGTAGGGCAGCACCATCACTTCGGTCTGCTCGTACAGCGGCCAGAAGGCCAGGGCGTCGGGCTTGCCGTAGGTCGGGCGATCGCGCTCCCAGTTGAGGATGGGGACGGTGTTGACGATCTTGCCGGTGGCGATTTCGATCTGATAGGCGTCGTGGCCGCCGGCCCAGAGATACTTGCCGTCGACCGAGGGTGTCATGATCGAGATGCCGCGCGGAACCTCGAAGGTGCGTTTGGGCGTCGCGTCGAGCCCGGCGTCGGTATCGTAGACAGCGATCCGGTGGGGCAGGATGTTGTAACGGTCCGGCAGCAGCTCGACCCGCGTCTGCTGGACATAGAGCTCCTTGCCGTCGCGGCTGATCGTCATCGCGGCGATGTTCCGCGCCCGGATGTTCCCCTCCGACAAGTCGGCGTGGAACACCTCCTCGCAGGTATCTGTATCGACGCCCGACACTTCGCCCCAGCCATTGGTGGAGACGAACACGACGTTGGACGTCGGCGAAGGCGCCATGCTTATCGGCGAGCCGCGGCCGAGGATCTGACACTCGCTGACCACCTTCCGCTCCGCCATGTCGACGACGAAGAGGTTGTTGGGCTTGGTCGCCGTGATGATGAAATCCTTGGCCTGCGCGACACCCACGGTGGCTGCGCCGACACCGATGACCATCGCCGCACCGGCGAGAAGCGATCCCAGTCTCGTCGTCATTGTCGTCTCCCCCTTCCCGAGATCAATCGCGTGCGTCGCCCGCCTCAGCTCGTGCCCGCATCTTTCGGGAACACGGCGTCCAGCGCCCGCCAGTCGCGCGGTGCAGACGGCGCATCGGCGTTCCAGTCGGGATAGGTGACCATCGTGTCGGGCACCTGGGCCGGCCACCAGCACGGGTCGGAACAGCCGTAGAGGTCGGCCTCCATGGGCTGGCACAGTCCGGCAACGCCGCCGAACGGATCGACTTCCCAACCCGGATCGAGGGTGAGCGAGCAGCCGGCGACCACCGTCTGCATCATCTGCACCTCGCCTTCCCGGCCCTGCTCCGCGGCTTGCTCGAACTGCCGCGCCTTCTGGTTGATCGCCTTGAGATGCTTCATTTCCACGCCCTCCGTGGCTCGACGTGATTGCTGAGAAAGGCCGGGTTCTCCTGCATGATCCGGCCATAAGCGGCGATTCCGAAATCGACCCAGTCGCGCATCAGATCGCAGTAATGGTAGGTCGGATGGATCGGGTCGGCGTAACGCGCGTAGGATTCGTGGTAGCAGCCGCCGGAGCAGACATTGCGGATGCGGCAAGTGGCGCAGCCGGTGTCGACGCGGTCGGCCCGCTCGCCGAGGAAAGACCCCAGACGATCCTTGTCGATCCCCTTGTCGACGTCGCCGAAGGTCGGGAGATCAGACCCGGTAAAACGATGGCAGAGGTTGAGGTCGCCGTCCTTGTCGACCGCCAGCATGCCGACTCCCGCGCCGCAGGGCAGCGACTTGTTCATGCCCTCGGCCAGCGTCGTCATCATCTGGTGCATGTTCGAGAAGCCGATATTGACGCCCTCGATCGCCTTCTCGACATAGAGTTCGCCCAGGGTCTTCATGTTCTGGAAGACCTGTGCGACTTCGGCTTCGGACAGGTTGTAGAGGCTGATATCGCCCGAGGTGACGGGCGAGAAGCCGACCTCCTGGAAGCCGATGTCGTTGATCAGGTGGTCCCAGATCCCGACCACGTCGACGACCCCGGCGGTGAGCGTCACCCGCGCTCCGATCGGCCGCGACGTATAGCGCTCCAGCGCCATCCGCGCCTTCCTGGCGACGACGTCGTAGCTGCCCTGGCCGCCGACCGTCAGGCGGTTCTTGTCGTGAAGCGGCTTCGGCCCATCCATGCTGATGGTGAGACCGAAGCGGTGGGCGTTGAAGTAGTCGACGAGCTCGGGCGTCAGTAGGGTCGCGTTGGTGGTCAGGGTGAAGTCGACGCGCTTCCCCACCTCCTTCGCACGGCCCTCGGCATAATCGACCACCTGCCGTATGAGCTTCATGTTGCTCAAGGGCTCGCCGCCGAAGAAGACGACGTTGAAGCGGTCGCGCCGCTCGCCCTCGCGAAGCAGCAGCTCGATGCTCTTCACCGCCGTCTCGAAGTCCATCTTCTCGCCCTCTGAGGGCGCGGCGAGGTCTTCCTTGTAGCAGTAGCTGCAACTCAGATTGCAGCCGGTGTTGACGTTCAGCACGATCGTGCTGAGCGGGAAGTTCTCGATCTTGAACGGTGTGCTTTCGGCCTTCAGCGGCCGGCCGTCATTGATGATGTCGAGATTGATGAACTCTTCCAGCGTCTCGACCACCTCACCCGGCGGATGGCGGCCGTCGAAGCGCCGCCGGACGTCGTCGGCCTCGACCGAGGGCTGTTCGCGGAATAAGGCGAGCACGTCGCGGCCGACGTCGTCGATCTCGAACAGGCTGGTGGTCGGGATGTGGAACAGCAAGCGCCGGCCACCGACCTCGACCTCATGCAGATTATGCTCAACCAGTTGGTATGCCATCTGCTCCTGTCCCAGGGGGCCTTATGGCGCCCCTTGCTCCGGCCCGCCGCGTCTCAGCGGATCGGCGGGTCGTTCCAGCGCTGCACCGTCACGATAAGCTGACCCTCGCCACTCACCGCCGTCCCGCCGTCGTCGACCGTGCCGACCACGGTCAGATTGCCGGCGTTATTGGTGCTGAACGGCCGCTCCGGGTTGAGGCCCGCGGCAGCCGGCGTGAAGACGCCCAGCTTCGGGTCCATCGTCCCGGCGAACTTGGTGTCATCCAGCTCCGCGGCCACCTCGTCGAACGGCTTCAGCGCCCAGGCAGCGTCCATCGGGCCAATCCGCAGATCGTCCTCGGTCCCGGCTTCTCCGTCGGCGCCGGCCGCATAGGCCACGGCTTCGAATGTCGCTTTGACCCGGTCGATGGGGCCACCGGCGCCGCCGACGCGGGCGATGCCGAAGGCCGGCTCGACCCGCACCTGATCGACATTCTGATAGACGGTGAGAGCGCCGCCATCGGTACCGCCGACGGAGACGGTCCGGGGACCTTCCATCGCGTCCGCACCAGCCTCGGCGACCACGGTCACGGTACCGGGCTCGGACGAGACGACCTCGACGACCGTCACGCCGTCGCCAAGGCTGACATCGCCGGAGAGACCCGTGCCGTAAATCGAGATCGTGCCCTTGCTGCCCGCCTTAAGGAAAGGCGGCTCGACCGCCAGCACCGCTGCGGTTCCCGAGGCGACCCGGACCGCCTGATAGTCGCTGCCGATCTCGTCGGCGTCGGCGAGCATCGCTCGCCCGCTTCCCATGTTGCCGTTCTCGTCGACCGTGCCGATCATCAGCATGTCGCCGCCTTCGCCACCGCTCAGGCGAGCGCGGAATTCATAGCCCGTATAAAGGATGGCGCTGCCGACGAGCACTTCCTCGGTGCCGTCCGCATAGCGGGCCGTGAGGCTCATCGCATACTGATCTTCGCCGTCGGTAGCCTTGAGGTCGGCCGTACCTTCGTAGGAGCCCATCGCGGCGCCGTGGCCGACGAAGCGCCACGTCCCGCTCAGATCCGGGTCCTCATGAGCCTGCCAGTCGGACCACGCCGCGGTCTCGAACGGAAACTGCTTGCCCAGCATCTCGGCGGTCTCGGTCGTCGCGATCTTGAACCATTCGCGATCGCGGCCGAAGAACTGGTACTCGGTGGTAGGCCATTGGCCGAGATGGAAATGGACGTGGAGTCGCCATTCCTCGGTGGTTCGCCGCTGAAGCGCCCCGCGCGCGCCACTGTGGCAGCGGCCGCACATGTAAGGATAGTCCTCGTCGAAATCGAGGCTCTCGATGACGTTCGGGCGGCGTTCCAGCGCGTAGCGGTATTTCTCCGTCTCCGACGGCGCCAGCCCCTGACTGTCGGCGAGATACTTGACCAGCGCCCGGCGCTCGTCGGGGGGAACTTCGACACCATGCATGATGCCCATCCGAACGATGGTCATCAGCCAGCCTTCGGGGGTCTTGCGCTGATGGTAGATGCGGCTGAGCCCGCCACCTTCCTCCTCGCTGTGGCAGGCGCCGCATCGTGCTTCGAGGATGGCTTCCGGATCTTCCGCGAAGCTCGGAGAAGCCAGCCCCGCCCATGCCCCAGCGGCCGTGGCGGCGACTAGGAACGAACGCACCGATAGCGTCAGCGTCATAGTCCTCTTCCCCCTACTTAAGTATCCCACTTGACGCACGCGCCGGCCTTGAAAAGCCGTGTTATCCGGAATGATCGAACCCCCTTGAAAGTCTTGTCAAGGGCAGATTCCGCATTGCGAAATTCTGTGCCGCCGGAATCACCGCGCAGTATCGCGGCAAACGTTCAGCCTGCGTCGCCAAGTCCCGCCCCCACGAGGAGGCCGCGGAACCGGAGCCAGGCCAAGGCCCGCGCGACCTGTTCCGCCGGACGCCGGCAAACGGCCGCGCAGCGGGCGACGATCGCGTCGTCGGCGATCGGTCCTTCGGCCAGGAAGCGCAGCAGCGGTACCAGCGGCACGCCGTCGACCTGCCACACGCCACGAGGATGGTCGGGGGTGACGACCACTTCGCGCGGCACGATGAAGCCGTCCTCGACGACCGGCCGCGTGACCACCCGAGCGGCCTCCGGGGCGAGTTCCGGATGGGCGGCTTCGTCGTCGGGCCAGGCCGACCGCGCCCGCCAGAACGGTGCCTGCGGCCAGCGCTGCTCGGCGGCGTAGAAATCTCGCCCGGCCCGCGCATGGCGCAGGAAAGCGAATTCGACACGTTCCTGATAGAAGCTGCGGGCCAGCGCAGCATCCCCCGGGCGTTCGAGGTGGGTTCGGATCACCGGCAGGGCAGCGAGCGCGGTCGATACCGCCTCGAACATTCCATGGCCCGACAGCGGATCGACGGCAAGCGCCGCGTCGCCGACTCGAATCGACCGCGCCGTCACGGCGTCCGCTGCGAGCACGGCGTTGGCATTGCGCGCGACAACCTCGCCGTCCACGCGTCCGTCGGCCAGCCTTGCCCGGAGTTCGGGGATCGACGCCACCAAGGCATCGTAGCGGGAAGCGAGCTCCCGTCGTCCGGGCAGCGCGCTCTGGGCGTAAGAGACGACGATCTGAAGGGAAGCCTGCCCCCTGTCGCCAATGGCGAGCCAGGCCCAACCCTCCTCGAAAGAGACCGCCAAGGTCCCCGGCGCCGTGTCGGCCGGAAGTTTCCAGCGGCGAGTCAACGCCGTGGCGACCGGGCCCGCGAGCCGTGCCGGCGACGGTCGCGGCGCGCGACGGCCGCGCGCCTCAACCAGGAACCGAGCCCGAATCCAGCCGCGGGACCCGTCACCCGCCAGAAAGGCGACACCGGCCTCGGGATCGCCGGCCCCTGCCGAGACGCGGCCTCTCACCACACGGACCCCCGCCGACGCCGCATCGATGGCAAGCCCGGCATCGAGGCTCGCTCGCTCGACGAGGAATTCGCCGTTCGCTTCCCGGGTGACACCGTTCCATGCCGACCGTCTGGGCACCCATGCCCCCACGGCGGCAAGCGCATGATCGCACCCGGCCCGTCGGAACCCTTCGACGACACGCTCGGACGCGCCTTCCACCACCGGCGCACCAGAGACGGACATAACCAGTCCGACGTCGTAACCGGCTTCGGCCAGCCCCTTCGCGACGACGGCTCCGGCAGGACCGCCGCCCAGAACGACCACATCGCGACGCACGGCCCCCGCGTCCCCAGGGGCCGGCGTTACGGAACGGCGTTCAGGCGGTGATGTACTCGCGCAGATGCTGCGCCTCGCGCTCGGTCTGCTCGATCCGGTATTTCACGACGTCGCCGATGCTGATGACGCCGACCAGCGAGCCGCCCTCCATCACCGGCACATGGCGGAACCGTCGAGTCGTCATCGTCTCCATCACGGAGTCGATGGTGTCGTCCGGGCTACAGGTAACGACTTCCTTGGTCATGAACTGGGAGACCGGAAGCTGGGTCGTGCCCTTGCCGTGCTCGGCAATGCCGTGGATCACGTCGCGCTCGGATATGAGGCCCTTCACGATCCCCTGCGAATCCCGAACCATCGCGGCACCGATGCGATATCTGACCAGCACGCCGGCGAGCTCCTCTACGGTCGTCTCCGGTGCGACCGAGATCACCTCGCCACTATCCCCCTTGGATTTCAACAATACGCGAACAGTCATAGGCCGTCCCTCCCTGACTGTGGAGTCTCGGCCGTCACGGGCGACGAAAGCCCGCTCTCCGCATTCGGCGGACGGTCGACCAATCATCGGGCACGGCCCTCATCCCGCGCACCCTGTCGTCCGTCCGCGAGCCCCGTCCTCCGTCGACGATGGCTCCACATTGGTAACTAGAAACTATAGCGCAATTTTGCCGATCGGCGAGAAAAACGGCCGGCAGCCACGCGCGCCCCTAAATCCTTACGGGCTCATTGCGCCGCCGCCGCCGCGGAGACGACGTCGTCGGCAAGGCGTCCCGACAGCTCCTGCAGGTGATCGAAGCTGAAATCGTAGGTGCCGACGCCGCGGGACAGGGAGCGGAGCTCGATGATCAGGTCGTGGAGCTCAGCCTGCGGCAGGTTGGCCGAGACCGAGTCCCAACCGTCCCAGCCGTCACGCGCGCCGAAGCCGAGAATCTGCCCCCGCCGCCCGCTCAGCAGGCGCTGGACCTGCGGCGTGTACTCGTTGGGGACGTGCACGTCGACCTTGAAAATCGGCTCCAGCAGGACCGGATTGCACTGGGGCATGCCTTCCGACATGGCGATACGACCCGCCGTCTGGAACGCCATCTCCGAACTGTCGACCGTGTGGTAGGAGCCACTGGTCAGCGTCACGCCGACATCGACGACGGGAAAGCCGAGCGGTCCTTTTTTCATGTAATCCTTCACCCCGGTTTCGACGGCCGGGATGTATTGGCGCGGCACGACGCCACCGACGATCGTGTCCTCGAAGACGAAGCCCTCGCCGCGCCCGAGCGGGCGGATATCCAGGTGGACGTCGCCGAACTGGCCGTGGCCACCGGACTGCTTCTTGTGGCGGCCGTGAACCGAGACCGGCTTCCGGATCGTCTCCTTGTAGGGAACCTTCGGGCGATCGGTGACGAGCGGCAGGTTGTACTTGTTGCGGAGGCGATCGAGGGCGACCAGCAGGTGGATCTCTCCCTGCCCCCACAACAGCACCTGATGAGTGCCGTGGTTCTGCTCCCAGAACAGGGACGGATCCTCTTCCACGATCTTGCCGAGAGCGTCGCTCAACTTGACCTCGTCGGCGCGCTTCTCGGTCGCCACCGCCATCGCGTAGACCGCGTGCGGCGGCTGGAAGCGAAGCGGCTCCGGCACCGCCACCGCACCGTCGCCCGACAGCATATCGCCCGTCTTCACGCCTTCCATCCGCCCGAGCGCCACCACCATGCCGGCCTCGGCCGACTGGACCTTGCCGAGCTGGCTGCCGAGCATCGTATTGACGCTGCCGACCCGGACCCCGCTCAGGGTCGCCCCGTCCTTCAGCGGTCCGCGCCACACCCGGACCAGCGACAGCCGGCCGCTGTGCGGACTGACATAGGTCTTAAGAACCTGAGCGAGCGGCGGGCCGCTGGCGTCCAGCCCCACGCGCTCCAGGGTCATCTCGGGGCCGGGCACATCGTGGCGGAGCGCCTTCAAGAGGCGGCGAACGCCGTTCTCACGCTCGGCCGCGCCGAACAGAACGGGCACCACGAGTCCTTCGGAGAAATCCTTGTGCAGGGTCTGGTAGATCTCCTCCTTCGGCGGCACGACGTCTTCCAGCAGCTTCTCGAGCAGGGAGTCGTCGAAGTCGGCCAGCGCCTCCAGCATTTCGCCTCGGGCGTCCTGCTCCTCCGTCTGCATTTCCTCAGGGATCTGGATCAGGCTGGAAGCGCCGTTGTCGCTGTAGGAATAGGCGCGCTCATGAACGAGATCGATATAGCCGGAAACCGCTTCTCCCTTGCGTATCGGCACTTGCCGCAACACCAGCGGACGCTTCGAGATCGCCTGCAATGCTTCCAGCACATCGCGGGCGCTGCCCGACGCCCGGTCCATTTTATTGACAAAAATCAAATACGGGATCTGGTGCTCATCGAGAAAACGGAACAGCGGATAGAGCGCCGCCGCCCTGTCAATTTCGTTGTCGCAGACGACGACGGCGGCATCGACGCCGACCAGCGCCGCATAGGTCTCGTGCAGGAACTCGACCGAACCGGGGCAGTCGAGGAAGGTGAAGACCTCGTCGAGGTAAGTCGTGGTCGCCGTAGAGACTTCGACGCTCATACCGCGGCTTCGCGCCTCGGCCGAGGCATCGCCGACGGTATTCCCTTCCTTGATCGTGCCCTTGCGCGAGATCGCGCCGGTCGCGAACAGCAGGCTTTCGAGTAGTGCCGTCTTTCCGCTGGAATAGGTGCCGACGATAGCGACGCTTCGCGGCCCGGATGGTGCTTTTTCAGTCATCGGCCCGACCCATCTGTTAGTGGTTCGACGCCGGACGCTTCAGCGGGAAGTCATATGCCGCTTCCCTTGAACGTCCTCCCTGTGACGATAGTGTGAACAGGGCTTCGAAAGGCGCGCAAGCGGAATCGGAAAGTCCTTGCCGCCCGCCCGAGATACGGTGACGGCCCTTTGATGTCCGCCCGCCGGCAGTTCCAGCCGAGCTATCGGGCCGCCCGGACGACTGAAAGCCTTACGTAATCGTGCGAGCGCGACGCGCGTTCACTCGGTGAGTTGGCTTTCGAAATAGCCCATGTTCACGCAGAGACCGGGCAGCAGGTAGTGGAAGACCCGCGACACGGCCAGCACCTCGTCGACCGTGGCGTCGGCCTCCGCCGCGGCGCATAGCGTTTCGGCCGACAGCCCGATGGGGTTCGGCAGGTCGCAGGCGATCTCGACGGCGAGTCGGTGGTATTCCGCAGCCAACGCCTCATGCGCACTGCCGCCGACGGCCGGCTTCAAATCCTGCCAAGCGGTCGCGAAGTAGCTTTGCCAGCGCGCGAGCGCCCGATAGTCGGTGTTGACGAAGGGAAGCCCCAGGGTCGCCATCACGTCCTCATAGACCGCGCGCAGATCCGGCCCGGCATGGTGCATCTCGATCAGCACCAGCGGTGGCGCCCCGACAATTCCCTGGTCCTCGCGATGCTCCATCGGCCGCGTCTTGCCGAAGCTGCCGCCTTCGAGGCACAGGCGTGCCAGCGTCGCCAGCAAGGCGTACTGGTTGTTGCCGTGGTCGAAGACCTGGAACAGCACCCGCATCTCGTCGATTTCACGCGGCGAGTAGCCCGCGCTTTCCAACCGCCCCAGAACCGGCACCGGTTCCAGGGCTCCGACGCCGTCCATGACCGTTTCACGCAGTTCGGCCGCTCCCTCGGCGAAGACGCGAGTCGCGGCGATCGGGGCAAGTCCGTTCCATAAGGCGCGGAAGAATGTCGGGTACCGGGCCCAGGCGAGGAACAGCACGCCGACCCACGGCACCCGCAGCGTCCGCTTGATTTCTGCGTAGATGTCGGCGACAGGCCCCGTGGCCTGAAATTCATAGAGCGGCAGAACCGTCGGCATCGGCGCCGGTTTCAGCCTCGTAAGCTCGACCATTCTCGCCCTCCTCCGTACGCAAGACCGGCACGCATGCCGGCTGTCGGGTCCAGCCTACTAACGTTCGGGCACGAATGGTGGGATTTGGCACCCCTTGCCAGAAACCTCAGCCCCGTCTGATATGCGTGGCGGCGACGAGCTTACGAAAAGACGCGAGGGGCGGATGGGAATCGAGATCGGCGGAATTTTCGGACTTCTTCTTCTGATCGGGGACGTCTACGCGATCGTCAAGACGGTCGGCAGCAACGCCTCGACCGGCGGCAAGGTCTTTTGGGTCGTGCTGATCCTGCTGCTGCCGTTCCTCGGCTTCATACTCTGGCTGTTTCTCGGCCCCCGGTAAGCGGATGCCCCGCCGCCGCCGGGATTCGTCCGGCAGCGGCGGGGCGGGTCCGATTCAGCGCATCGAGCCGGGATGGCCGGGAAGCTTCAGGGTCTTGCCGGTGTTGGTCACCGTAGTGCCGTCGACCTTCAGGATCGAAACGTCACCGTCGACGAAATTGCCGACGTAGAGGTAACCGCCATCCGGCGAGAACACGACGCCCTCGGGCAGCCCGCCGACCGCCACCTTGTCGATCACGCGGAGGGTCTTCCCTTCGATCGCCAGTACCGCGACGAGGCCGTGGGGGTTGTAGTACCACGCGTCCTCGGGCACCCCGCCGGTGCCGTTCAGCAGGATCGCCACGGCGATCTCACCGGTGGGGCTGACCGCCAGCCCTTCCGGCGCGTCGCCGACGACCACATGATCGATCACCCGAGGGGGAGTCGCCTCGAGGTCGATGACGCTGACGGTATCGACATGACCGTCGGAGCTTCCGGCGTTGCCGTTGTCGGCGGTGAGACCCAGCTTGCCGTCCGGCGTAATGGCGACATTGTAAGGCCAGAGCCCCACCGGCAAGTCGGTACCGTCATAGGTCACCGTCTGCCCGTCGATCGACAGAAGCGAGACCTTGTGGTCGGCGAACTTGGTCGCCAGCGCTCTCTTCCCGTCCGGCGTGATGGCGACAGCCGAGACCTGCGCCTCCATCGCCACGGTACCGATCGGTTTGACCGTCGTGCCATCGATGGACAGGACGCTGATCGAATGGCCGTTGCGGTTGGCGATCAGCGCCAGCTTCCCGTCGGGACTGATAGCCATGCCCGACGGCTGATCGCCGACATTCATCGTTCTGACCAGCCGCGGGTCGCCGGAGCTGAGATCGATGACATGCAGTTCATTGCCGGGCTTGGGAACCCACCAGCCCTCGCCCTGGACCCATTTCATGGAATTCGCAACCAAGGCGAGCTTCTGGTCGGGCGTGATGGCGAGATTGGTCGGCGGCCCGAAGACCGAATTCTTCAGATGCAGATTGGCGACGATCTTCGGATCGGCCGGATCGGTGCCGATGTCGACGATCGACACCGTATCTCGGTCCGGCGGCAGGTAGCGCGGCTTGCCTTCCGGCGTGAAAATGACCTTCTCGTCGTTGCCGGTGATCATCAGTTGCGCCTGAACCGCGCCGGCTGAGAGCGCCGACACACCGACAATCGCCATCACCATCGGAGCCGTTCTCGCGAACGTCATCGCATTCACCTCCCCTGTTCGTATCGTTGGCCCTCACTGTAGGCTGGTCGACAAAGCACAAGCAATGACAGGGAGGCGGGGATGTCTGGACGTTTGAATGGCAAGGTGGCTCTCGTAACCGGTGCGGGGTCGATCGGTCCCGGTTGGGGCAACGGCAAGGCGGTAGCAGCCCTGTTCGCGCGCGAAGGCGCCAAGGTTCTCGCCCTCGATATCGACGCTGATGCCGTCGCCGAGACGAAAGAAATCATCGAAGGCGAAGGCGGCGTCTGCGCCACCGCTCGGGCCGACGTCTCGAATCGGTCGGACGTCGAGGCCGCGATCTCCTCCTGCATCGACCGGTTCGGCCGATTGGACATCCTGCACAACAATGTCGGGATCGTCGGCGACGGCGGCGGCCCGGTCGAGACCTCCGAGGAAGAATGGGACCGGGTCGCCGCCATCAACGCCAAGAGCGTCTATCTGACCTGCAAGGCGGCACTCCCGCATCTCGAGGCCTCCGGCGCGGGGAGCATCGTCAACGTCTCGTCGATCGCCGCGACCTCGTGGTTGAACGTCCCCTATATCGGCTATGCGGCGACCAAGGCGGCAATCCTGGGCCTCACCCGCAATATCGCCGGGCAGTACGCGGCGCGGAGCGTCCGTTGCAACGCCATCCTGCCGGGGATCATCGATACGCCGCTCTTGAGGAAGATGCTGGCCGACGTCTATCCGGCCGACGAAGTCCCGGCGCGACTCGAGCACCGCAACGGCCAGATCCCGATGAAGCGCATGGGCGACGCCTGGGACGTCGCCTACGCGGCGCTCTATCTGGCCTCCGACGAGTCGAAATACGTCACCGGCGCCGAACTGGTAGTCGACGGCGGCATCAGCTTCAGCGCGGTCTCGGGATAGCGAGCGCCGCCGGTCCTCTACCCAACACCAAAAGGCGGCGCGCGAAGCGGCCGCCTGTCGGACTGTCTGGTGATGAGACCCGCCCGCTGCGACCGACCTATGGGGCCGGCCAGCGGTCGACGGAGTCTATTCTTCGCGCTGGGCGCGCTTCCGGGCGAGCTTGCGGGCCCGGCGAATCGCCTCGGCCTTCTCGCGGGCGCGGCGCTCCGAGGGCTTCTCGTAGCTGCGGCGCATCTTCATCTCCCGGAAGATACCCTCGCGCTGCATCTTCTTCTTCAGCGCGCGAAGGGCCTGATCGACGTTGTTGTCGCGAACCAGTACTTGCAAGTCGTCCGCCTCTTTCCTTGAGTCGAGTGTTAACCGTGTTCCAATTTGAGCGCGCCTGGATAGCACAAAGGTCCGGGCGTGGGAAGACGCTCGGCCGTTAGCGCGCCTTATGGTCGATCTCGGTACGCCCGCCGAGATCGTCAAGGCGCATTTCGCGTACCACCTCGGCGACCATCAAGCGATAGCGGGTGAAAATGTCGGCCTTGCCGCGCTCCTGGGCCTTGCGGTGACGATGATGCCGGCGCCACTCCGTCACCGCAGCCTCGTCACGCCAGAGCGACAGGGAAACGACCTTGCCAGGTTTCGAGAGGCTCTCGAACCGCTCCACGCTGATGAATCCGTCGATCGTTTCCAGGTCGCGCCGCAGCGCGCCGGCAAGATCGAAATACGCCTGCTCCTGCCCCGGTTCGACCTCGAACTCGAAGATCACCGCCATCATCGTCGCTTTCTCCTCCCGTCTTGCTCGCTATGGCGCCGATGCCGATATTACGCCCATGGCAATCAGAAAGCTGGCCCGGATGGGCCATCCGATCCTCAAGGCCCGCGCCCGCGAAGTCGAGAATCTAGACGATCCGGAAATTCCGCGTCTCATAGAGGATATGGTCGACACCCTCCGGGACGAAGGTGGTGTGGGTCTGGCGGCGCCGCAGGTCTATGCGGGGCTCAGGATCGTGATGTTCATGGTGCCGGACGAGCGGCTCGCCGAAGGCGAGACGGAGTCGGTGCCGTTGACGACGCTGATCAATCCGGTGATCGAGCCGCTGACCGACGAAACCGTGCTCGGCTGGGAAGGCTGTCTGTCGGTGCCGGGCCTGAGAGGCGCGGTGCCGCGGATCGCGCGTATCCGCTATCATGGCCTCATGCCGGACGGCCAGCGGATCGAGCGCGAAGCGGAAGGCTTTCACGCCCGCGTCGTTCAGCATGAGTGCGACCATCTCGACGGGATTCTCTACCCGATGCGGATGACCGACATGACGACCCTGCATTTCGTCAGCGAGATGCGTCACAACGCCCATATCGAGGCGGAGGACGAGGTATGAGCCTCACCATGGCACCGCAGTCGCCGGAAATGGAGGCACTGCGCGGCCGCCTTTTGGCGACGACTCTCAATCACGTTCCGTTCGACGGCTGGTCGGAACGCGCGCTCCGCAACGGCGCCGCCGACGCCGGGGTCGAGCTCGAAGACGCCCTTCGCGCTTTTCCCGCGGGGATCAGGGACGTTCTGGATTACTTCGTGGCCGATGCCGACCAGCGCATGATCGAGGAACTGGAACGCCGCGACCTCGCCTCCATGCGCATTCGCGACCGCATCGCCGTCGCGATACGGGTCCGGCTGGAGCAGAACGCCGCCCACCGCGAGGCGATCCGCCAGGCGATCGCCCAGCAGATCCTGCCGACGAACGGGCCGCGGTCGATGCGGAGCCTCTACCGCACGGTCGACGCCATGTGGTACGCGGCCGGCGATACCGCCACCGATTTCAATTTCTACACCAAACGCGCCCTGCTGGCCGGAGTCTACACCAGCACGCTGCTCTACTGGCTGGACGACGACTCACCCGATTTCGAAGACAGCTGGGCCTTCCTCGACCGCCGCATCGAGAACGTGATGGGCATCGAAAAGGCGAAGGCGCGCATCAAGCGGTTCGTCTCCCACGCGCCCAAGCCGCTGGACCGCAATCCCTTCCGCCACCGCAGGGTCTGAGGCGAAGGAACAGCCGGGCTGCCCGGCATCGTCATTGCGAGCCGAAGGCGAAGCAATCCAGCAACCGGCCTCTGGATCGCCACGCGCCCTTCGGGCGCTCGCGATGACGGAGAAAGGCTTACGGTTCCCCGCCCATCGGGGTGAGGAAGGTCACATGCCCCATCTTGCGCCCCGGACGGGCTTCGCGCTTGCCGTAGAGATGCAGACGCGCGTTGGGTGTCGCGAGGTAGCGTTCCCAATCGTCGATCGCGTCGCCCAACAGGTTCCGCATCTCGGCGTCGAAGAACCGCTCGGTGGAGCCCAGGGGCACGCCGCAGATCGCCCGGACATGCTGCTCGAACTGGCTGGTCATGCAGGCGTCGATGGTCCAGTGGCCGCTGTTGTGCGGCCGCGGTGCGATCTCGTTCACCAGCACTTTGCCGTCGGCCAGGACGAACATCTCCACCGCCAGCAGCCCGACGACATCGAGCTCGACGGCGACGACTTCGGCGATGCGCCGGGCCTCGGCTGCGACCGCCTCGTCCACGCGCGCCGGAACGGTGGTGGTGTCGAGGATGCCGTGGGCATGGCGGTTCTCCATCGGCCCGTAATGGACGACGGTGCCGTCTAGGCCGCGGGCGACGATGACCGAGACCTCGCAGACGAAGTCCGCCACCGCCTCCAGAACGCCGTTCTCGCCGCCCATCTCCTGCCACACCGCGTCGAGATCGGTGTCGGGACCGATCCGCACCTGGCCCTTGCCGTCATAGCCGCCGCGGGCGGATTTGAGGATGCTCGGCCGGCCGATCTTCTCGACCGCCTCGGCCAGGTTGACCGGGGCCGGGACGCCGATCCATTTCACCATCGGCACGCCGCAGTCCTTGAGGAAGTACTTCTCGGCCATCCGGTTCTGGGAGATATCGAGCGCCTTGGTGCTCGGCCGCACCGGCACGCCGCGCGCCCAGACATATTGCGGCGACAAGGTCGGCACGTTCTCGAACTCGTAGGTGACGACGTCGATGACGTCGCCGAAGGCGGCCAGTGCGTCGCGGTCGAAATAGCTGGCGACCGTCACCTTGTCGGCGACCTGGGCCGCCGGCGTGTCCTCGTCCGGGCAGTAGATATGGCTGCGATAGCCGAGTCGGGCCGCGGCCATCGCCGTCATCCGTCCCAACTGCCCGCCGCCGAGAATGCCGATGGTGCCGCCGGGCGGGACCACACGCTTCGTCACATCGTTCACGACCCCGCCCCCTCGACAGGAACATCCCCCACAGCCGCCGTCTGACGCTCACGCCAAGCATCGAGCGCCGCCGCAATCCCGTCGTCGGACAAGGCGAGGCCCGCCGCCGCCAGCAGCGCGGCGTTGACCGCGCCGGCCCGGCCGATGGCGGTGGTACCGACGGGAATGCCGGCCGGCATCTGGACGATCGACAGCATGCTGTCGAGGCCTTTCAGCGCCTTGCTCTCGACCGGCACGCCGAACACCGGCAGCGGCGTCATCGCCGCCGCCATGCCGGGCAGATGCGCGGCCCCACCCGCCCCGGCGATCACCACCTTGAGGCCGCGGTCCCGCGCCCCGGCGGCGTAGTCGTAAAGCCGCTTCGGCGTGCGGTGCGCCGACACGATCCGAGTCTCGAATGGAACGCCCAGCGCCTCCAGCGTCTCCGCGGCGTGGCGCATCGTCTCCCAGTCCGACTGGCTTCCCATGATGATGCCGACCAGCGGCTGTGGCGGCATGAACCTTCCTCCCCGGCACGGGACGCCGTCCCGCGCCTCGACCAATCTCGACCCCGGCCTGTCAGGATTGTTGCAGCTGAGAATCATGAAGCGGGCCCAGAGCCCGCTTCATCGCCGGGCGCACAGTATAAAGGGCCCGGAAGTTGAGACAAGCTGCCGACCGTGCCGGCATGCGCCTCTGGTTAGTGCGGCCGTCGCGCGATCGGCGCCGGCCGGCGGAAGAAATCAGGCGATGATGTTGGGGTGAAGGGCGCTTTCTAGCCGAAGCATCTGGTCTTTGATGGCGAGCTTTCGTTTCTTGAGGCGCTGGACGTCGATGTTGCTGAAACTACCGGCAACGAGTATGTGGCCAATCTGGTCGTCGAGAGCCCGGTGCTCCGCGCGCAGGTCACTCAGCTGTTCCGACAAAGTCTCTTTGTCCATCATGGCTGTTCCGCGTCCCTATTAGCTCATCATTGACCACCTGAACTGTGGCCAATTTAAAATGATAGTCCTCCACCCTGCTGCAGACCAGCCGTAACATCTCTATGGAGAGGGAAGTCAGGAGGGCGCCGCAAGGCCCCTGCAACACGAATTCTGAGGAGCACCGCGCACCATGGCGTCCCCAATCAAGCGCATCGGAATCCTGACCAGCGGCGGCGATTGCGCCGGGCTGAACGCGGTCATCCGCGCCGTCGTCCACCGGGCCATTCGCGGTTATGGGTGGGAGGTCTACGGCATCCGCCGCGGCACCGACGGGCTGGCGGAACGGCCGGTCGACGCCGTCGAGCTGAGCTTCAAGGACGTGCCCGGCTATCTGATGCTGATGAGCGGCACGATTCTCGGCACCACCAGCCGTGGCGACCCGTTCGAGGTCAAGATGCCGGATGGATCGACGCTGGCCGACAAGATCATCGAGGGCTACCACATGCTGGGGCTCGACGCGCTGATCGGCATCGGCGGCGACGGCAGCATGGCCATCCTGCAGAAATTGGCGGACAGGGGCGGCTGGCAGATCGTCGGCATCCCCAAGACCATCGACAACGACGTCGGGCTGACCGAGAACGCGGTGGGCTTCAACACTGCGGTCGAGGTGGCGACGGAAGCGCTGGACAGGCTGCACTTCACGGCGGCCAGCCACAGCCGGGTGATGATCCTGGAGGTGATGGGACGGGATGCCGGCCATATCGCCCTCACCGCCGGCATCGCCGGGGCCGCCGACGTGATCCTGATCCCGGAGATCCCCTACTCGCTGGAATCGATCCGCAACAAGATCGAGAGCCGGCGGCGGCTGGGGAAGAACTACAGCCAGATCATCGTTTCGGAGTCGGTCAGAAACGCCCAGGGAGATTCCGTCACCCAAATCGATCCGACCGGCCGGACCCGTTACGGCGGTATCGGCCACTACCTCGCCGGCCGAATCGGCGAGATGACCGGCGCCGAGACCCGCGTCACCGTGCTGGGCCACGTCCAGCGCGGCGGCACGCCCTCGCCGCTCGATCGGGTGATCGCTTCGGCGTTCGGCGTCAACGCGGTCGACCTGATCGCCAAGGAGCGCTTCAACCGGATCGTGACCTGGCAACGCCGCGCCGTCGTGGACATTCGCATCGCCGACGCCATCGCCAGCTACGCCTCGGTCGACCCGAACGGTGCACTGGTGGCGACGGCCCGTGGGCTCGGTGTCTGCCTAGGCGACTGAAGAGGGCCGTGACCACGCACCGAAGTCGAACTGAGCCGGAGTCCGTCGTCTCGACCGGATGACCGCGTTCCCGGCTACGGAGTCCGAGCCCGGACCGAACGATCGCAAGAACCAGGGAGGGGAAAATGAAACGCATAGCAGTCGGCGTGGCACTGGTGGTGGCCACTCTGGGTATCTCGGCCGCGCAGGCCGACCCCAGTTGGTCGCCACCGGCCGAGTCGGAACGCTGTCCGTCGAAATGGGGAGCGGGCGACGAGCGAGGGAGCGCCAACCACATGTCACCCGAGCGGGTCGCCGAGACCGCGCGCCTGATCCGGAGCGGCGAAGTCTTCGAGCTCGGCCATGTTCTCTCCGCCGACATGCCGTTCTTCGGCACGCGCCGCTTCGACGTCCATACCAAGCGCACCTATCTCAACGCGCCGTCGAACCACCGCAGTTCGAACGAAGAGCTCGTCATTACCGAAATCGGCCATGTCGGCACGCAACTCGACGGTTTCGGCCATCAGGGGCATGAGAACAGCCTGTACAACTGCTTCCACATCGACGAAATCGCCACGCGCAGCGGGCTCACCAAGCTGGGCGTCGACGGCGTCGGCATGATCATGACGCGCGGCGTGTTGATCGATGTCGCCGCACTCAAGGGCGTTGAGATACTTCCCGACACGTACGAGATCACGGCCGCCGACCTCCAGGAGGCTCTGGCCCGTCAGAATGTCGAACTCCGGCCGGGCGACGCCGTCGTCATCAACACCGGCTGGGGCAAGCTGTGGGCGGTGGACAACTCCCGCTTCGTGAAATCCTGCCCCGGCATCGGCGTCGAGGCTGCGGAGTGGCTGGCCGAGCAGGACCCGATCCTGATCGGCTCGGATAACTGGCCCGTCGAAGTCGCGCCGACCCCCGACCCTGAGCTGTCGCTGCCCGTCCACCAGATCGCGTTGGTGGTGAACGGTATCCACCTTCTTGAGAATCTGAAGCTCGACGCCCTGGCGGCTGCGAAGGTTTGGGAATTCGCGTTCATCATGCAGCCGCTCAAGGTCGCTGGCGGGACCGGCTCGACGGTGGCACCCGTGGCCGTGCGCTGACGGGGCCCAAGGTTGCCACCGCGAACCGCAGGGCGCCCATGGGAAATTTCTGGGACTACTCCCTCGCCGTCTATGAGCGCCCGGGCTTCGCGCCCGCCGCCCTGGGTCTTCAGGGCCGGCTGGGCGCGGACGTCAACATGCTGCTCTACTGCTGCTGGTATGGGGCAAGCGGGCGCGGCACGCTGACGCCGAACGACTTGGCCGTACTGGCCGAGAAGGTCCATGACTGGCGGGTCGGCGTGATCGAGCCTCTACGCGCCGTTCGCCGACGAATGAAGCCTGATCGGCGGCCTGAAGCGATGGCGCTTCGCGCCAAGATCAACGCTTGTGAGCTGGATGCCGAACGGATCGAGCAGTCGGTGCTGGCGGATGAGGCGTGCCTCCCCGACGGAGCCCCACAAACTGCGGCCGGAAAGCGGGACGATGCGGGCCGCAATCTCGATGCTTATTTCTTGATGGTCGGCGCGGCGCTCATGGAAGCCGACCGTGCCGACATCGCCCGGTTGCTGGACGCCGCATTCCCGATCTGACCCCGTAAGAGACGCAGACTTGCCCGCCATCGATCAAGCTGCGAAAGTTGTCGACAGCCTGGACACCGGTTCAAGAGACGGCATGACCAAGCGATGGCGCGATTGGCCGCTGCGCGTCTACCTGGCCGCCTTCGGCCTCATTCTGCTGACTCCGGCCATCGCGCTCGGCGCCATCGGCATCCTCTACTACAGCAATATCGAGCGCGCGCGCCTCGCTGATACGGCGACGGACCTGGCGGCCGACGTCGGCCGCCAGATCGATCGGGAGCTCGAAAATCTCGCTGTCGTCCTGAAGACGCTCGCTACCTCGCCCTATCTGCAGATCGGCGATTTTGCGGAGTTTCACGAGCGGGCGCAGCGTGCCGTGGCCGGAACGGACACGCATATCCTGCTGGTTGACGAGACCATGCAGCAGCTCATGAACACGCGGGTTCCTTACGGAACACCGCTGCCGCCGACATCGGACCCCGAATCCTCGCAATACGTGCTCGACACCGGCCGAGAAAACATTTCGGACGTTTTCGAAGGTGCCGTCGCCGGCGAGCATGTGTTCAACGTCGAGGTTCCGGTCCTCGTCGACGGCACCGTGCGTTACGTGCTGATCGGCACCCGATCGGCGACCTCGCTTCTCACCCAGTTCGATCGTCCGGAAGTCGACCTCGGATGGACGCTCGTCGTTTCCGACCGGCGAGACGCCATCATCTCCCGCTCGCGGGATCCGGCCGCATCCGTGGGAAAACCCCTCGTGGACCATGTCGCAAAAGCCAGCACCGGACCCGCTGGCGTTCACCGAACCGTCAGTATCGACGGAACGGAGGTCCTGCGCGCATACCGTCGCTCGCCATTTTCCGGCTGGATGGTGGCCGCCTATACCCCGTTGAGCGTTCTCGAAGCGCCGTTGCGGCAGACGTGGTGGATCTTCCTCGCCGCGTCGTGCGGCCTCATTCTTCTCATGGTCCTGCTGGCGACGCTGGTCGCCCGGCGCGTGGCGCTTCCCATAGACGCCCTACGATCCTCGGCACGGGCATTGGGACGGGGCGAACTGGTCTCGGAGCATGTTTCGCTGCTGCGCGAAGCGAACGAAGTCTCCCGCGAACTCAGCCAGGCATCGACGGACCTGCGGCGGCACGAGCAACGCCTCCAATACCTGATGCGCGAACTCGCTCACCGCACCAAGAACATGCTGACGCTGGCGATCGCCATTGCCCGACAGAGCATGAGCCGGTCGACGAATTACCGGGAGTTCCAAGAAAGCTTCGCCCGCCGCCTGATCGCTTTGGGCGCATCGCTCGACCTGCTGGTCAAGTCGGAGTGGCGGGGCATCGATATGGCGGAGCTGGTTTCCGTCCAGCTGATGCCATTTGCCGAGACGGGTGGCGGCCGGTTGACGGTCGATGGCCCCCCGGTCCGCCTCAACGCCGACGCCACCCAGCAAATCGGTATGGCGCTTCATGAACTGGCGACCAACGCCACCAAGTACGGCGCGCTTTCGGTGCCGGAGGGCCGCATCGACATCTCATGGCAGCGAACCGGCGACGGCGGCCTGCTCATCGTCTGGCAGGAGCGGAACGGACCGGCAGTGAACCCGCCGACCGAGCAGGGTTTCGGCCGTACCCTCATCGAAAAAGCGGTCGCCAACACCCTGGGCGCCAAGGTCGACATCGATTTCGCGGTCGACGGACTGTACTGGAAGATCGAGCTGCTACCGGTCAGCATCGCGCCGGATCGTTGACCCGAAAACCGATCCGGCTTCGCATGATCGCCGCCTCAGCGACCCATCCGGGCGATCGTTTCGGTTGTGCTGTGTCCGGGAACGAGATCGGCGAGAACCACCCGTCCCCCATATCCCTGGACGACGTCCGCGCCGACCACGGTTTCGATCGTGTAGTCGGCGCCCTTGATCAGCACGTCGGGCCGCAGCAACTCGATCAGCCTAAGGGGCGTGTCCTCGGCGAAAACGACGACGAGATCGACGGCGGCGAGCGAGGCCAGCACCATCGCGCGCGCCGTTTCGCTCTGCACCGGACGGCCGTCACCCTTCAAGCGGCGAACGGACGCATCGCTGTTCAGCCCGACCACCAGCCGGTCGCAGGCCGCGCGGGCCTGGCGCAGTAACGAAACATGCCCGGGATGCAGGAGATCGAAGCAGCCATTGGTGAACCCGATGCGGGCGTTCCGCCGCCGCCATCCGGCGAGGATCTCGGCGGCAGCGGCTGCCGGCGCGACCTTCCGGTCGGTCGCCTCCATCTCGCTGGTGTGAAGGGCGTGGATCAGTTCGGCCGGACGGACGGTTGCCGTCCCGACCTTGCCGACGACGATGCCGGCCGCGGCATTGGCGAGCTCCGCGGCATCGCGGAGCGGCATGCCGACAGCCAAGCCCAATGCAAATGTCGCGATGACCGTGTCGCCAGCGCCCGACACGTCGAATACTTCTCGCGCTACCGCCGGAAGGTGCTGGGACGCCTCGTGGGCCCCGCCGGACACCAGTGTCATGCCTTCCTGGCTGCGGGTGACGAGAACAGCTTCGAAGCCGAAGCTCTCGATCAGATGGCGTGCGGCCGCGACGACCTCCGCATCCGACCCCACGGGCATCCGCGTCGCCTCGGCGAGCTCTCGCCGGTTGGGCGTTACGATCGCCGCGCCCCGATAGCGCCCGAAATCGGTGCCTTTGGGATCGACGATCACCCGGACGCCCGCCTGTTCGCCGGCAGCGAGTGCGGCCCCGACCACAGCCGGGGTGAGCGTCCCCTTGCCGTAGTCGGAGAGAACGACCGCACCGGCCCCTTCGGCAAAGCCGGCAATTCGTTCCGCTGCTCGCGCCGCGAGTTCGTCGGAAAGTGGAAGTGCGGCCTCGCTGTCGGTGCGCAGAAGCTGCTGTCCGTCGGCGACGAAACGCGTCTTGACCGTCGAACGCCGGGCCGGATCGCGAAGCAGGTGGGGCATCACCCGCCCCTCCCCTTCGAGCATAGCCGTCAGGCGGTCGCCGTCGGCGTCCTCGCCGACCACCGAAACGAAACGGCAGCTTCCGCCCAGCGAGAGCAGGTTGCGGACGACATTGCCCGCACCGCCCAGCATGACGTCCTCCGCCTCGACACGAAGGACCGGGATCGGCGCCTCCGGCGAAATCCGTTCCACCGCCCCGCTTACGAAGCGGTCGAGCATCAGATCGCCAATGCAGAGAACGCGACCTTCAGCCAACCGCTCGACGCTGGACGCCAGATCGGCCCGGCTATCCGTCATCGCCGGCTCGGAAGATACGGATGACCGGCCTATTCCTGGATGCCGCTCTCCGCGAGCTGGCGCGCCCGCTCGACTTCGCGCCGCGCCTTCGCCACCTCGTTCTCGAACTCGCCCTGCGTGCAGATACCGAGCAGAACGGGATCACGCGGCTTGATGTTGGGCGTGTTCCAGTGCGAACGGCTACGGACCGCTTCGATGGTCGCCTTGGTCGTCCCCAACAGGCGCGAGATCTGGGCATCGTTGAGTTCCGGATGGAACTTCAACAGCCAGGCAATCGCATCGGGCCTGTCCTGCCGTTTCGACACCGGGGTATAGCGCGGCCCCTTGCGGCGAGCGGTGGTCAGCGGGACCTCCGCCGGCCGAATCTGCAGACGCAGTTTCGGGTCGGCCTCGCAGCGCGTGATCTCCTCGCGCGTGACCTGGCCGGCCGCGATCGGGTCCATGCCTAAGATGCCCACCGCGACCTCGCCGTCCGCGATCCCTTTCACCTCCAATGGGTGCAGATTGCAGAACTCGGCGATCTGATCGAACGTCAGGCTCGTGTTGTCGACCAGCCATACGGCCGTTGCTTTCGGCATGAGTGGCTGTGCCATAGGGCAATCCTCCTTCTTCGGGGGCGGTGCGCACCCCGGTACTGGTCGAAGCTTGTCTCGAGAACCGCCTCTCTATATAGGCGCGACCTCGTCGGAGCTAAAGAAATCCGCGTCCGGAGACGCGATCTAACCGGTGGTGAGAACGATCTTGCCGATGTGGGCGCTGCTTTCCATCAGCGCATGTGCGGCGGCAGCGTCCTCCAGCGGGAACGTCGTGTGGAGAACCGGCCCGACGCGGCCCGCAGAAAGCAACGGCCACGCCTCCGCCAGCAACGAGTCGCGGATCTGCCCCTTCTGCTCGACGCTCCGCGGCCTCAAGGTCGAGCCGGTGACCGTCAGCCGTTTCGCCATGACCGGCAGGAAGTCCATCTCGACCTTGCTGCCGCCCAGAAAGGCAATGATCACCAGCCGTCCCTCGACCGCCAGTGCCGCGACGTCGCGCGGCAGATAGGCCCCCGCCACCATGTCGAGGATCAGGTCGACGCCGCGGCCGTCCGTCGCCTCCTTCACCACGGCGACGAAGTCCTCGTCCTTGTAGTTGATCCCGCGCTCGGCCCCGAGGTCCTCGCAGGCCCGGCACTTCTCGGCGCTGCCGGCGGTCGCGAAGACGCGGGCGCCGAACGCCGAAGCGAGCTGGATCGCCGTGGTGCCGATGCCGCTCGAACCGCCATGGACCAAGAAGGTTTCGCCGCCCTTCAGACGGCCGCGATCGAACACGTTCGTCCACACCGTGAAGAACGTTTCGGGCAACGCCGCCGCCCGGACGGCGTCGTATCCCTCAGGAATCGGCAGGACCTGCGCCTCGGGCGCCACGCATAGCTCCGCATAGCCGCCACCGCTCACCAGTGCGCAGACGGCATCGCCCGCCTTCCAGCGCGAGACGCCGGGTCCGATGGCGGCGATGGTTCCGGCGACCTCCAGCCCCGGAATGTCGGATGCACCCGGCGGCGGCGCATAACCGCCCTTCCGCTGCAGAACGTCGGGCCGGTTGACGCCGGCCGCGGCGACGTCGATCAGAACCTCGCCATAGCCGGGTTCAGGCGCCGGACGCTTTCCCGGCACCAGGACCTCGGGTCCGCCGGGTTCGGCGATCTCGATACAGCGCATTTCGGTACCAGTTCGGGAGCCAGTCACGGGCGAAGCGTCATCCCTTCCTGGGCGACGATCGAGCCAGGGCGGATTTTGGCAAGCTGGGTCGCGATCGAATCCATGAAGTCGTCGTCATGATCGGGATCATGGTGAAACACGACGAAGGTCTTCACATCGGCAGCCTCCGCGAGTCGCGCGCCCTCCTGCCAGGTCGAATGACCCCAGTTCACGTGGCTGGGATACTCGTCATCCGTGTAGGTGCAGTCATAGATGACGATGTCGGCGCCACGGATCAGGCCAATGATGTTTTCGTCCGGGTGCCCCGGCACGTGCTCGGTATCGGTGATGTAGCAGATCGACTTGCCCTGATACTCGACCCGATACCCGGTCGCGCCGTTGGGATGGTTCAACGGCGCGGTGCGGATCGTGACGTCCTCGTAGGGCGAAAGTTCTTCGCCGGCGACGAAGTCGCAGAAGGTCATCTTGGCCCGCATGGTATCGATCGGCACCGGGAACAGCGGATCCATCATCAGGTAGATCAGCACTTCGCGGACAGTACGTTCCGGCAGCAGATGGCCGGCCCAGATGCGCAAGGCGTTGTCCGGCCGAAATGCGGGAGCGAAGAAGGGGAAGCCGCAGATATGGTCGAAATGCGTATGACTAAAGAACAGGTCCGCCTGCATCGCGCCGTTCGCCATCAGCTTCGACCCCAGCGAATGCAGGCCGGTCCCCGCATCGAAAATCAGCAGACGGTCGCCGCAGCGCACCTCCAGGCATGACGTATTGCCGCCATAGCGCATCGTCCGGGGACCGGGGCAAGCGATACTGCCGCGAACGCCCCAAAAACGGACGAAGAACGCGTCCTGGTCAGCCAAGACTAAGACCCTGTCGCCACATCATCATCATCGAATCTCGCGCGCCCGCCCCCACGGCAGCCATACGTTATTATCGTTTGTAGCGTTCAATCGCTTTCTTGAACCTTACGCAAAAGCCATTCATTTTCAACCAAGACGTTCTTTTGGATCAAGGGCGGAAGCCGGTCGGCGACACGGTGTCGAAAACGAGGTGAGGCGATGTTTGATCCTGAAGAAGACAGGCCGAGACAGAAGCCGTCATCGGTCAAGGATCTGTCGGCCATGTCGATCGAGGCGCTCGGTGACTACAAGACTGAACTCGAAGCCGAAATTCGACGGGTAGAACAGGCGATCGCCGACAAGAAGGGGCATCGCGGCGCTGCCGAGAAATTCTTCAAGCAGTAGCCGAGCACTGCCCGTGCCCTGCCCGCGAGGCTGTCGAGGTCAGCGGTTACTTACTTAAGCACCGCCAGAAGTGACGACGGCCGAAGCCATCGGGCAACGGAAGTGACAAATGAAACTTCAGTCTTGTTAGACCTTCGTTAAGATATATGGGCAATCATGATGATGATGATTGCGGCCACCCAAGTTTCGGCTGCAGTCCTCATCCGGATGCCTCCCTGAGCCTGAGCCGCCTCCCGTAGGCGGCTCTTCTGTTTCCGGCGCCGCCCAGTGTGGACCGCGACGGTGCCCGCGTGTATCGTTCGCCGCTCGATCGCAGTGGTGACGCCATGACTTCCTCTCCTTTCAAGTTCGATACCCTGAGCCTGCATGCCGGGCAGCAGCCGGACCCATTGGTCGGTGCGCGCGCCGTCCCGATTTACCAGACCACGTCATATGTCTTTAGGGATACGGAACAGGCCGCGGCTCTGTTCAATCTGGAGCGGGCAGGCCACATCTATTCACGGATTTCCAATCCCACCGTCGCGGTGCTGGAGGAACGCCTAGCGGCGCTGGAAGGCGGCGTCGGCGCCATCTGCACCGCCAGCGGCCAGGCGGCCCTGCACCTTGCGGTTGCAACGCTGATGGGTGCGGGCGGGCATATCGTCTCCTCGGCTTCGATCTACGGGGGCAGCCAGAATCTGTTCGCGCATACCCTGCCCCGCTTCGGGATCGAGACAACGTTCGTCGATGCGCGCGATCCGGAGGCCTTCCGCAAGGCGATCCGTCCGGAGACGCGCCTGCTGTTCGGCGAGGCACTCGGCAATCCGGGACTCGAAGTCCTCGACATTCCGGCCGTCGCGGCGATCGGTCACGAGGCGGGTGTCCCCTTGATGATCGACAACACCTTCACCACGCCCTATCTGTGCCGGCCCTTCGATCTCGGCGCCGATATCATCATGCATTCGGCCACCAAGTTCCTGGGCGGCCACGGTGTCGCGATCGGCGGCGCCCTCGTCGACGGCGGCAGCTTCGACTGGGAGGCATCGGGCAAGTTTCCGACCCTGACCGAACCCTATGCCGGCTATCACGGTCTCGACTTCGTCGAGGAATTCGGAACCCAGGCCCTGATCATGCGGGCCCGCGCCGAGGGCCTGCGCGATTTCGGCGCCTGCATGAGCCCGACCAACGCGTTCTACCTGCTGCAGGGTGTGGAGACGCTGTCGGTCAGGATGGCCCGCCATGTCGAGAACGCGCGCAAGGTCGTCGCCTTCCTGGATGGGCATGAGGCCGTCGAGTGGGTCGCATACCCTGAGCTTCCCGGCCATCCCGATCACGAACTGGCGACGCGGCTTCTGCCGAAGGGCTGCGGCGCGGTCTTCTCGTTCGGGATCAAGGGGGGACGCCCGGCGGGGCGGCGTTTCATCGAGCGTCTGGGGCTCTTCTCCCACCTCGCCAATGTCGGTGACGCCAAGTCGCTGGTGATCCACCCGGCGAGCACGACCCACCAGCAGATGGATGCCGAGGCGCTGGCGGCCGCCGGAATCGGAGAGGAGCTCGTGCGCCTCTCGATCGGCCTCGAGGATCCGGACGATCTGATCGGCGATCTCTCCCAGGCATTGCGCGCATCGCAGAAGGCTTGAGCATGGAACTGACGGTTGACGGAAAGCGCGTCTTCGCCGCCACCGGTGGTCGCGCATTCGATCCTGCCGATCCCACAGTGATCTTCCTGCACGGCGCGGGAATGGATCACACGGTTTGGGCGATGCAGGCCCGCTCCTTCGCTCATCACGGTCATGGAGTGCTCGCGGTCGATCTGCCGGGGCATGGCCGGTCCGAAGGACCCGCACTGCCTTCGATCGAGACGCTGGCCGATTGGGTCGCGGCGCTGATCGTCGCCGCGGGCGCCGAAAAGGCCGCCCTGGTCGGCCACAGCATGGGGGCGATCACCGCGCTGGAAACGGCCGCTCGCGCGCCCGAGCGAGTGAGCAAGCTCGCTTTGCTCGGTGCCACGGCGGCGATGCCGGTGAACGACGCCTTGCTAAACGCCACCCGAGACGAGCCCGACAAGGCAGTCGATATGATCGTCACCTGGGCGGTCGGACGTAGCACCCATATCGGCGGTTACCGCGCACCCGGCCTATGGGTGACCGGCTCGGCCGACCGGTTGCTGAAGCGCGCCGCACCGGGCGTGCTGTTCAACGACTTCTCAGCCTGCAATGCCTACGGCCATGGCGAAGCCGCCGCCGCCGCGGTGCGCTGTCCGACTCTGGTCGTGGTGGGCCAAGGCGACGTCATGACCCCGGCCAAGAAGGCTCAAGGGTTGTGCGATACCATCGCCGATGCGCGGCTGGTGGCGATTCCGGGCGCCGGCCACATGATGATGGTGGAGAAGCCGGACGAATGCCTGGACGCCCTTCGCGCCTTCCTTTGACGCCCTGAGAGGAGACATCTGGGGCATGACCGACGACACGCGCCCGCGCCGCAGCGACTTCCCCTATTTCATGGTCATGCAGACGCGCTGGAACGACAACGACATCTACGGCCACATGAACAACGTGGTCTACTACCAGCTGCTCGACACGGCGGTGAACCGCTACATGGTGGAAGAGGGCGATTTCCGCTTCGCGGAGGCAGACGCCATCGGCCTGGTCGCCGAAACCCGGTGCCGCTATTTCGCGCCGCTGCGGTTCCCGGACATCATCGAAGCCGGAATGAGCGTCACCCGCCTTGGCAACCGGGCAGTCACCTGGTCAATCGGGCTGTTCAAAGGAAAGGACGAGGACGCGGCGGCGGTCGGCCATTTCGTCCATGTCTTCGTCGACCGGACGGAGCAGAGCCGCACCGTCCCCATTCCCGCGTCGATCCGAGCCGCGCTGGAGCGGCTCGTGGTCGACGCAGGCTGAAGAAGAGGACTAAGCCCGAGCCCCCGGTAAAGGGGGCCGGCGCTCAGGACAGCTTGAACGCCGCGAAGCGCTTGTTGAACCGCGCCACCTGACCGCCGGTGTCGACAAGGCGGGCCGTGCCGCCGGTCCAGGCCGGATGGGTCTTGGGGTCCACGTCCAGACGCATCGTGTCGCCCGGCTGCCCCCAGGTCGACCGGGTCTTGAACTCGGTACCGTCCGTCATCACGACCGTGATCTCGTGATAGTCGGGGTGGATATCTTTCTTCATGGCCATGCTCCATACGGAACGATCGCACGCCGGCCAAAGAAGCCGACGGCGGCACTCCGAAACGAAATCGCGACCTGGTCGCGGCGCCGAGCCATCCGCGAGCGCAAACCAGGTTCCGGGAAAGCGCGTATATAACCAACCCGCCCTCCGGTGACAAGCCGCCGTGCGGGCAACCTTGTTGATAGCGGTAGTCCGGGCTATATCAGCAGAGTCGCGCTGGTCGTCGCCCGGACCTCAGTCATCCGGTCGGGGAGCGAGCGCGGATGCCGTCGAAGAGGCACACAACGCCATCCGCCGCTCGAGCTCGCAGTCCCCGATGTCCGACAAACCTCTCCTTCACCGCCTGGTCGACCCATTCGATACGCGCATGCTGCCGGTCGGCGGCGGCCACACGCTCTATGTCGAACAAGCCGGCAATCCGGAGGGCACACCCGTCGTCTTCCTGCATGGAGGGCCGGGAAGCGGCTGCCGCCCGGATCAGCGTCGGCTGTTCGATCCGCAGCGGTTCCGCATGGTGCTGTTCGACCAGCGGGGTGCCGGCCGCAGTACGCCGAAGCGCAGGCTGGAGGAGAACACGACCCCGGCGCTGGTCGAGGATATGGAGGTGATTCGCGCCACCCTCGGGATCGAACGCTGGATGGTGGTCGGCGGATCCTGGGGGTCGACTTTGGCTCTCGCCTATGCCGAGGACCATCCGGACCGGGTGACGGGGCTGGTATTGCGGGCGGTCTTCCTAGGCAGCCGGGCGGAGGTCGACTGGGCGTTCGGCGCCGGCGCGCGCACGTTCTTCCCCGAGCTGTGGCGCGCTTTCGTGGCACCCTTGCCCGCGGAAGAACGCGGCGACCCTCTGACCGCCTATGGAAGCCGGCTTCTCGATCCCGACCCGCGGGTCAGCCTGCCGGCAGCGCGGATCTGGCACGACTTCGAGCAGGCACTGTCGGTCCTGAAGCCTTCCCGCTTCACGCTACCCACGGCGCTTTACGACGACACGGTCACGGCCGACTCCCCGAGCCCGAACACGCCCTTCGTCGAATGGCACTATTTTCGGCACGACTGTTTCATGGCTCCGGGGCAACTCCTCGACCGCGCCGAGCGGCTGGCCGACATTCCGGGCATCATCGTGCAGGGCCGCTACGACATGCTCTGCCCACCGACCAACGCCGCCGCACTCGCCAAACGGTGGCCCGCGGCCGAGCTGCGGCTGGTGCCGGATGCCGGCCACGCCATTTCCGAACCCGGCATTCTCGACGGCGTGGTGAAGGCGATCCCCGAACTGGCGAACAAGATCGGCGGTTAAAGCGCGATCGCCTCGCGCGATCCCGGTCGCCGGCGCGTCTTCCTCAGCGCGAGGTCAGCTTGAGCTCGATGCGCCGGTTGCGGCGATAGGCGATTTCGTCATCGCCCGGGTCGATCGGCTGATACTCGCCATAACCGGCCGCTGAGATCCGCGACGGCGGCACGCCCTGGCTGATCAGGTATTTGGCGACCGACACCGCGCGCGCGGTCGACAGCTCCCAGTTCGACGGGTAGATCGAGCTGCTGATCGGCCGCTTGTCGGTGTGGCCTTCGACCTGAAGAATCCAGTTGATGTCGTCCGGGATCTTGGCAGCGATGTCGAGCAGCGCCTCCGACAGATCGGCGAGCTGGGTCTTCGCTCCCTCACCCAGGTCCGCCGAGCCGGGATCGAACAGCACCTCCGACTGAAAGACGAAGCGGTCGCCTTCGATGCGGACATCCTGCCGGCCGCCGAGAATTTCGCGCAGGCGGCCGAAGAACTCCGACCGGTAGCGCGCCAGTTCCTCGACCTTGTTGGCGAGAGCGACGTTGAGCCGACGGCCCAGATCGGCGATCTGGATGTTCTGGTCGCGAACCTTTTCCTCCGACGCTTCCAACGCCGCCTGGATTCGCGCCAGCTGATCCCGGAGCTGGGTGATCTGCTGGTTCAGCCGCTCCACCATCTCCTGCGCCTGAGCGCTCTGGAGACGTTCGCGGTCGAGCGCGCCCGACGTCTCCTCGACCTGGCTCTGCAGCTCGGCGATGCGGACGTCCTTGTCGTCGATCTCTTTCTGAGCGAGGGCGGTACGCTCTTCTTCCGTGCTCAGCTTGGCTTCCAGTTCCTTGCGCCGGTCGCGCAGAGTGGTGAGTTCCTCATTGGCCGACATCAGGGTCGTCGCCAGTCGGTTGACCTCGGTCTCGAGTTCCGAGCGCAGTTTGCGCAATGCGGCGACATCGCGACGCAGGCTGACGAGTTCCCGCATCTGGAGGTCGATGGTTTCCTTATCGGCAGCGAGCTTGCTTTCGAGCTCGGCCCGTGCGGCACGCAACTCCTCCAGCTCGACCTGCATCGACCGGGCGTTCTCGGATTCCGACTCGACCTTGTCCGCCAGGTCGGCGCGCTGGGACAGGATCATGTCGAGGCGCCGCTGCAGATCCTCCTGCTGACGTTTCGACACGGCCAGAGCGCTGTTCAGGTCGTCCCGCGCCGCCGTCGAATCCTGAAGCTCGGCCGAAAGCTGGGCGACGCTCAGGCGCAGATCCGCATTCGCCTGCCGCTCGAGCGACAGAAGTTCCGTGAGCTCGTTCACCTGCTCCGTCAGACGCTGCAATGCGGCGTCGCGCCCGGACAGTGCCTCGCCGAGAAAGAACTGGGCGAGGAAGAACAGCATCAACAGGAAGATGATGACCATCAGCAACGTCGACAGGGCGTCGACGAAGCCCGGCCATATGTCGGGTCCGCGGCTTTGACCGCGACCGCGCGCTATCGCCATCGCAACTCCCGGTAGCCGCCCGCGTTCCGCGACGACCCGTGTCGGGCCCTCGAATGCCCGACGATCAAGCTCTGCGGCCGCTGAAGCCGCGTTCTCCCGTTAAATAACAGGAATACATGACGGAATCCATTTTTGCCGGGGCGCGAGCCGGTATCGCGACTTCCTACAATCCAAGGTCGGCACGACCGCCTGACAGGAAAGGCCGTGGGGCATAGCCGAAGTCGCGGCCGGCAGCACCGTCGTCGAAGGCGAGATCGCGGTTCATCCGCCGGATGACATCGGCATTGAGCGACGGTTTGCGGAGTAGAACGCCCGCCGCGCCGACCAGCGAAGCGAGCCCCGGAACCGGCAGCAACCGGCGCGGCTTGCCGAGAGCATCGAAGATGCGGCCGATCATCTCACGATAGGTAAGGGTCTCGCCGCCACCCAGATTGTAGGCCCGGCCGGCGGTCGCGGGCGCCTCCAGCGCCGCGATGGCCGCTGCCCCCAGGTCGTCGGCATGCACCGGTTGTCGCAATCCGCTTGCGGGCGCCGCGATCGGATAGACCCCTGTCCGCAGGATGAAACGGGCGGCGCTGGTGACGTTCCGGTCGGTCCCGCGGCCATAGATCAGGTTCGGCCGCAGCACCGTCCAGGCTATAGCGGCCGCATCGCAGATCTCGGCGACCGCCGCTTCGGCCGTGGCGAGGCGTTCGACCATGCGCCGTTCGGCGGAATCGACCGAGCCCAGCTTGCCGAACAGAGAGGTGGAGCCGAAACAGACCACCCGCCGAACGCCGGCCTCGATCAACCCCGGGAGATGCGGCGGCAACATCCAAAGCCCGGCCGCGTGAACCACCGCGACCGGCCGACGCCCGCCAAAATCGACGGTGCCGTTCTTGAGATCGGCCGCGACCCAGTCGATGCCGGGCCATCGGGCGGCGACGTCCGAACGGTGACGGAGGGCGATTACCGGCCGGCCGGCGGCTCGCAGCCGATCGACCACACCTTCCCCGACCTGCCCGGACGCGCCGGTGACCAGAACCGGACCGTCAGGCGCTATTCCAGCCCCCATTTGCGCCCTTCCGTTCGCCCATAGCGCTGGTAGTGCTCGCGGGCGCCGTAAACGCCTAGCTGCCCGCCACGGCCGAAGGCATCGCTTTTCGCCACGTCCGGATAACGGGTCCAATACGCTTCGGCGAGCGCGCGTTCATCGGCCTCGTCATGAGCGGCGGCCGCGCGTTCCTGAAGCAGACGCTGTTGTTCATGCCGACGGTCGGCATTCAGAACGGGCGAGTCGAGGGCTGAGACGACGTAAAGGCCGATGGTCGCAGCCATGACCAGAGAGCCGATAATCAGGCGGCTAGACCGGGTCATCGGGTAGCAGGCCGGTGTCTCGGAAATACCTGTAGGTTTCGTCGAGGTCCGGACCGATACCGCCGGTCCGCGTGACCGTACCTCCGCGCAGAACTTCGAACCGTCCCCGGGCACCTTCCGGCAAGGTCAGAAGCCGGTACGTCACTACCGTGATCGCCCGGCCGGCCAAAGCCTCTTCTTCGAGCCTGCGCCAAGCGTCCCGCACGAAGCTGGGCTCGGCGCTGTCCAGCACGCCGTCCAGAACGATCCGAGGAAGCGATGAGGTAACGGCCGTCGCGAAGGT
The DNA here is from genome assembly GCA_002721365.1 of Rhodospirillaceae bacterium. Classification (GTDB taxonomy): domain Bacteria; phylum Pseudomonadota; class Alphaproteobacteria. The sequence goes on along the minus strand of PBKC01000073.1, from coordinate 75,368 downwards.
GAGTTGTCCAAGCGCCCAGTCCGGATAGATGGCGAGATCGTCCTCGTACAACCGTTCGAGCCCGGACGTCTGCCGGATCGCCCCGGTGGCCTTGCGCGTCTCCTCCATGGTGTCGGACCAGGAGGCAGCCACCAGCCGTGCCACGTCCTCCCCGCGCAGGTTCTTGGTCTGCCCCCGCCACGGCTCGAAGACCACGGCACCGTCATCGGCCACATAACGCCCGCCGGGCATATCCTTCCGCGTCGTCACCACGAGCCTCGGAACGCGGTCGGTCGCCCCCCCTTCGGCACGCGTCCCCCTGCTCTGCCACGATGGTCGGCGATCCCGCATCAGGTAGAGCAGAACCAGCCCCAGCACCCCGGCGGCGGGAATCACCTTCAGGCTGATCGGCAACCCGAACCAGTAGCTGTTCTGGTAGGCGGCCAACATGTGAGAAGCCGGATTGAAGGTCGTGAACAGCTCGTTGTAAGCCGTCGGCACCTCCTCAAACCGATACATCGTCGGCGACATGATCCACAGGACGGCTGCCACGACGATCAGCGGCGTGTCCGTCGAGAGGATGCCGCGCGCCTTCAGCCGGTCCAGCAGCAGAATCAGCGTCGCGTTCCAGATCGCCTGGATCGGCACGATCAGAAACAGCCAACCCAGCGCGGCAAAACTCTGCTCGGGCGCGTTCCAGATGAGCGAGAACAGAATGGCGGTAAGAAGCGACAGGAAGAAGACCAGCGTCGGCGGCGCGAGGATCACCGCCAATGCCGCCATCGCCGGGGTGGCGGTGGTTTCGCGCATGCGCTCGCGAAGTTCGATGAAGTTCGTGGCGTCGAGCAGGCAGCTGAACGTCCACCGGAACGAGATGAAACCGATCAGCAGAAACTGGAAGCGGTCGAATCCCGATCGCTCGAACACGGCCGCCAGCACGAAATAGAGGATGCCGGCATAGACGAACGGATCGAGGACCGCGCCAGCCAGCAGCAGCCCGCCTGAAACCCGTCCGAGGTGATATTTCGCGCGAACCGAAGCGGCGGCGACGCGCGCGATGATCGACAGCGACGGATTTCGGTCGCGCTCCTCAGTCATGCCTGACGTATCTCTCGGAGTGATATTGGTTTTCCCGTTGCGCGGGTGATAGCATATTCACGTCGGGATTGCCCTGCGGCGCGACGGAGTCGACCGGGGGCAGGATGCATTATCGATGGAGACCACCTCTCCCGTGCCGGTGCCCGCCACTGCCAAGCCGCCCCGTTCCGAGCCGCCGATACCCGAGGTGACCGACTTTCCGGCGCAGATCCGGAAGGGCCTGATATCGGTGATCATCGTCAACTACAATGCCGGTCGGTACCTGGCCGATGCGGTCGCCAGCGTCGTTGCGAGCCGCATTCCCCACGAAATCATCGTCGTCGACAACGATTCGACCGACGACAGCTTGTCGCGCCTCCCGGATAGCGAGCACCACGCGCTTCAGATCGTGAGGCTCGGGGACAACACGGGGTTCGCCAACGCCTGCAACGAGGGCATCCGCCTTGCGGAGGGAGAGTTCCTCGCCCTCATCAATCCTGACTGCCGCGTCTATCCGGGAGCCTTGGCCGCTCTCAAGGGCATGTTGGAAAAGGATCCCAGCGCCGGCATGGTCGGACCACGCGTCGTCAATCCAGACGGGAGCGAGCAGCGGGGCGCACGGCGCGATATTCCAAACCCGTGGCGTATCTTCTGCACAACGCTGGGGCTGCACCGGCTGATGCCGGAGCATCCGAGGTTCCGCGACTTCAACCGCAACGCCGACCCCCTGCCTGAGAAGTCGACGGCGGTTCAGGCGATCTCGGGGGCCTGCATGATGGTGAGGCGGAATGCGCTCGCCAGCGTCGGCATGATGGACGGCGACTACTTCATGCATTTCGAGGACCTGGACTGGTGCCTCCGCTTCACCGCGGCAGGATGGCGGATCGTCTTCGTTCCTCATGCGGTGGTCGAGCATACCCAGGGCGTTTGCAGCCGGCGGGCGCCGTTCCGCGTCGCCTACGCCAAACATCGCTCGCTGGTCCGTTTCCTGCGCAAGCACTTCACCCGCTATTATCCGTCGAGCTTCATGACCCTCGTCACCGGAATCGTGATGGCGCGGTTCATTCTCGTCGGCGCCGGAATCGCGTGGCGCCGGAGCCTCGGCGCCCTGCATCTGGGCGGCGCGAAGAGTCCGGCCGCCCGGTCCAACTGAGCGACTGAGCTGAACGCCGGCCCCCTATCGTGCTGACGTCGGCAGCCGCAACGCCTTTCCCCAGCGCTCGTCCTACGGCCTGGCCGACACGAATCGGCCTCGGCCTGACGACGCTCGGTGTCGCGGCCGGGCTGCTCATCGTTTTCCTGGCGCTGCCGCCGTTCCAGATCGGCTGGTGGTTCCAGTCCGAGCCGGTGACGGCGGGGCTGCACGGGGTTTCGGCGCTGACCGCCCTGGGCCTCGCGCTGATGGCCTGGGGCGGCCATCGACGGACGTTGCGATCATTGACGCATCCATTCGTCCTTCTGCCGGCGGCGCTGGGGCTTTGGAGCCTCGCCGTCTCGCCTTTCGACGCCATGCCGCAGCTTTCCTTGTTCGGCACCCCGGAGCTCGGCGAAGGTGCCATCTGGTTTCTCGACCTCGCCACGCTGATCGCCGGCGGCCTGATGGTGATGCGGATCCGACGGCTGCGCCAAGCGGTCGGCTGGTTCGCGCTGGCCAGCACCCTTGCGGTTACGGGCCTCACCCTGCATACCCAGGCCCATTGGGCGTGGGCGCCGTTCTGGTTTTACGACTACCTTGCCTTCTTCGCCGTCGATCTGGTGGTCATCGTTCTAACGATGATCCGGCCGCGCCGATCGTCGATGCGCTGGCTTACCGTTCTGCTCGGGCTTGCGATCATCGTGATCTCGGGCAACAGGGCGGCCATCGCACTGGCAGTCACCGCGGTGCCCGCCACATGGTCCGTTCTATGGCTCGTCCGCAGGCGCGAACGGTTGTGTCGGTGGCTGGCGGTGATCGCAGCGATCCTGGCGCCGCTGGCAGCTACGGCGGCGGTCTATGCGGTCGGCAGCCGCGGCATGGAGGCCGCGATCGAGTCCCGTTATCTCCACCAGATCATCGCCAGCCGCACACTGGCCTCCGACCCGACGATCCTCCTCACCGGTCAAGGCTGGGGGCACCACGCCGATTCGGTCGTCGCCCACATGCCGATCGAGCGAATCGACCTGCAAGGGTTCGCCGGGACCGCAGACTGGGACGGCGTGCGACGGCAAGTCCATTTCCACAGCCACAACTTCCTGATCGAAAGTCTGCTCGCCTCCGGAATCATCGGCTTGCTGCTGGCCTGGGCGCTCCCGATATCCGTGCCGCTCTGCTGTCGACGCCGTGAAATCCGCACGGCCGGGGTGTTTGCGGCCATGGTGACAGCGCTCTCCGCACTCTGGTTCCAGCTGCCCGGCAGCGTGCCGTTCTTCGCGTTGGCGATCGCCGGCCTCGCCAAGGTTCCCATGCCTTCGCCCACCCGACGAGCGGCGGTCATGAGGCCGTTGATCGCGGCCGTTCTGGTCATCGTGACCTGCGTCCAGGGATTCGCCGCCCGAGACACGCTGGTTGTCGCCGCCGAAGCATCGGAGGCGATACGCGCGAACACGCGAGCGACCGAGCCGGGCGGACCGACCGTATCCAACGCGGATTGCGCCGCCCTGCTGGACGATCACGGCCGCGGCGGCATCCACCTCTCGGTGGCGCTGCGCCGGTTCTCGGACATGGTCGAGCAGAGAACGCGTCAGGGTGCCCCACCGACGCAAGGCGAGGCCGTACGCTTTGCCGATCTTCTGTGTGCCGCGGATTCACGATTGGCGAAGGGGGCGAGCCTTCGCCTGCAGGTCGCGGTTCTCCTGGTGACGACCGATCTGGTCTTCGCCCTCAAGGAGCCGTCGCTGGACTCCGTCCGAAGCCGACTCGTCGCGCAGTGGCCCGAACGGCTCGACAGCTTTCTACGGAAGGCGCCCGGGCGTTCCGACATCGCCTATCTCTATCTCACCTGGCTCAACGATCGCGGAGAAACGGCCGCCGTCCGCCAATGGGCGGGGCGCCTGCTGACCCACAACCGTCACGATCCGGTGGGCCTCTGGTTTTCGGGCTCGGTCATGATCCTCGACCCGGCGACAGCGTCCGAAGGTTTGAAACGACTGGTGGAGAGCCTGGACGGCGGCATCAAGAACGTCCTGGCGGTGGACGACGCAACCGAGCGGACGATCCGGGACGCGGCGGCGGCCCGCTGACTTCAGGGTCAAGGTTTGGCGGTCAGGTCCAGCCAGGGGCTCCAGCGCGGATCGTCTCCCGCATATCCGACGCGGACGCGATAGGGGCTGTAAGGAACGACCCAAGTTTCCCAATAGCTCCGCTCGATGGTCCCGAAATCCTTTTCGGTGCCGTGAACGTCCAGGGTTCCGTCGAACGACAGCAACCCTTCTCCCACCCGATACTGAAGCACGTAGTCGGCATCTGCCGGCCCCGACCAGGCGAGGCGAAACCTGCCGGCAAGGTCGTCATATCCGAAGCTGCCGCTTCCTTCCGGCAATACCCATTCCGGCGGCGGCCCCATAGCCGAGGTCGCGACACCCGCCGCGGCGGGGCGCCTCGCCTGGCCGTTCCTGGTCTCGATCAGCGCATGCAGCCGGGCGACCTGTTCCGGACGGTCGGCCGCAAGGTTCGCCAATTCGCCCGGATCCGCATCCAGGTCGTAGAGCGAGTCACAACCGGCTTCGTCATCCGTTTCCTCACTCTGCAGCTTCCACCGCCCGTCGATTACCCCATAGACGAAGCTGAGCGGCGCTTCCGGCGCTTTTTCGGCATAGCCGCCGCGACTGGTCATGCCGAACCAGCGTTGTTTTCCACCGCGCAGCAGGCTGACTCCTTCGAGAGCGGTGGTCGGCTCGACGCCCAGCAAGTCGAGGACCGTAGGCATGAGGTCCAGGTGATCGTTCATGCTGTCGACCACGCCTCCTGCCGGCAGGCGTCCGTCCCCCGGCGGCAGCCAGATGATCAGCGGGATGTGGACGATTTCCTCATGAAGATGGGCGGCGCGGGTCGTCGAGGCGTGACCGACGTTCCCACGCTCCAGCAGTTCTTCGCCGTGATCGGACGTCAGCACCACGACCGTATCGCGCCTGAGCCCCGACTCGTTCAGATAGCGCCAGAAGCCATCGAACCAAGCGTCGAACTCCGTGACTCCCGCACGGTAGAGGGTTTCGATCGCCGGCCGGTCGGATACCGAAAAATCGACGGAACCCGCCGGGATGGCGGGGTCCTTCGCTACCGTCGCGACACGCGCTTCGGCCTTCGGGTCACCTTCGGGCAACAAAGCACGCCAATCCGGCATGAAAGCCGCTGTCGGCGCATAGGGAAGGTGCGTCTCCAGATAATGGTGCCAGAGCACGAAGGGTTGCTCCGACAAAGCAGCATCGGCCGCCCATCGCCGCCAGTTCTCGCCGGGGGCGATGGAGAGGCCGAGATTATCGAACACCTGCACCTGCATGAAAGGCTGAAGGCCGGCCACACGCCATCCACGTGCCGCCAGGTCTTCGAGCGCCGTCTTCCATGCCGGTGCCAGAGAGCGCCCGCGCGTGTGAACACCGTGCTCAAGGGGCGAAAGACCGCTCAACAGCGAAACGATGTTCGCGGCGGTCCAGGCCGAAACCGCCCGGTGGCCCGTATAGCGGGTGCCTTCTGCTGCTGCCGCCCAAAGATGCGGTGTGCGTTCCGGGCCGATCGCATCCGCCCGGAAGCTTTCGACCGTGAGAAAAATGACGTTGAGCGGCTTCGGCGCGGCATGCTGAACGACCGCCAGGACGGCCGCAACGACGAGCAGGAGCGCCGCGAGACTAACGGAAATCGAATGCCGCGACATCGACCAGTCCAGGAACGAGAGCCGTCGCCAGCCCGAACAGCACGATCACATCGACGGCCCAGCGGGCGCCCGACGCGCTGCGGTCCTCGCGAACGAGCAACCAGTTGAATCCTGCTCCGAACATTGGAAGAAACATCCAAAGCGAGAACTGGTCCTTTCCCACCGACCGGCTGACGGCGAATACGGCAAGAAGGACCGCAAACATCATCCAGGCAGCCGCGATGACAGGCGCCACCGACTCGCCAGAACGGCTGACCGACGCTGACCGCTCCACGCCCGCGAACAGATCGGTCGCATATCCGATCAGCGCGCCGACGCAACCAGCCAACGCATTGACGCCGACATCGACGAGAGCGAACCGCCGATCGGGATGAGCGCCTTGAAGAAGCTCGTCGTGAACACCGAGCAACGCAGCGATGGCCGCCGTCGCCAAAAGCAAGCCGGTCCCCGACAGATGCTCAGCGGCCGCCCGGCGAAGGACAAAGGCCAGGGCGATATATTCGACGAGATGTATCCGCTTGGCCGGATAATGCGGGTCGATCATGGCGAGGGCCAACACCCCTAACGCGACTGCGGCCCCTAATGCCAACCAGGACCCGCGGCCTTCCTGCCGCCGCCGGTGCAACGTAAGAACCGCCCATCCTGCGACCGCGACAGCCGCGAGGATGGGAATAGCGGATGCTCCGTCATAGGGAACGACGGCGAGCAGCCACCGCCATACATCGAAGGTACTAACGTAAACCGGCACGAGACAGACGGCGGCCAACAGCCATGCCGTCGACGCCGTCATGCCGAAACGTCGCTGTGTCACCCGGCCCCCGTCACTTTCGGTAGCCGCCGAAAAACGTTACCTGGACTCGGCCAGCAGACTCTGTCGATTGAGATCGGGCCACGCCTCGATCCAGCAGCAATCATGGTCGTAGCCCGGAACGACGACTGTCCGGACATGACTGGTATCGGTCATCCGTCGCACATAAGACTCGATCACAGAAGCGGGCACGACATCATCGCTGCCACCAATAAAATGGACCTGCGGCACCTCTTGCAGCCGGGACGCGACATCCGCCGCATTCAAAGAGCCGCTGAGAGGCGTGATCTCATGCTGCCGGGTCCAGAGGGCGTGGTCGAGATTCGCAGCCAACGTCGTCAGACGTACGACGTCTGATCGCTCGGCCGCCACCAGCGCCGCAACGGACCCTCCGCCGGAATAGCCCACCAGTGCGACGCCCGATGCCCGGGCCTCGGCCTTCACCCGTTCGATCGCCTTGTTGGCGCTCTCAATGACTTCGGGCGCGAAGCGGTGCGTCGTCCAATAGGCAGGCGAGCAATTCCGCCGCTCACTGCCGACCGTAAACTGGCATGGGCGTGCGAGGTACAGCACGTTCGGGGCCGAATCCTGGACGGCGAGGCGCAACGACACCGGATTCCAGGGCGTCGGGTCCGGAGAAATGTGATAGCGGCTCGACCACGCATGCCCATCGCCTTCTATGTAGACGACGAGCGGCTTCTGCGGCGTGGTTCCCCTTTTCTCGAAGCCCGCCAAGAAGAACAAGCCGGCATCGAAACGACGCTCCACGAACCCGTTGGACCCGGCAATGTCTCGCGCGAGCTCGCGGTTATCGCCGATCCACCCGCCCGATTTACAGCCGCTGAGGCCGAGAACCCCAACAAGAAAAAGGGCCCAGCGTAAACGCTGGGCCCTCTTTGCCGTGAAATGTCCGGTCACGAAGGGATCAGAAGCGGATCCTGATCGTACCGTTGACCGTCGTGCTGCTCACGTCCTCGCGGCCTTCTTCGGTGGTCGCTTCCAGAGCGCCGCTGACACGGTCGCTGAGGGAGAAGCGGACACCGCCACCGAGGATGAAGCCGGTTTCATCGTTAGCCGGCTGAGCCTGATTGGTACCGACGACGATATCGGTCCGTGTGGTGTCGATCTGGTAGGTCGCCGTCACATACGGCTCCATCTTGCCCAGCGAGTAACCGACCGTCGCGCCAACGTTGATCTGACCGAGCTTGACCGTCTGGTCGCGGTTCAGCGTACCGTCACTCTCGGTGAAGCTGTCCTGCTCCTCCTTCGTGTAGAGGTAGCCGACGGAGCCCGACAGGTTCCAGTTGTTGACCGAGTAGTAGCCGGTCAAGTTGGCCGACGCGAACCACCGGTTGGAGTCGAAGCTGCCGTTGACGAGCGTCCCGCCGAGATTCGTCCGGGTCGTGTCATAGTTGAGCCACGAGTAACCGGCACTGGCGTCGAAGGTCAGCCAGTTGTTGATAACGAACAAGGCGTAGGGCGCGATCGTGAAGCCGTCCGACTCGATCGTGCCTCGGTTGAAGGTCGTGTCGATGTCGCTGGTCTCCCAACCGGCAGACACGCCGAGGAAGAGGCGATCGGTGACCATGTAGTCAGCACCGCCGAACACCGAGAAGACATCGCCGTCCATGGCCGTCGAGGACAGATCGTTCTCGATGTCAGACCAACCGGAGTTGACCCAGATGCCGAGCTTTCCTTCACCGCCGCCGGCAGCCATGCCCTGCTGACCTTCGAGGAAGCTGGTCTGCGCCTGACCGGGCGCACCAACGCCGGTTCCACCGCCACCGCCACCCGGCGCCAGCCGGCTAATGCCGCGAGTAATTGTCTTGAGGTTGGTGGTCGTCGTCACCTCGGTCACAACCGGCGCCGCGACCACCGTGGAAGCCACCACCGTGGTGAAGTTATCAGGCGACGTATCCGGCGACGCCTGCTCCGACGCTTGGCCTGGCGTGGCGAAGACCGCCCCCGCCAATGCCAGGGTGGTCACTAGACCCAGCTTTCGCATTTCGAACCTCTGCCCCTCGAATCGAATTATCTGACAACCCAGCGTGGCAATGTTGGTACCGGACCATCCTTTGCCCGTCAAACCTTATCGCCCCGCCAAGTTAAGGAAACCAATATATTTTACCGTCGACGTTGCCTGAAAAGCACACCTGTGACGCAGCAGTTTACCACCACACCGCGGCGAGCCATCTAAACGCCCTGCTCCAACCGCCGCTTCAGCGCACTCGGACACGCCATCGAAGCCGCGTGGATGTCGGGATTGTAGTAGTCGGTCGTGATGCCCGCCTTCTCCCACCGCCCGTTCAGCGCATCTCGGTCAATCGCCAGGAGATCGAGCGCGTCGCTCGCCCACCCGAACGCCATATTACCACCGACATACATGGGAACAGCGGCAAAATAGAAGCCATGCTTCTGGAATACATTCCGGAAGCAACGATGGGTCCCCAGCACCTCGTCCTGCTGGTAGAAGACCACACCATTCTGCGTGACCAGAACGCCACCCGGCGTCAGCCGTGCCCGGCAGGCCGCGTAGAATTCCTGACGGAACAAGACCTCGGCCGGACCGATCGGATCAGACGAGTCGACGATGATGACGTCGAATCGTTTGTCCGATTCCCGCATGAACGCCGCTCCGTCACCGATAATCACGTCGGCGCGCGGGTCATCGAACGCCTGTCCGCAAATGCTCGGAAGGTGCTGACGGCTGAGCGACACCACTTCGCCGTCGATCTCCACCATGGTCGCCGATTCGACCGGATGCTTGAGCACCTCTTCCAGCATGCCGCCATCGCCGCCGCCGATGATCAGCACGTGCTTGACGGCGCCATGGGCCATGATCGGCACATGCGTCAGCATCTCATGGTAGACATGCTCGTCCCGCTCGGTGGTCTGGATCACACCGTCAAGCGCGAGCACCTTCCCGAGAACCGCATTCTCGAAAATATCGATCTGCTGGAAGTCGGAACGCCCATGGTGGATCGAGACGTCGATGCGGAGGGCTTGGTGAATCGGAGCGTAAAGCTCCTCCACCAGCCACTTCATTCGGTCAGACCACGCTTATGTTCGGCGAGTTGGATCTTCTCAGGCGCAAAAGCCTGGCGCAGCACCGGAACGGCCAGATACGGATCGCACTTCCCGCACACGAAGATGTCGATCGCCGCGTAATCGTTCTCCGGCCATGTGTGGATGCTGATATGCGACTCGGCCAGCACGGCGACACCAGACACGCCGGTCGGCTGAAACCGATGCAGATCCACATTGAGAACGGTTGCGCCGCAAGCCTCAGCGGCCCGGCGCAGACTGTGTTCGACGTACTCTATGTCGTCCATCCCGCGCCCTCCCCACAGGTCGATCAGCAGGTGAGTGCCAGCGAAACGCAGACCGTTGCGGACGACGAACGGGTCGGTCTGCGTCTCGACATCGCGGTCTGGAATGGGAAACGTCAGGTATGCAGTGTTGTCCATCGAAGTACCCCCGAAGGCAGTTCTCGCTCCACCCTACGAAGGGGCACTCGGCCCCGGCAGGAAGCGCGGTTGATATCAAAAAGGACTTCACGATCCAACGCAAAAAGTGGCGTCCAGCGATCGCGCGTCGGCGAGAAATGATGGCGGGTCCCAAGCATGTCAAGACGCAGAGACCGCATCCGGCGAAACATCATATTCACCAAGCGATTACGACCGTCTGGCGACCTTGTTGCGAACCACCGCCGTCCGCTGTCACGCGACGGTCTGCGGATGCTCGGGATGGGCCTGAAACCACATCTCAGCGCGCTCGATGTGATGCTCGTCCAAAGACCAGAGGAAAAGGGCCGCCTGATCCGGATTGGTGATCTCGGAATCGTCGAGCTGGGTCAGGTACACCGTAAGGACGATCCGGAACAGAACCTCGGCGCCGTCATCCTCGTTTCGCAGCTCGACACCGAGCCCGTCGAGAGCTGCTTCGACATCCCCCCGGTCACTACGATCAATCCCTTCGCGAAACGACTGCAGAGCTGCACGCCGCTCGGGCCAGAGAGCCGATTGCGCGTGCTGGAGCAGTTCAGCAACGTAACGATGAACAATGTCCTGGGACGTCTCCTCGCTCATCTCCTCCTCAACGACGTGTGGCGAAGAATTCCTTGAGCAGGCCGGCAGCGCGAATCTCCTGGATGCCGCCATAAACCTCAGGCCTGTGATGGCATGACGGTGCGGCGAATATGCGGGCCCCGTGGTCGACGCCGCCACCTTTGGGGTCGGCGGCCCCATAATAGACTCGCCTGATGCGTGCAAACGCGATCGCCTGGGCACACATCGGGCACGGCTCCAGGGTCACATAGAGGTCGCAGTCGGAGAGTCGAGGGCTGCCGGTCGTTCGGCAGGCTTCCCGCAAAGCCAGCATTTCGGCATGGGCCGTCGGGTCGCGCCGTTCTTCGATCTCGTTTCCGGCCCGCGCCAGCACAGTTCCCGCCGAATCGACGACGACAGCGCCGACAGGAACTTCGCCCCGGCGACCGGCCGCTTCGGCTTCGATGAATGCCATCCCCATGTAGTCCGGTGCCACCATCGGCAAAACCTAGAACAGGCCGCCCCCCCGTCAACCCTTCCGCGATCCCCGCCCCACCACTAGACTGTCGGCATGCATGATCGCCCGCCCCTCATCGGCCTCACCCTGGACAGCGAAGAAGCCGGCGGCTACTCGAAGTTCCCTTGGTACGCGATCCGGCAGAACTATTGCGAAGCGGTGATCCGCGCCGGCGGGTTGCCGGTGGCGCTGCCGCACGAGCCGGAAAGCGCCGAAGCCTATCTTGATCGCCTGCAGGGACTGATCGTCACGGGGGGCGCCTTCGATGTCGACCCGGTCCTGTTCGGCGCCGATGCCCGACATGAAAGCGTCGTGACGAAAGACAAGCGGACCCGATTCGAGCTCGCGGTGACGCGCGGCGCGCTAGCCCGGAACATCCCCGTCCTTGGCATATGCGGCGGTCAGCAGCTTCTCAATGTGGCCTTGGGCGGCAGTCTCATACAGCATATTCCCGACTCGATCCCCAACGCCCTGGCGCATGAACAGCCGAATCCGCGCAACGAAGCGGGCCACGAGGTCACCATCGTCCACGGCACGCTGCTCCACCGTATCGTCGGCAGCGAGACGATCGCCGTGAACAGCGCTCACCATCAGGCTGTGGACTTCGCGGCACCGGAATGCGTGGTCGACGCCCTGGCCCCCGACGGCGTGGTCGAAGGAATAGAGTCGACCCGCTATCGTTTTTGTCTCGGCGTACAATGGCACCCGGAATTCGCCATCAGCATGGCCGACACGCGAATCTTCGCCGCTTTCGTCCAGGCGGCGCGAGACGGCTGATGCGATCGCCGCAACCGGCGGAAAGGTCGGGATACCGGCCATGACGACCGAGTTGCTCGCCGCGGCCGAGCGGGACGATCCTGTGGGTACCGTGGTGGACTGGCTGCTGGAGCGGGCTCTCGACGATACCGATGCCGAGTCGGTCATCGGCGGTTGCTGCGACCGGCTGCTCGACGCGGGAATTCCCTTGTGTCGGGTCCTTGTCTCGTTCCGAACGCTGCACCCGCTGGTGTCGGCGATCTCGGTTCTGTGGCAGCGAGAAAAAGCGGTCACAAGCGTCGATCATCTTCACGGCATCGCCGAGAACACCGAGGAATGGCGGAACAGCCCGTTCTCCCACATGCTGGAGACGAACACCTTCGTCATGCGGCGAAAGCTGGAGGGCCCGGACGCGCAGCTCGACTTTCCGGTGCTACAGGAACGCCAGGCGGCGGGCGCCACCGACTGGCTGGGCTGCATGGTGCAGTTCTCCTCGATCAGTCAATCCGGGATCATTGCGTCATGGACGACCGACCGATCGGGCGGGTTCCGTGACGACGAGGTCCAGATTCTGTTGCGGATCGAGCGGTACCTCGCGGTCGTCCTGAAGATCGCGATCCGGGAGCAGATAGCGAGCAACGTCCTCTCCGCCTATCTGGGCCCGGAATCGGGCAGCCGCGTTCTTCAAGGACAGATAAAACGCGGCGACGGCGAGGCGATCCGGGCCGTCGTCTGGTACAGCGATATGCGGAACTCCACCGCGATCGCCAGCGCCTTGCCACCGAGCGCCCTGCTCGAGGTGGTCAACAGCTATTTCGAATGCACGGCAGGCGCCGTGCTCGCCGCCGGAGGAGAGGTCCTGCAACTGATCGGCGATGCGGTGCTGGCCATCTTTCCCGTGCACGATGGCGCCGATGCAGAGGCCGACGCCTGTGGACGGGCTCTGACCGCTGCCACGGATGCCCTCGAGCGGCGAAACGTCGTGCGCGCGACCGCCGAAAGTCCCTACCTCAAGACCCTGTCCTTCGGCATCGGCCTTCACCTGGGTGACCTGGTCTACGGCAATGTCGGTGTACCGGAACGGGTCGAATTCGGCGTGGTCGGGGTTGCAGTCAATGAAACCGCCCGCCTGCAGGACCTTACCAAGTCGATCGGCATGCCCGTGCTCACAACCGCCGAGGTCGCCCGCCATCGGCCTGGGGACTGGCGTCCCTTGGGAGCGCACTGTCTGCGTGGTGTCGAGGCCCCGCATGAGGTCTTCGGTCTCCCCGATCCAACACCGCCAAACGAATAAGGGTCGCTACCAGAGCATCCGTTTCAAAGTTCCGTCGCGATCGATGAACTGATGCTTCAAGGCAGCGCCGGCATGCATCGCGGCCACGGCAATCACGCCATAGGCCAGATAGTAGTGAACGGCGATGGCGAGATCGCGCAGGCGATCGGGAACGGCTGTGAGGGCGGGCACCTCGAACAAACCGAAGATCGGCACCCCGGCCCCGGCCGAGGTGGAGATGAAATAGCCGGAGGTCGGGATCGCCACCATTGCGGCCAGCAGCACGACATGCACCGTGTTCGCGGCCGCCCTCTCCCAAGGCTTGAGCGTCTGCTGAAGCCTTGGCGGCGGCGAAAGCAGCCGCCAGCCGACGAACAGAATCGCAAGCGCCAGCACGATCAGGCCGAAGGCCCTGTGTAGAGCCAGGCCCCGGTTGTACCAGGCGTCGTAGTAGCTGAGCCCCACCATCCACCAGCCGAGGATGACGAGGCCGACGATACCCGCCGCGATGAGCCAGTGAAGCAACTTGCTTACCAACCCATAGCGGTCGGGACCGTTGGCCAGCATACGACTACTACTGACGGATACCCTCGACATAGAGGTCGATCTCGACGGTCCGCGACGCAGGGCCAAGATCGTAGTCCATGCCGAAATCACCGCGGGTCATCGTGTAGCTTCCTTCGAACCCTGCGCGGTAGCCGCCCCACGGATCGGCGCCTTCACCCACCTTTCGAACTTCGAACGAGATCGGCTTGGTGACGCCGAGGAAGGTAAGTTCGCCGGAGAGGGTACCACCCGTCTCGTCCCCCTCATAACCTGTGCTCTCGAAAGTGACGGTGGGATATTCCGAGACGTTGAAGAAATCGTCGCTGCGGAGATGCTTGTCGCGCTCGGCATGATTGGTATCGAGGCTCGCGGCGTCGATGGTCACGGAGATCGACTGCGACTCGGGCCCCGTCTCGGGGTCGTATTCAATCGTGCCGTCGAAACTGTTGAACCGGCCGACGAGCCAGCTGAACCCGAGATGCTTGATCTTGAACACGATGAACGAATGCGCCGGATCGAGCTTGTACTCGGCAGCCATCGCCGGAACCGCGCCGGCGGCAAGCGGTACGGCAATCAACGCGGACGTCATTAGGTTCTTCGAGAACCGATAGAGCATCAGGTATTCCTCATGTTGCATCAGACATGTCTTGGGTGTGATCTGGCCGACAATGAATGTGCGAGCGAGTCGCAGTTATTTGCCATGACTCCCGCCAGTTCGGTCAAGTCACGGATTCGTCAACGCCCATGCGCCGATGATTCGACGGACGGCCGGGGATCACAACGAGGAAAGGTCCGACGATTGATGCGCCTTCAAGGTCCCGCCGCGGTTCTCCTGGTCACTTTCCTGTCCTCCTGCGGGTCGCCGGATGGCGGTGGGTCCTTCGAGCAATCGGGCAGCGCCGGGGGGCCTGCCGAACCGATCGCCGCGACGTTCGCGTGCGGGCCAACAAGGGTCGATGCCACCTTCGTCGAAGAATCGCTCCGCCTTGCCACGGAAGGACGGAGCTACGGACTGCAGCGGGCGATATCCGCGTCCGGCGCCCGCTACACCGGTGAGACGGAATCGGGTCCGATCGAGTTCTGGAACAAGGGACGCGAAGCCACTCTGACGATCGGCGACCGAACCTACCCTACCTGCCGGGAAGTGCGGGACCATGCATCCGAAGACTCCAAGGTCTATGTCGCGCGAGGCAACGAACCGGGATGGCTGCTTCACGCGGACGGTGCGCAACTCGTCCTCGAGATCGACTACGGGGCTACCAAGATCGAGGCGCCGACCCCCGAAAAGACACAGGCCGCCAATGGCTTCACCTACACGGCAACGAACAATCAGCACCAGGTCGTCGTCGAAGTCCGTCACAACCCCTGCGTAGCGCCGAGCGGCGTTCCCCTACGCGACACCGTAACCGTCCGGGTCGGTGATCGGACCTTGAGGGGCTGTGGCGGAGGCCCGCTGTCGGACGGCTGAACCGGCCGATCATCCACGCCGTCCCGCCGGGCGCGGGAGTTTGCGGTGTCACAATGCCCAACGAAAACGTACAGGGAGGATATCGAACCATGCAGTTTCGTGAGATCGCGTCCGGTCTCCGGTTCCCGGAGGGACCGATCGCCATGCCGGACGGAAGTGTGATCCTGGTGGAGATCGAACGGCGCACCTTGAGCCGGGTCTCGCCCGACGGCCGAGTCTCGGTCATCGCCGAAACGGGTGGCGGGCCCAACGGCGCCGCCATGGGCCCCGACGGCAAATGCTACATCTGCAACAATGGCGGCTTCGATTTCGTCGAAGAGCGCGGGATGCTGCGCCCTCATCTCCAGGCCAGCGACTACAGCGGCGGCCGGATCGAGCGGGTGGACATCGAAACCGGCGCGGTCGAGGTGCTTTACACCGAATGCGGCGGTAATCCGCTCAAAGGGCCGAACGACCTCGTCTTCGACTCCCAGGGCGGGTTCTACTTCACCGACCTCGGCAAGGTTCGGCCGCGTGAGCAGGATCGCGGCGCGGTCTATTACGCGAAGGCGGACGGCAGTGCGATCACGGAAGTGGTCTTCCCCGCCGTGACGCCCAACGGCGTCGGCCTGTCGCCCGACGAAAAGACCCTCTACGTCGCCGAGACCGAGCCCGGACGGCTCTGGGCCTGGCCGATCAAACGTCCTGGCGAGCTGGAGAAGGAACTCTGGCCGTCGGTCAACGGCGGACGGCTGGTGACCGGTGTCCCCGGCTACAAGCGCTTCGACTCCCTGGCCGTCGACAGTGCCGGCAACATCTGCGTGGGCACGCTGATGGAAGGCGGCATCACCGTCGTCGCGCCGGACGGGTCGAAGGTCGAGCACATCCCGACGGACGATCCCTATGCCACGAATATCTGTTTCGGCGGGCCCGACCTCAGAACCGCCTTCATAACCTTGTCGACGGGCGGCCGGCTGGTGGCCGCCGAATGGCCGCGACCGGGCCTTCCGCTCAACTACCTCAACATGTGACGTGTTAACTGCCGGGGTGGCGGCAGCCCGGGGTCGACGCCAGATAGGGTCTAGACCGGCGCGGCCCGCCGCCCCATCGCAGCAGTCATCGACGAAACGTCACGGGAGGCCCGAATGCTCGCAAGATCGACAGCCGCTTTCCTCATGCTCATCGCCAGCACCGGGATCGCGGCAGCGGCAGAGATTTGGGTGGGGCCGGACGAACCCCATAAGACGATCGCCTCGGCGGTGAAGGACTCGCAGCCGGGCGACACGGTCTACGTCCGTGCCGGCCTCTACGCGAACGATTTCGCCGAGATCAAGCACGACCTGACGATCATCGGCGTCGACGGCAGGGCCCATATCGAGGCAACGCTCCAGATCGGCAACGGCAAGGGGATCTTCATCACCTCCGGCGACATCACCCTGGAGAACCTCGAATTTTCTGGTGCCACCGTCCGGGACCGCAACGGCGCCGGTATCCGTTACGAGGGTGGCAAGCTCACCATCCGGAACTGCTACTTCCATGACAACGAGGACGGCATCCTCGCGGCGACCGCCAAGGGCGGCGAGATCCTCATCGAAGACAGCGAGTTCGCCCGGAACGGTTATGGCCGCGGCAGGACGCACGGGATCTACGTGAACCGGATCGCCAAGCTGACGGTGAAGAATTCCTATTTCCACGACACCAAGATCGGCCATCATATCAAGAGCCGCGCCGCGGAAACGCATGTCATAGATTCCGTCCTGGACGATGCGAAGACCGTCGCAAGCTACAGCGTCGACATGTCCAACGGCGGCGTCGGCGAGATCCGCGGCAACAAGATCATCCAGGGAACCGGAAAAGGCATAAACAGCATCTTCATCGCCTATGGCCCGGAAGGCATGGAGTACAAGGACAACCGTCTGGTGATCGAGGACAACACGTTCATCAATCACCACACCGGCGGCACGCTGGTGAAGAACTGGATGGGCACGCCGGTCGAGATCCGGAACAACAAGATCTACAACGTTCCGACCATTGCCGACGGTTTGGCCGAAATCGCAGACAACGTCATCGAAGCAGGCATTCCGAAGGGCGATACGGATGTCGCCGCCGCCGAATCCGCTGCGCCGTCTGAAGCGACCCCGTCGGTTCGCCCGACCCCGCCCGCCAGCAAGCCCGAGCCGGCGACGGCTGCCCCGGCACCCGATCAGGCTTCCTCCGCCGCGGCGCCCACCCTCAGCCTCGCCGAAGCGTCGGTCAGCCGGGATGCGGACGGCCGCACGATGGTGGAAATGCACTACACCGACGAAACGGGCGAGAATGGGCAGTTTCTCCAGTTCCGGATCGCCGCCGGGAATGGTCGCGACCGTCTGGGAATGCAGGCCTATACCGAAGCGCTGAAGCAGGCGCGCGACTTCCTGGATTCGGAGATTTCGGCCTCCCAGGGCATGAACTGAACCTGTCCCCGCCGAAGCGCGGAAGCTATTCTGTGCCGATTGACACGGCGCAAGCCGGCGTAGAAAGGGACGGAAATGGCACAAGCGGGACACGCGCGGCTTTCGGAAGCCGAAGTCGAGACTTATCGGAAAGACGGCTTGGTGGTGCCGCAATGGCGGTTGCCGGAGTCGCTGCTGGGCCAGATGCGCGAGGCGCTGGACCGCCTGATCCGCGACAACCCAACCGTGTCTCCCGACGCCATGTACTGTCCGCACATCATGGAGGGCGGCTGCCAGGGCCTCCGCGGACGGGAGGAATGGCTGGAGTTCGCCCGGACGCCGGAAATCCTCGACATGGTCGAGCAGGTCATCGGCCCGGACTTCCTTCTCTGGGGCACGACCGTGTTCGGCAAACCCGCCAACTCGGGTAAGGAGACCCCCTGGCATCAGGACGGGGAATACTGGCCGATCCGCCCGCTGGCGACCTGCTCGGCCTGGATCGCCCTGGACGAATCGACGCCGGAGAACGGCTGCCTGCGCATCATACCCGGTTCGCACCGGACCCAGCGGGTGCGTCACCACAACCTCGCCTCGACCGATGTCTACACGCTGAACCAGAAGCTCGAAGACAACGAGTTCGACGAAGCCGAGGCCCGCGACGTGATCCTGGAGCCGGGACAGATTTCGCTGCACGACGTCTATCTGATCCACGGCTCGATGCCGAACCGCTCGCCCAAACGCCGGGCGGGCTACGTTCTCCGCTTCATGCCGACCACGTCGCATTTCGATCGGGAGTTCGGTGCCGAACTCACCCGCCGCTCCGGCGCGGTGGATTTCATCAACCGGCCGCTGTGGCTGATGCGAGGCGTCGACCGGTGCGGGCTTAACGACTTCAAGGTAGGGCACAGCCCCGCCTTGGCCCTCGCCTGAACGCCCCAAATTTCCGACGACCCGCCAATGCCGCCGCCGCCGAAACGGCGGACGGCATTGGTGTGCTCGGTCGCGCGCCTATATAGAGACCGGTTCCCCTGCTTCTCTCAATCGCCGTTACGAGGACCTGATGGCCAAAAGCGACTTCGCCCTGAACCTGCTCCACGACCTGCTCGCCAAGGCACGCGGAGCCGGAGCCGAGGCCGCGGACGCCCTGATGGTCGAATCGACATCTCTCGCCGCATCGTGGCGGTTGGGGAAGCCCGAGGATCTGGAACGGTCTGAGAGCAACGATGTCGGTCTGCGGGTGCTGATCGGCCATCGTCAGGCGGTGGTCTCTTCGACCGACATTCAGGAAAGCGCTCTCGACGAGCTGGTCGAGAGGGCGGTCGCCATGGCGCGCGCGGTCCCTGAGGACGCCTATTGCGGCCTCGCCGAACGTCAGATGCTGGCGACCGAAGTCCCCGATCTCGACCTCTGCGACCCGCACGAACCCACCGTGGAGCGCCTGACCGAACTTGCCGCAGCGGCCGAGGACGCGGCCATGTCGGTCGAGGGAATCACCAATTCCGAAGGCGGCACCGCGAGTTGGTCCCGGAACCGCGTAACCCTTGCCAACACCGACGGATTCGGCGGCAGTTATCCGACTTCGCAGTTCGGTATCAGCGCCTCGGTGGTGGCGGGCTCCGGCACCCAGATGGAACGCGATTACGAATACATGATCGCTCGCTATGGCTCCGAACTCGTCTCCCCGGCGGAGATCGGCCGGCGTGCCGGGGAGCGCGCGGTCAAGCGGCTCAATCCGCGCCGGGTCAAGTCGTGCCAGGTCCCCGTGGTCTTCGACCCGCGCGTCTCCAACGGCTTTCTGCGGCTTCTGGCCGGTGCCATCGCCGGCCCCGCGATCGCTCGCGGTACGAGTTTCCTCAAGGACAAGATGGGAAAGCGGATCTTCGCGCCGGGAACCGTCATCGTCGACGATCCCCATCGGCCGCGCGGCCTGGCGTCGAAGCCGTTCGACGGCGAAGGCGTGGCCACGGTCCACCGCAACATCGTCGAGGACGGCAATCTGCTGACCTGGCTTCTCGACGCCCGCTCGGCGCGGCAACTGAACCTGCCGACAACGGGTCACGCGGCCCGCAGCACCGATTCGACGCCGTCGCCCGCCCCCACCAACCTTTACATGGAGCCGGGCGAGGACAGCCCTGAAGCGCTGATCGCCGCCATCGACGATGGCTTCTACATCACCGAGATGATGGGGATGAGCTTCAACGCCGTGACCGGCGACTACAGCCGCGGCGCGGCGGGCTTCTGGATCGAGAAGGGCGAGATCGCATATCCGGTCAGCGGCCTCACGGTCGCCGGCAACATCTTGCAGATGTTCCCGAAGATGACCCCCGCCAATGACCTCGTTTTCCGGTACGGCATCAACGTCCCGACCCTGCGGGTCGACGGGATGACGGTCGCGGGAAGCTGAGCCGTCAGCCCAACCGTTCGATCAGCGCCACGGCAGCGGCCGGGTTTCGGGGCTTGCAGCCGCTTATCACGTAAAGGAACACGTCGCGGCCATTCGCCGCATCCTGTTGGGTCGATACGCTTCCCAAATCGGCCGGTGCCTGGCCTGCCGCCCAGGTCCGGGCGCGATCTGTCCAGAGATCGAGCGACGGGTCGTCATAGCCCGCCGGCTCCTCTTCGCGGGTTCCCATGATTCGCGCATAGACGAAGTCGGCGGTGATATCGGCAATCTGAGGGTATTCGCCGCCCGCCGATAGGACGACAGCGACGCCATACCGGCGGGCAAGGTCGACGAATTCGGGTTTCCGAAAGCTCTCGTGCCGGACTTCGACCGCATGCCGGATCAGCCTCCCGTCCACCTGTCGCGGCAGGCGCTGGAGGAACCCCTCGAAATCGGCCGGATCGAATGCCTTGGTGGGGAGGAACTGCCAGTTCACCGGACCCAGTTTCTCCTTGAGCTCCATGACGCCACTGGCGAAGAAGCGTTCGATCGAGTCTCCGGCTTCGGCCAACACCCGACGGTTGGTCGTGAAGCGCGGCCCCTTGACCGCGAAGACGAAATCCTCCGGCGTTTCGTCACGCCATTTGGCGAAGCTCTCGGGCTTCTGCGAGCCGTAATAGGTCCCGTTGATCTCGATCGAGGTCAGATGGCGGCTGGCATAGTCGAGCTCACGCTTCTGCGGCAGCCCCTGCGGGTAGAAGCTGCCGCGCCACGGCGCGAACGTCCAACCGCCGATACCGACCCTGATGCGCCCCATTTCGCTTCTCCCCTTCAAGCGCCCATTCGGCCAGCAGCCGCCCGCGGCAGCATCGCCGAGATCGCCGCGCCGGCAAGGTAGCCGCCGGTGCAGAGCGCCAGACCGAACAGATTGACGCCGAGGTCGTCGGCATATTTCCCGCTGCCGAGGTCGATCGAAGCCGGAATGATCGAGAGGCCGGTGGCGCTTTCGACCGTCATGATCACGCCGAGCGCGAGACCGGGCCAGAAAGCCATGTGGAAGCTGAGCCGCCCTGCGGGCCGGAGCCACGCCAACAGGAAGATCGGCGCCAACCCCATCACCATCGTCCCGCTGATCGTCGTCGCGGCGATCACCGCCGGACCGATCTTGTCGCCGAGATAGATCGAAAGAAGCGGCAAGTTGCCCAGCAAGGCGATCGCCACCATGAACCAGCGCCCGCGCTGCGAATGTCGCGGTGTCGGCGGCGCGAAGTCGTTCTGCCAGTCCCGCGCGCCGAGCTTGGCCGTCGACGCGAAGGTCGAGTCGAGGGTCGAGCCGGCGCTGGTCAGCATGATGACGTTGAACACCAGCAGCATCGGCAGGCCGAAAACGGCGGGCACCGCGACGCTCGGATTACCCTCAAGGCCGTTCGCATGGGCGTAGAGGCCGATGATCGAGAACAGCAGGATGAAGCCGCCCGACACCAGACCGGCCAGCAGGAAGGCTTTCACCATCCGTTTCGGGCTGGTGATGAAGGCCCGGTCGGTCAGGACCGGGTCATGAAAGCCGTAGGAGAGCACCTGGACCAGGGCCAGGAGGGCGAAGGTGATTCCCGCCGCCCGCGCCTCCGGCGGCGTTTCCAGCGGTCCATGGGCGACGAGGCCGGGGCCGATGACCGCCAGAATGACGACCAGCAGCACCGCCGCCAGAAGCATCTGAGCCCCGTCGGTGAGAAGGCTCGACCGCAGCCCGCCCCGCCAGGAGTAGAACAGGGTGAACGCGGTCACCGCGAGGGCGGCCATCCAGTAGCCGGTGCCGCCTTCCGCACCGAAATAGAGCGCCGACACCTTGGTGTTCGACCACACCTCGTTGAACAGCCGGATAGCGATGGCGGCCAGGAACAGCTTGGCGCAGAACGGGCCGTATTTGGCGACCAGGAAGCTCGACAGCGATGCGAAGCCGCCGCGGGTGCGGATCATGTAGACGGCGATGCCGACAACCGCGAAGCTGAAATAGTAGAACGCGTAGCCAATCCCGCCCCACCAGCCGAAGGCGGCGCCCAGGCTGGCGGCATTGGCGATGGATTTGGCGAAGATCCAGGTAATTGCCGCGCTGGCGACCAGCAGCCAGAGGCCGGGTTCGCCGCCCCGCGCCGATCCGCCCTCGAAAAACTGGGCATCCGACACGTTTCGGGGCGTCAGGCGCCAGATCAGCGCGCCATATCCCATCAATGCCAGCCAGGGTGCTGCCTCTGCCCAACCCATCACCTGCCCTCCCTCGCGATCGTGCGGCGACAGCCTAACCCCGTGATCAGCAGGGCGTGCGAACGAATCTCATCTTTCACACGGATTTGAGGGATGGGGAGCGGCTTTCGCCTTCCTTCCCCTTCGGCAATGCGGCATCGCCTCGGGCAAGCGGAGTATAATTCTGCGGTCACTCGGACACCGCCCGACAAGGAACCCGGAAGCCCCTATGACCGCCGTCGACGTCACCATTCGCCGCAGTACACGCGCCAAGCGCCTGCTGCTGCGAGTCGATGCCCTCGGCACCGTCGAGCTGGTCCTGCCCCCCGGCGTGTCGAAGCGACAGGGCGAGGCGTTCATGCGCGCGCGCTGGGACTGGGTCGAGAAGCAGCTCGCGGGCGTCGCCCCCAAGGTGCCCTTCGTCGATGGCGCCGTCGTGCCGATCCTTGGTGCCGACCGGGCGCTTGTCAGTGCTGCGGCGGAATGCGGACGGCCGCGGCTGGAAGCGTCGCGGCTGGTCGTGCCCGGCCCGCCATCGGAACTCGCTAACCGGACCAAGCGCTGGATGCGAAGCGCTGCCCGGAGCCACCTGGCCCGGCACGCCGAGGCCATGGCGGGTTCCGTCGGCCGGCGGATCCTGGGACTCTCGGTCCGCGATACCCGCTCGCGCTGGGGGAGCTGCAGCAGCCGGGGAACGCTGTCGTTCTCGTGGCGGCTGATCCTCGCGCCGGAATCGGTAATGCGCTACGTGGTCGCCCACGAAGTCGCCCATCTGGTCGAGCTCAACCATTCGGAGCGCTTCTGGCGCATCGTCGAATCGATCGCGCCCGACTATCGCACCCATCGCGGCTGGCTGCGCGAGAACGGCGCCGCGCTTCACCGCTACGGCTAGATCAAGATCGTCTCAGATCGAATCGATCTGAGACGTGAATCTTGATCTAATTCAAAGGAATAGAGCGCGATCACCCTCTAATCGTTTGAATCAGATCAAGAACGTCGCCGGTCAGGGCTTCTTGGCGAAGATCACGAAGTCGGTCTTTTTGCCCCAACTTTCGACGTCGACGAAGCCGATCGCTTCCAGCTCACGGGTCATCGTCCCCCGGGTGTAGCCGAACTTGTGGCAGTGGTAGTGCGGGAAGCGCTTCCGGTGCTCCGGGTTCTCCTCGCCGAGATAAAAGTCCTGGCCGCCATAGAGGAGGAAGATGCGGGTTTCGACCGGGATCGAGGTCGCGGCCATGATCGTCTCGACGTCCGGAAGCTGCATCGACAGCCCCCCGCCCGGCTTCAGCACCAGGAAGAAGTCCTTCAAGAGCTTCACCGCATGCCAATGGACGTGGTGCTCGATGAAGTCGTTGGCCATGACGAGATCGACCGAGTCCGGCGCGAAATGGGCCGAGAGCCGGTCGCTGTCGAAGTCGATCACCTTGTCGACCCGCGGCAAGTCAGGATTGCCGTCAACGTTGACGAAGCCCGGCCGGTAGTCCAAGCCGCAGCCGACGTTGATCTTGACCGCTTCGCTCACGCTTCGGCCCTCCCGTCCCCATTTTCGACCAACAGCCCCGCCTTCGCCAAGACCGGCGCCAGGTGGCGATGATAGGCGGCTGCGGTCTCGGCGCGATGTTCGACCAGACGCGCGCTCGCGGCCGCGATGTCGAGAGCTTCAATCCGCGCAATCACCGACTCGACCGTATCCCGCTCCGGATCGATCGTCACCGCCAGAAACCCTTCGGTCGTCGCCGAGCGGGCCGAATGGCTGACCACGAAGCCGGGGATGCCGAGCGAAGCGCAGAGACCTGCCCCGTGGACGCGGGTCGTCACCGTGAGGTCGAACCCGTCATAGAGCGCCTCGTAGTCGCGGGGATCGTAGGAGTAGATAACCGGCACGTCGTCCCCGACCGCATCGCGCAGGGTCACGGCTTCGTCCGCGAAATGAGCGATCAGCGCACAGTCGTAACGTTCGCTGAGCGCCACAAACAAATCCCGCGTAAAGGCGGCAGTCGCCGCGTCGATTGCCTGCATCTGTCCGTCGCCACTGAGCTGGGTCGAGAGCGCGATCCGGCGGAGTCCGCTCCGGGGCCGCGCCGCCGCGGCCGAGAACAACGCCGGGCATGGCAGGGAGATCGGCGAAACGGGACCGAGAAGCTTCGCGCAGTCGGGATCGCGCACCGTCACCAGCCTGGCCTGGGCGAGCAGGTAACGGTCGTTCCGCGGCAATGCGTCGAAGGAGAGGTCGCGCGAGGTTTCGAGGATGCCGATGCCCAGATAGAGCGTCGGCACCGCCTTGGCCAGCAGCATGCGGGTCAATGGGTCGGTCATTGCGCCGAACCATTCCGGCGTCCCCGCGAAGACCGCGAGATCGATGCCGGCAGGGTCCAGCCCCTCATGCCAGGAATTGTCGCCGTGATAGAGATGCGGGGCGATCGCCCGGTAGAGATTGGCGCGCACACGGCCATCCCCCGTCACCACCTCGGTCTCCTGATCAAGGCGGAGGCGAAGCTGATGAAGGGCCGGCTGGCGATTGAAGACGATCGGGTTGAACGGCCCGATCAGCGGCTCGAGAAGCCGCCTCACCCCATAGAGAATGAAGTCGTCGCCGGGGTTCCACGACCGGGTGGTGGAGAAAAGGACGTTCGGGATCGACCGGCGCGCCATGCGCCGAGCTTACTGCGGAATACCGGCCCTGAGTAGGATCGTCGCCCGAACGGATATGGTCAGTGCGCGAGTGCGGCGACCTGTTTCGGCGGCAGGGCATTCAGCGGGTAATGCCGGGCGATCCGCTCGAGATAGGTCCGGGTCTCGGGATAGGGCGGCACGCCGCCATAGCGCATCACCGTACCCTCGCCGGCATTGTAGGCGGCCAAGGCGAGGCGAAGGTCGCCCTTGAACAGGTCGATCAGCGTCCGCAGATAGCGGACCCCGCCCTTCACGTTCTGCTTCGGATCGAAAGGATCGGCGACCCCGAAACGGTCCGCGGTCGCGGGAATGAGCTGCATCAGCCCCTGGGCGTTGCGGTGGGAAACCGCGTCGGGCCGAAACCCCGACTCGACGGCCATCACCGCGAGAACGAGCTGCGGGTCGAGGTCGTATTGCGGAGCCAAGGCATCGGCCAGCGCCGCGTATTCGGCGGGGGCGCGGACGGGAACCACGGGCGCCGCCGCCTCGGTCGTCGGTGCCGACGGCCGGGTGCATCCGGCATCGGCGGCACCGGCCGGCTGGGCGGTGGGGAAATGCTCAAGAAGATTCGCTGCGTGGACGCTGCCGCCGGCCGCGGCTTTCCGAAGCCAGTAGATCGCCGCCCCGAGATCGCGTTCCATCCCGCGGCCATTCAGATACATCCAGCCCAGCGCGCGTGCCGCGTCCGCGTTGCCGGCCTCCGCCGCCTGGCAGTAAAGCCCATAGGCCTTCGCATAGTCGCGGCCGATGCCTTCGCCGTTCTCGTACCGGACCGCCTGCCGGTAGGCCTGCTCCGGCGTCGGCGACTCATCGGCGAAGACCGAAGCCGCGACACACAGAAAAGCGACCGAAAACGCGGTCCGCAGAACGACTTTCATCCCCACTCCTCGGGCGTTCATTGGCGACGGGACGGACGCTACCGGCAAAATCCTTAGGAGGTATGAACGCCAGGCGATCCGATTCGCGAAACAGCGCAATAATAGTTGTATAATACAACTAAATGCCTCACGGTCTCGTCATGCAGAGCGCTTCCCCCTCCCTCGTCGACGGCATCCGCAACGCGTCGCGGAAGCTGGTTCGCGAACTCGGATTCATGCGCCCGACCCTTGCCGGAACGAACCTGTCGCCCTCGGCGGTTCACGCGGTCATTGAGATCGGCCGGTCCGAAGCCGTCACCGCCCGAGACCTCGGGGAGCGGCTCAACCTCGAAAAATCAAGCGTCAGCCGCCTTCTCCGCCGGCTGATCGACGCGGACCTGCTGGCGGTCACGGCCAGCGCCGAAGACGGCCGCGCCAAGCGGCTCGCCCTGACCGACCGCGGCAAGGCGACCCTCTCCGCCATCAACGCTTTCGCCGAAGAGCAGGTGCGCGCCGCGCTCGACCGCATGCCCGCCGATCGCGGCTCCGTGGTATTGAACGGCATCCGCGTCTATGCCGACGCCCTGGAAGCGATCAGGCGGAACGAGCGCCTCTCGGTCGACGCGGCCGAGCTCGTCGCGGGCTACCGACCGGGCGTGATCGGCCGTGCGGCGGAGATGCATGCCCGCTTCTACGCACGGGAAGCGGGCTTCGGCCAATTCTTCGAAAGCAAGGTGGCGACGGAGTTCGCCGCGTTCGCGTCACGGCTGGACAGGCCGGCGAACGGTCTGTGGAGCGCCGTCTACGGCGAGCAGATCGTCGGCACCGTCGCCATCGACGGCGAGGACATGGGACCGAGCGCGGCCCATCTCCGATGGTTCATCGTTGCCGACGGGTATCGGGGTGCCGGCGTGGGCCGGCGCCTGCTCGGCGAAGCGGTCGCGTTCTGCGACCGCCTGGGCTTCGCGGAGACCGTGCTGTGGGCGTTCCGGGGCCTGGACGCCGCCCGCAGGCTCTACGAGTCCGCGGGCTTCGTCCTGGCGGAAGAACGGCCGGGCAACCAGTGGGGCCGCGAGGTGGTCGAACAGCGCTTCGTTCGCCCTGCTCTTTGAGGCTGGCCCAAAATTACAGAGCTATTTCAGCGCCTTATCCCCTTCTCGTCATTCCCGCGGAAGCGGGAATCCAGATGACGTGCCACTCGCCTGGGCCCCCGCTTACGCGCTAGGGGATTCACACATCCAGCGGGATAGGGGTCCCATGACAACCCATTGATGTTATTCGTCATCGCATGGCTCGGCCATGCGATCCACGAGTTTGCCGAGTCTGCCGCAGACCCCGACGGAACCGCCGAAAGTCGTGGATGGCACCGCCAAGCGGTGCCATGACGGCAGGAGAACCGGGCACAGGCCGTTCCAGAGATGTGTGCATCCCCAAACGCGAAAGCGGGGCGACGGATAGGCTGATAAAATCGGCGGCCGTCCCGTCAGGTGTTGGTGCCGGTCCGTCCGTACTGGTCGTCGAAGCGGACGATGTCGTCCTCGCCCAGATAGGCCCCCGACTGAACCTCGATCAGGTGCAGGGTGAGCTTGCCGGGATTTTCCAGCCGATGCTCGACGCCCAGCGGAATGAAGGTCGACTCGTTCTCGCGGAGAAGAATCGTCTCCTGGCCGCGGGTCACCAGGGCAGTGCCGCTGACCACCACCCAGTGCTCGGCGCGATGGTGATGCATCTGCAGGGAGAGCTTGGCGCCGGGCTTCACGGTGATCCGCTTGACCTGGAAGCGGTCGCCGGCATCAACGGTCTGATAACTGCCCCACGGGCGGTGGACTTCGAGATGGGTCTTGTACTCGTAGCGGTCGGCGGCCTTCATCTGCTCGACCAGCCCCTTGACCCGGTCGACCTCGCCGCGGTCGGCGACCAGCACTGCGTCCTTGGTGGCGACGACGATCACGTCGTCGACGCCCGAGACCGCCACCAGCATGCCGTCGCTGCGGACATAGGAGCGGTTGACGTTCTCGACGATCGCATCGCCGACGACGACGTTCTCGTTACCGTCGCGGTCGCCTTCCTCCCACAGGGTCGGCCAGGATCCCAGGTCGCTCCATCCCATGTCGACCGGAACGACGACCGCGTCTTCGGTGCGTTCCATGACCGCATAGTCGATCGAGATTGAAGGCGCGGCGGAGAAAGCGGCCTCATCGAGGCGCGAGAAATCGAGGTCCCTCTCGCGCTTGGCCACGACCTCGCGGCAAGCGGCCATCATCGCCGGCTCGAAGCGCTCCAGTTCCTCCAGATAGCGGTCGGCGCGGAAGGCGAAGATACCGCTGTTCCACAGCCAGCCGCCCTCGGCGAGCATTTTTTCGGCGACGGCGGCCTCCGGCTTCTCGACGAAGCGCTCGATGCCGAAAGCGCCATCGACGCCCGCCATCGGACTTGCCTGCCGGATGTAGCCGTAACCGGTCTTGGGCCCGCCGGGCGTGATGCCGAAGGTCACCAGCTTGCCGGCCTCCGCGGCCTGGGCCGCGGTCTCGATCGCGCGGGCAAAGGCTGCGGTGTCGCGGATCGCATGATCGGACGGCATGACGAGCAGGACGGCACCTGGGTCGGTCTCGGCGACGATCAGCGCGGCGACGGCGATCGCCGGCGCGGTGTTGCGCGCCACCGGCTCCAGGATGATCTCGGCCGGCTGGACGCGGATCTGGCGAAGCTGCTCGGCGACGAGGAAACGGTAGTCGCTGCCGGTGACCAGGATCGGCGGTGCGAAGCCGCGGTTGGCGCGCAGGACCGTTTCCTGAAGAATCGATTGGTCGGACATCAGCCCGAGGAACTGCTTCGGATATTGCTGCCTCGACATCGGCCACAGCCGTGTCCCCGCCCCGCCGGCCAGAACTACCGGGAAGATCGTCGCCGCCATCGTGTTCTCCCAACGCTGCGTCCGTCGACGCCGGAAAGCCGCTGGATACGGCAGTTCCGTCGCCCCACGCAAGCCTGCCACGGAGGGGCTAACAGAATATTACGCCCCGGCAACCTCTACCCCCGACCGAGCAGGGCTTCGACTTCCTTTCGCCGCGGGATCGGTTCGACCGCGCCATAGCCTCCGGTGGACAGGGCTGCGGCGGCATTGCCGTAGGCCGCAGCGGCAAAAGGATCCCGCCCGGCGACGATCTCGGCAAGGAAAGCGCCGTTGAACGTATCGCCGGCCGCGGTGGCATCGACCACATCGACGACATGCCCTTCCACACGCCGTCGTTCGGTGGGCGTCGCGACCAGGGCTCCCATCTTGCCCTGCTTCAGAACGACCAGCGGTACGCCGAGCCCCAGGTAAAAGTCGACGATGGCGTCCGGATCGTCGAGTCCGGTGAGTTTCGTCGCGTCGTCATAGCCCGGAAGCGCGATGTCCGACAGGGCCAGGGCGGCATGGATCACCGCGCGCGCCCGATGGATCGACCACAGCTTCAGCCTGAGATTGGTATCGTAGGAAACGCGGACACCGTTCCGCCGCGCGACCTCGATGGCGGTAAAGATGGTGTCGCAGGCGCTGTTGCTGATCGCCTGGCTGATCCCGGAGACATGCAGGACCTTCGCTCCGGCAATGTAGGACGCCGACAGGTCCTTCGGCTCCATCCGGCTCGCTGCCGACCCCGCCCGAAAGTAGGTGAAATGGTGACCGTCATCGGCATGGGTGACGAAATAGATGCCGGTGTTGGCGGACGGGTCGCACCCGACCTCGGCGAAATCCACCCCCTCGCGCCGCCACAGGTCGAGCAGCGCGTCGCCGAAGGGATCGGCGCCGACGACGGTCATATACCCGACCGTAGCGCCCTGCCGCGCCGCGGCGACGGCGCAGTTCGAGGTATCGCCGCCGAAACCGGCCAGATAGTTCGCAGGCGTTTCCGCCGACCGCATCTGGTTGAACTCGACCAAGGGTTCGCCGAGACAAACGATGTCCGGAGACATGGGTGCCGTCACTTTCTCCGCCGACCGCGGAACATCCTGTTGGCGTTCAGACGGAGGCCAGCGCGTGCCGGGCGACGAGAAGAAACTTCTCGCGCTCACCGTCGCGCAGGCTGGCTTCGTCGATGAGCTTGCCGCCGACGCCGACCAGCGCGGCACCGGCGGCGATGTAGTCACCGATATCGGCGATTCCGATACCGCCGGTGGGGACCAGCGGAACGTCGGGAAACACGGCCCGAAGCGCCTTGATATGGGCGGGCCCGCCGGCACTGGACGCCGGGAATATCTTGACCGCGTCGGCCCCGGCCAGACGCGCAGCCCGGACCTCGGTCGGTGTCATCGCCCCCAGCATGGTCGCCGCACCGGCGGCGCCGGCGTAAGGCGGCAGTTCGGAAACCACGGCCGGCGACACGATGAAGCGCGCACCCGCGTCGAGGCAGCGCGACGCGTCCTCGACGGACATCACCGTGCCGGCGCCAACGAGATAGGGCGTGCCGTCGACGAGCCTGCGAATGAAATCCACGGCGCCCGGAATGGTCAGCGTGATCTCGAAAGTCCGAAAACCGGCTTCGGCCAGCCAGGCGACGGCAAGTTCGGCGAGTTCCACATCCGCGGTACGCACCACCGGCACGATCCGCGCCTTGCGAAGCTGGTCAAGGACGTCCTCAGCGGCCATGGCGCCCTCAGCCCGGAAAATCGGCGAGAGCCGCCGCGTGCCGCTCGGCCGCAGCCACCCCGAACGGCGTAGGCACCAGGGCCGGCATACGGTCGTGCACGTCCCCCAGGACAAGGCGCCGTGCCGCCACCCGCTTGCCGTAACAGAGCAGTGTGTCGACCGACTGCATCACGAAGACGACGAGCGGGAGAATCTCTGCGTAGAGCCGTTCCGCCTCTACGGCGTCTTCGGGAATTCCCGTCGCCATGAGGTCGAAAATACGGACCTGGACGTCGACGCATTCAGGTGC
Source organism: Rhodospirillaceae bacterium (assembly GCA_002721365.1). Taxonomy (GTDB): domain Bacteria; phylum Pseudomonadota; class Alphaproteobacteria. The sequence continues at coordinate 44,567 of PBKC01000073.1, read as the reverse complement.
CGGGACCATCCCCGCACAGCCCGCCCGCAGATTGTCGGTGAGCTCGAGTCCGCCACGGCCGTTGAAGACCGCGACCTCACCCGCCGTCTCCTCGATCACCCGGCGGATGTCGAGAGCCGGACCTTCGCCCTTGAGAAGGCAGAAATTTGGATGATTGCGGTTGAGCGTCCGGATCGACTCGGGCGACAGACCGACACCAAGATAATCGGGCGCGTTCTGGATCGCCACCGGCAGGGTCGCGCCGTCGGCCACCGCACCGAAGAACCGGACATAGTCGGCTTCCGGCAATCCGCGCTCGGGCGGCGGCTGCAGGATCACCCACGAGGCGCCGACAGCGGCGGCGGCGTTGGCGAAGCTCGTCTGCGCTTCGACCGTGGCGCCGGTCACCGTGACGGCGAAAGGAACGCGCCCATCGACGTCCTCGGCGACCCATTCGAGAAGCTGGCGGCGCTCACTATCGGAAAGCTTGCCGACCTCGGTCGCCAGCCCGAGCACGGCCATGCCATGGACGCCGGCGCCGATGCACGCGTCGACCTGACGGCGCATGGCGGCGCGATCCAGCGCCCCCGTTCCGTCGAAATATGCATAGAGCATGGGATAGATGCCGCGGAACGCGGCGACTGCCGGAACCAACCCGTCCTCCCTGGACTTTTCGTCAGAATGCCGAATTCGCGGCGCGCTGGCGACCCCGATCAACCGCCCTCGGGCGGCACAAAGGACGCTACCACCGGCGCATGATAGGACTCGGGCGCCGCAGCGACATGGATGTCGGGGGCCATCTCGTCGCTGAGGTGCTCGTTGTGGATCTCGATGCCTGTGTACAGGCCCAGCATGGCGTGGGATGCCAGGATGTGGTCGAGCATCTGCGGCCGGCCGTGATGCAGCACCGAGAAGCGCCGGCCGGGATCGACCGACCTTTCGAGCGGCACCAGCGCGCGCGCCGCCAGAGCACCGTTGTTCGTGTCCTCGTCGCTGCCGCGAAGGATACGGACCGGCACCTCGTCCTCGGTGGCGTTGAGATCGCCACAGACCAGAATCAGCGCCTCCGGTTCGGCATCGAACAGGCGGTCGACGAGAAGCCGCGCCTCCAGCGCCTGACCCGAGCGCTTCATGCTGGCGATATAACAGCCCTCGCCCCAGCCTGAGGCCGTGCGCCAGGTCGACGAATCGAGTTTCTGCCCCTCCACCGGCGCCGCAGAAGGCGCGCGGAGATGCAGATTGATGAGATGGAGCGGCCGGCCGTCTTCGAGACGCACTGTCACGTGGAGGATGGGCCTATCCCATATCAACGGCTGGGCCGAGTCCGCATGCGGGTAGGCCGTGGCGGGACGGTAGGCCGGCGCTTCAACCAGATCGTTGCGATACTGGGCAGCGGAGACGATCGGAAAACGGCTGAGCACCACCAGATTGTGGCGGTCGCTGGGTCCACCGCCCGGACTTTCCGAGGCCGCACGATAGAAATCGCGGCATGGCAGGGGATCGATCAAGGTATCGAGCGCGGCGAGATTACGCGGTTGCGCCTTCCCGGCCCGCTGCCCGTTGACCTCCTGAAAGCACAGCACGTCGGCGCGGAGCCGCAGGATCTGCGGGCGAAGGATCGACAGGCGGGCCGCCAGCGGCGGCTCAACGTCCGGTCCGTCGTCGAGATTCTCCAGATTGAATGTCGCGATCCGCACGCTTCGTTCGCTCCTCGCCGCATGTCGTGCCCCGTTTTCCCACGCAGGCCGGGATGGGTCATCCATGTTATGTAGCCCGAGAACCCAACGCTTTAATCGGGACGAACACGGGAAAGGGAACGCATGTATCAACTGGAGGGGAACGTGGCCCTGGTCACCGGCGGTGGATCGGGCATCGGCCGCGCCATTGCCTTGCGGCTTGCGCGCGAAGGCTGCGATGTCGCCATTCTGGACATTTCGTCCGAGGCGGCGACCGCAGTCATCGAAGAGATCACCGCCCTGGGCCGCCAGGCGATCGCCCTGGTCGCCAACGTCACCCGTTTCGACGATGTCGACCGGGCGGTGGGCGAGACGGTTTCGACGCTGGGGCGCCTCGACATCATGGTCAACAATGCCGGTGTCCTGCGCCTCGGCAGAATCGTCGACATGTCCGAGGAGGATTGGGCACTCCTGTTCCGAGTCAACGTCGACGGCGTGTTCCACGGATGCAAGGCAGCGGTGCCGCGGATGATGGAGCAGGGCGGCGGCACGATCATCAACATGGCCTCGTGGACCGGGAAGATCGGCAATTCCCATTTCGGCGGTTACGGCGCCACCAAGGCGGCGGTGATCGGAATCACCCAATCGCTTGCCAAGGAAGTCGCGCCGCATATCCGGGTAAACGCCCTCTGCCCCGGCATCATCATTCACACCGGCCTTCGCGACGAGGCCGAGGAAGTCTCCCGCCAGCTCGGCCTGCCGAGCGCGGAAAGCCGCACCGCAGGCATTCCCATGGGCCGCCTCGGCGAGCCCGAGGACGTGGCGGGCTTGGCTGCCTTCCTGGCCTCGAAGGAGTCCGGATACATGACCGGACAGTCCGTGAACATTACGGGCGGGCAGTGGATGCTCTAGTCCGGACGACCGAGCGAACGACCCGGATCGCCGAGGAGACATCGTGGCGCGTTATCACACGCTGATCCTCGGCATCCGCTACCGGGTCGTCGCCAAGTACACCGGCTACCTGCTGCTCTCGCTGGGCGCCATGCTGCTGGTGCCGCTGGCCGTCTCGGTTGCGACGGGAGCGGACGAGCGGGCGTTCCGTTTCGCCGGCGCAATGGCCGCATTATTCGCCCTGGGGCTGCCCTCTCTGCGGCTCTCGGCGCCACGGGAGATCGGCGCCAACGAAGCGATGGTCGTCCTGGCGCTGCTGTTCATCGGCGCTTCGGCGATCGTCGCCTGGCCCCTCGCCGGCGACGGTCTCTCTTGGGAGGACGCCCTCTTCGAATCGGTCTCGGCCGTCACCACCACCGGGCTCACCACCCTGGTGGATCTCGACACCCGCCATCCCGCCTTTCTGTTCGCCCGGGCCTGGCTTCAATGGTACTGGGGCCTGGTGATCGTAGTGCTGGCCGTGGCGCTGATCCTGCAGCCGGGACCGGTCGCCAAACGGCTGGTCGGGACCGACACCGGTCCCGAAGACCTGATCGGCAGCACGCGGACCCGCGCCATCCGCTCGTTCACCGTCTACGCCATGCTGACGGTGACGGGCATATGTCTTCTTCTGCTTCTCGGCATGTCACCGTTCGATGCCCTCCTCTACGTCCTGGGCGCCGTCTCGACCGGCGGGTTCGCGCCGTATGACCGCAGCCTCGCGGCACCGTCGGGATGGGCCGCTCAGGCCGTGGTCATCGCCCTCTGCCTCGCGGCCGCCGTCTCGTTTGCGACGTACGAACGCGCGAGGCTCAAGGGACCGCGGGCGATCTGGGGCGATACCGAGGTCCGGACGCTGATCCTCGCGGCGGCGGCGACCACGGTGCTGCTCGCCCTGACCATGGCGGGATCGGGACTTTACGACTGGCGTTCGGTGGTCATGAACGCGCCGCTCGTCGCGGTATCGGCGCAGTCGACCGCCGGCTTCACCACTCTGTCGCTTGCGGGGATCGATCAGGGATCCAAGCTCGTCCTGATCCTGTCGATGTTCATCGGCGGCGACGCGGGTTCGACGGCGGGCGGGATCAAGATCGTCCGATTGCTGGTGCTTCTGCGCCTGCTCCAGCTCGTCTTCCTGCGGGCGCGCCTGCCGGGCCATGCGGTGGTCGCCGTCTCGGTGGGTGGACGGCCGCTCAGCCATGAACAGATTCAGATCGGTCTCGGCATCGTCTTCCTTCACGCGGCAACCATCGTCGCGATCTGGTCCCTGTTTCTGCTGAACGGTCATGCTCCGCTCGATGCCCTGTGCGACGTGGTTTCGGCGGTCAGCACCACCGGCCTCAGCGTCGGCATCACCGCGCCCCAGCTCGAAACGCCGCTCAAGATGGCGCTGTGCGCGGGCATGCTGCTTGGGCGGCTGGAGATCGTTGCCATTCTGTTGCTGCTGTTCCCCTCGACCTGGATCGGAAGAAAGGCGGAAACGCGATGAGAGTAGTCCTGATCGGCGGCAGCCAGGAGGCGATCGCCACGGCCGAGATTCTGCTTCACCAGGGTCATGACGTGATCATGGTCGAGCGCGACAAGGACAAGGTCGAGCAGCTCGCCCAACAACTCGACTGCGGCTTCATCCACGGAGACGGCAGCCGCCCGGCGATCCTTCGCGAGGTAGGGCCGAAGGGCACGGACCTTCTGCTCTGCCTCACCAACGACGACCAGGACAACATCCTGGCCGCTCTGGTCGGCCGGTCGCTCGGTTTCCAGCGCGTGGTGACGCAGATCCACGACCCCGAATTCGAGCATATCTGCATCGAACTCGGCCTTCAGGACACGATCGTTCCCCATCGGACGATCGCCCGGATTCTCGCCGATCTGGTGAACGGCCGCGACGTGTTCGAGATCTCGACGATGATCAAGGGCGACGTCCGCTTCTTCTCCTTCATCGCCGGCAAGGACGAAGCAGGCACGATCGCCGATCTCGGCCTGCCCGAGAAGTCACGGGCGGTCTGCATCTATCGGGGCGACGGCTTCCTGATACCCGACGGTGATACGACGGTGAAGGAGCGTGACGAGGTCGTCCTCATTACCCATAGCGCCAATCTGGCGAGCCTCCAGGAGCGCTGGGGCGGCACCCAGTCCTAGAAACCGCTTCGCCGCCGTTGGACCATCCAACGGAAGTCGGAACACGGCGCCTCACCCCGCAGCACCTTGCTCCCGATGCGTCGTCGCGCAATCATCTCACATGGTTGCCTCGTCCCGATTCCCAACACACGCCCAAAGAAACGAAATTATTCTCTGAAAAAATCTCGAATATATCCTTCATGGATAACATTGGGCGTTTACTTCTCATGATGATTTGGCGTCCTTCGCCGAATACAAACGCTGCTGACGGACTGTGATTTCGGGAAATATTGGCCGCTGACTTGATCGGCGGCGGCCCAGGGATATATGGTTTGGCTATCGTCGTAGCGCAGTCTATTGTAGCGACGGTCCAACCTGGACCGACGCCCCCGATCGATTTTGGTTCATGTCCGATAAGCTCGTCGTCGAGAACGTCTACAAGATTTTCGGAGGCCGTCCCGACGCCGCCTTGGCGCTGCTGAAAGAAGGGCAGGACAAGGACGCGATATACGAACGGACGGGCCAGACCATCGGAGTCGCCGACGCATCGCTGACCGTGCGGACGGGCGAGATCTTCGTGCTGATGGGGCTGTCGGGATCGGGAAAGTCGACGCTCATCCGGCTTCTCAACCGGCTGATCGAGCCGACCAGCGGCCGCATCACCATAGACGGCAAGGACGTGACGGCGATGTCGCGGGCCGAGCTGATCGACCTCAGGCGTCGCGACATGAGCATGGTGTTCCAGTCATTCGCCCTGATGCCGCATCTGAAGGTCGCCGAGAACGTCGCCTTCGGGATGGAGATTGCCGGGGTTCCCGCCGAGGAACGGCAGGAGCGGGCGCTGGCGGCGCTCGACAAGGTCGGGCTCAAGGCCAACGCCGGCAGCTACCCGTCCGAGTTGTCGGGCGGTATGCAACAGCGGGTGGGCCTTGCCCGGGCGCTGGCCACGGACCCATCGATCATGCTGATGGACGAGGCGTTCTCGGCGCTCGACCCCTTGATCCGGGCGGAAATGCAGGACGAACTGCTGCGTTTGCAGGCGGACAGCGAACGGACGATCGTCTTCGTCTCCCATGACCTCGACGAAGCGCTCCGCATCGGCGACCGCATCGCCATCATGGCCGGCGGTCGGATCGTCCAGATCGGGACGCCGCAGGAAATTCTCAAGAACCCCGCCGACGACTACGTCGAATCCTTCTTCCGCAGCGTGCCGGCGTCGAAGGTCCTGACGGCCGGCGACGTCGCCCGGCGGGAGCAGGTGACTGTCATCGACCGGGCCGACAAGGGTGTCGAGGCGGCGGCGCGGATGCTCCGGGACTATGATCGCGAGTACGGCTACGTCATCGACCGCCACCGCCGCTTCCAGGGCGTGGTCTCGGTCTCTTCGCTGCGCGAGGCACTCGACGGCGACGACCCCGGTTTCAGCGGCGCGATCCTGGACGACGTCCAGGCGGTTCAGGCCGATACCGCCCTGAGCGAGGTCATCGGCCAGGTCGCCGGCAGCCCCTGCCCGGTGCCGGTGGTCGAGGCCGATGGGCGATATCGCGGAGCGATATCGAAGACGGTCCTTCTTCAAACCCTCGACCAGGAGGCCTGAACCTTGGGCTTCAACATCCCGATCGGGGACTGGATCGACGCGGTCGTCGAGTTCCTTCTGCTCCACTTCCAGTCGGTGTTCGACGGCTTCTCCTACGCCGTCGGGCTGGTGGCGGAAGGCCTGGAAGATACCTTGCTGGCCATTCCCTTCTGGCTGCTGGGCGCTGCGATCCTGCTGCTCGCCTTCTGGCGGGTGGGATGGCGCTTCACGGTGTTCGTGGTCATCGCGCTGGTGCTGATCCTCGGCATGGACCTTTGGGACGAGACGGTCTCGACGCTCGCCCTGGTTCTCTCGGCGACCTTCATCTCTCTGCTGATCGGCTGTCCGCTCGGTATCTGGGCGGCCAAGAGCGATTCGGTCGAGACCACGGTCAGGCCTATCCTCGACTTCATGCAGACCCTGCCGCCCTTCGTCTACCTGATCCCGGCGGCGATGTTCTTCGGGCTCGGCAAGGTGCCGGGGACGATCGCCACCATCATCTTCTCGATGCCGCCGGCGGTGCGTCTCACCAATCTCGGCATCCGCCAGGTTCCGCGCGAGCTGGTCGAGGCGGGACTCGCTTTTGGCTGCACGTCGCGCCAGCTTCTCTTCAAGGTTCAGATCCCCATTGCACTGCCGTCGATCATGGCGGGGGGGAACCAGACCATCATGCTGGCGCTGTCGATGGTGGTGATCGCCTCGATGATCGGCGCCGGCGGGCTGGGCAACGAGGTACTGCGCGGGATTCAGCGCCTGGACATCGGCTTGGGCTTCGAGGGCGGGCTTGGCGTCGTCTTTCTCGCCATCATCCTGGACCGCATTACGCAAAGTATCGGCGGCGGCCGGCAGAAGTCGGGATTCGCCCAATTGCGGCGTGCGTTCCGCCGCAACGACACATGAACGGGCCCGAACGGGTCACCGGGCGGCGCGCTTGCCGCCTACCGCAAACCATCAGAGGAAGAGGAGAGACAGCATGACGGAGTTCTTCAGACGAGCCGCCACCTGCCTCGCCGCCGCCCTGGTCGTGGCCGGTGCGAGCCTCGGGCCGGCCGCGGCCCAGGACAAGGAAATCACCATCGGCTGGACCGCATGGTCGGACGCCGAGGCCGTCACCAAGCTCGCGACCAAGATTCTGGAAGACCGGATGGGCTACACGGTCAACATGACCATGGCCGATATCGGCATTCAGTATCAGGGCGTGGCCAACGAGGACCTCGACGTCATGCTGATGTCGTGGCTGCCGGTGACCCACCAGAACTATTGGAAGAAGTTCGCCGGCGAGGTGGTCAATCTGGGTCCGCTCTATACCCGTGCCCGGCTCGGCTGGGTGGTGCCGGCCTATGTGCCCGAGAACCAGGTGAGCTCGATCGCCGACCTGAAGAAGGACGGCATCGCGGACAAGTTCGGTGACAAGATTCAGGGCATCGATCCCGGCGCCGGGCTGATGCAGGCCTCCGAGAACGCGATCGAGGAATACGGTCTGGACGACTACGAGCTGATTTCGGCCAGCGGTGCGGCGATGACCGCCGCGCTCGACCGTGCGATCCGCCGCGACGAGTGGATCGTCGTCACCGGCTGGAGCCCGCACTGGATGTTCGCCCGCTGGGACCTCCGTTACCTCAAGGACCCGAAGCATGTGCTGGGCGGGCTCGAGCGCGTGCATGTGCTGGCCCGCAAGGGGCTCTATCAGGATCACCCCGACGTGGCCGAGTTCCTGACCCGGATGTACCTGCCGCTCGACGATCTGGAAGCGATGATGTTCGAGGCGAACGAGACCTCCTACGAAGAAGCCGTCGACAACTACATCGCCAACAACAAGGCCCGGATCGACTACTGGGTCACCGGCGAGATCGGCTGAGCCCCCTCACTTGCCGTTGCCTTCCGCCTTCTCCGCCGCCAACTCGCGGAGCAGGTGGAGGGCTTCGGCCATCGCCTCGTCCTCGCTGCCGGCCCGGTAGACCGCATAGGCGGGCCGCGCGAATTCAGGCGCATCGCCGACCCTGAACAGCCGTCCTGCCGCCAGAAGCGGCGCCACGACACGGGCCGGCAGGAAGCCGGATCCACCGACCGCCAACAGGTGCTGAAGCGCCAGCGCCCCCAGCGAGATCGCCAGCCCCGGCGTCTGCAGGTCGGGAAACGCGAGGCTGTGGGCGGCCTGGAACTCAGGCCCCCAGTCCACGTAGACATAGCCGGGATCGCCGACCCCGCCGGATCCGCGCTCCGTCGAGACCAGGATCATGGTATCGACCAGAAGCTGTTCGACCGACAGTCCGGCCCGGCTCTGGGGCGTATACATGACCCCGAGATCGAGAACGCCCTCCGAGAGCTGGCGCATCAGTTCGTCGGACTGTGCCACCTCGGTCCGCAAGGCGATATCCGGGGCGAGGGTCCGCATCCGCCGCAGCCACTCCAAAAGAAATCCATCCCACAGACTGAACTGGCCGCCGACGGCGAGCACCGCCCGGTAGTCCGGGGGAAGCGCGATCTCCTGCCGCGCCTGGCGCCACGCCTTGAGGATGGTCTCCGCATGGCGGCGGAAGCGCAGCCCGGCAGGCGTCATTGTCGCTCCGGCTTTGCTGCGCACGAAGAGCGGCTGACCGAGGCGGAGCTCCAGCTCCTTGATCCGGGCGCTGACCGTCGACTGCGTAACGTTCAGCCTTATGGCGGCATGGACGAAGCTGCCGGCCTCGACGATCTCCATGAAGGTTCGGGCGTCTTCGATGTCCATCGCCGTAATATCGAAAATAACGAATTTAACCGCGAAAATATTTCGCTTTCTCGATATTTCCACAAGCCCTAAATACCCGTCACCCGGCGGCTCGTCGCCGGGTACGAAAGGACAAGGACGATGGATCCGAAGACCCAGAAACCCGGTCAGAAGCCTGGTTCCACCGCCAGCAAGCCGGGCGCCAAGCCGGCCGGCAGCGTCGGCGGCAAGAAGAAGTAATTCCTAGCCGACTTCTTCGTCAGTCGCGATCGGCTCGGTGCTCCCCCAGCGGCCGAGCCGCATCGGCCGGACCGCCCGACCTCCTGTCCTCCGCCAGGACTGCCGGCCGTCCGCATCGACCGCCCGAGAGCCGTCCCGTCCTCACCCGAAGGGGCGGCTTCGATATGAGGCACAGGACTGTTGCCTTTGCGCAACAGTCCTGTGCTTTTCGGCCGGAACATGCGGATATTACCTACAGCAGCAGTGTTGCACGGCCCTGGGTGACCCATTAATTTCGCTGCAATTGGATAAAGATAGCCAGTTGCCTCGGCTATCGAACGAGAATGAAGGTGGGGGCCTGCACCGGTGGGATCGAGCATCGGAACGACTAAAGCGCGGGCAATATCGACATTTGGAGCAGCGATCCTTTCTCTGGGACTAGTGGGCGCCCTGCCGGTCATGGCCGCCCCTGTTTCGGAATCGGTCGCGACCCAGTTGTCGGATGCGGCGAGCGAAGGCCCCGCAGCCCTGCTGAACGCGTTGGATGCAGCGATCTCCGCCAATCCGGCGCTTGTCGGCACCCCCGATAGCGCCGCTTCCTTGGCGGATGCCGCCGCGCGGCCGGTCCTGACGTTCCGCGGCAACAACCTTCCCGTCTATCGGTCCATCGTCGCCCGCATCGCGGATGCGGCACCGCCGGCGGTCCGGGCGGCGGTCGCGGAAGCCGCCACGCGGGCCGTAAGTGCTGTTGTGGCGCTGGAGCCGCCACCAAGCCTGCCGTCCGCCCGGGTCAGCGAAGGGGCTGAGGAAGGCGCACCGGCCACCACCGGCGCGACGGGCGCCCTCGGCGATTCGCAGCAGCCCCCGCAGGTACGTCGGCAGCGCACTCTCGGATACGATGTGGGATCGTTCGTGCTCTACCCGGAACTGCTGGTCGCCGGTTACTGGGACGACAACATCTTCGCGACGCCGACCAACGAAAGGATCGACCGCGTCGCCGTGTTCGCGCCGACGCTTTACCTGAACTCGGATTGGGACAAGCACGCGCTGAATTTCGAGGTCGGTACGGACGTCGTCCGCTACGAAGACTTCTCCTCCGAGAACTCGATCGACTACGACCTCAGCGGTGAAGGTCGATACGATATCGACGACGATACCGAGGTCTTCGGCGGGCTCGCCTACGGACGCGACCACGAAGACCGCGATTCGCCCGACGACGTCAACGGGCTGGAACCAACGATCTACCGGAATACCACCGCCTATCTCGGTGCCTACCATGCCTTTGCCGGGATTTCGGTCAGGGGCGGCATCGACGTCGACCGGCTGGATTTCGACGACACCCCGGCCGCGGCGGTCGTCTTCAACAACGACGACCGTGACCGGACCCGATATTCCGTCGGTGGCCGGCTGAGCTACGCCCTTACCGACGTTATCCAGCCCTTCGTCCAGGGCACCGTCGACATCCGCACCTACGATACGGCCGTCGACGATTTCGGGTTCGACCGTGACTCGACGGGCGTCCGCGTCATGAGCGGCATGACGGCGCGGATCACCGGCAAGTTGAGCGCGGAAGCGGCCGTCGGCTACATGCGTCGGGATTACGACGACATTCTGCTGGAAGATTTCAGTGAGATGGCCTTCAGCGGCAGCGTCTACTGGCGTCCCATCCCGTCGACCGTTCTTTCGGGGTGGACGGACCGGACGATCGAGGAAACCACGTTGATCGGCTCGCCGGGCTACGTCCTCAGCTCCTATGGAGCGGAAGTCGAATATCAGATCATTCGCAACCTGTTCGCGACCCTCCGTGCCTCCTACGCGGAAAGCGATTTCGAGAGCAGCACTCGGACCGATCGTGAGACCAGCCTTGGCGGTGGCATCCGCTATCTGATCAACAGCAACTATTTCGTCGGCGCCGACTACCGCTATCAGAAGCGCGATTCGGAAAATTCCGCCGCCGACTACGTACGAAACCAGATCTTTATACGTTTCGGCGTTCAATACTAGCAGTCCTCGCGCGCTCCATATCCGCTTGAAACATCAGCAGATGGAACGATCGGATCGGAAACTGCATTAAACTTTTGCTGCGTCTTGCGGCGCATGCGGTCTGCAAGACTGGCTTTAACGATTATCGCGGTGCGCGGCTGCGGAGGGATGCTTCCGGCTGCGGGCACCACTTGGCGCACCAACGTTGTGTCGTCGTTTCCCGCTCCTGAATTCCCGTGTCGCAGGCACTTGGAGCGACCGCTAGATGCTTCTATGCGCACATTCGCAAATTCTGACTGTGAAATTTGACGCGGCCATTTGATCCAGTTTGTTTCTGGGAATCCGCTCTTACCCTATCAGAACACGGTAACTGAAGACGTCGCAGAGGAGGAAAACCGAACATGAAGAGCTGGAACAAACTGCTCTCGGGGGGAGCAGTCGCCGTAATGGCTTTCGGCTTTGCCTCCCTACCCGACGATCCAGGCGGTTTCGCCACCTACTCTGCGCTCGGCAAACCGGCCTATGCCCAGAATAACCAGAACCGGGCAGGTGCCACGGAAGGATCAGGCGGAACCGCGACCAGCGGCACGGCTGGTCCGAGCAGTTCCAGCCACGGTGCTGGCGGCACCAATGCCGGCGCCGGCGACAACTCAGGCGGACAAGGCAACTCGACAGGCCCCGGCGGCGTCAACCAGAACCGGTTCGGCGGCGCCGAGAGCGACGAGCCACCGGCGCCCCCTCCCGGTGACGACGAAGACCTCGCATCCGATTCGACGTTCCTCGAGTCGGTCGGCGGCGGCATCGGCGGCGAGGATCTGCTGCTCGGACGTGGCGACCGTTGCGCCGATTACGACCCGGCTCAGATGTCGCCGAACCGGCGGCTGTCCGGCAGAAATCTCGAGCGGCTGAACATCGCCCAGGTCTATCTCGCACCAGAATTCAGCCCAGAGAGCTTCCGTTCGCCGATCTACATCCTGGCGAACTATCAGGAAGCCTTGGAACAGTCCGCGGTCGATACAGCAACCGCAGGCACATATGTCGGCATCATCGCCACGCGCCCGGTTTCCACTGACGTTATCGACACGGTCAACACCGTTCTCTGCGTCACCACGAGCGAGCAGCAGGCGAATGCCATCGCGGACCAGGCCCGGATCGTTCAGGCGGGCCGGCGCTGACGGCACAACCACAGTCGAACAGGAGAACACGGATATGAGCTTTCGCAAGAAGGCGCTGAGTCTTCTCGTCGGCGTGGCGACCATCGCGGTCTTCGCCATGCCCATCCATCAGTCTGCAGAAGGACTTCATTTTGGCGCCCAGGCCTTGGCCCAGGGCCATGACGACGGCGATCACGCCGGCGGCGGTGGTTGTGGCGGCGGCGGTTGCGGCGGCGGCCATGGAGGCGGCGGTCATGGCGGTGGCCAGCACAAGGGCGCCAATCCGGCATGCCCCTTCCAGGACGGCAGCGGCCGTGGCGGTTTCGGGCCGGGTCGCGCCGGTGGCGGACAGGGCGGCGGCCCGGGTGGCGGCGATCGGGTCGATGTCATCGAACCCGATGTCGGCGGCGCCTATACCACCAGCGGAATCACCGGTGGTGGCGCTGGCGGCGAGGATTTCGTTTGCCCCAGCGGCGGCTGGAACATCGAGAATAAAATCTATCGTCGCTGACCGAATACACGAATATCTTGGCCAGTTTAATCTGGATAAAGGACATCCTTCATCAAAATTATAAGATGAACCAGAAATCTGGCCATTGTGCGGGAAACACATACAAAGAAGAGGTTGCAGTAATGTCTCAGTCTGTTTTGCGAAACACACTGCTGTCCAGCGCAGCTGCAGTGGCTTTCATTGTTGCCCCTGTTGGGTTTTCTTCTCATGACGGCGTGAACGTCGTCGTCTCGAAGGCGTTCGCGCAGGACCACGGCGGTGGCGGCGGTGGTGGCCAGGGCCAAGGTGGTGGCGGTGGCGGCCACGGTGGCGGTGCCGGCGGCGGCGGTGGCGGCCACGGCGGTGGCGGTCACGGCGGTGGCGAACATGGTAGCGGCAACCCCGACGCGGGCACGCCCGATCCCGATTCCGACCGGCCGGACCACGCGGGCCGCGGTGCCGAGAAGCCTGGCGGCGGCGGCAAGCCGTCGACCGATCGCGGCAGCCTGTACGGCGACCTTTACGTCATCGTCCGGAACGACAATGGCGAACCGGTCCTTTATGTCTGGGAAGACCGTGACGGCAACGGCACGACGGAGCCTTATGAAGATCCCGACGGCTATCCGCAGCCGATCGCCGAAGACGGCTCGCTGATTCCGCTCGACGAGGAAGGCCATCCGGTCGACGAGACCTTGACGCAGGAAGTCGAACTGGGCCGTCTGAACATGGGCCGCGCGCCGGACATGGTCACCGAGCGGGCGACGGACGAGGCCCTTGCCACGCTGAATGCGGCGACCGACGTCCGCACCGACGCGGCCGGCCGGCTGGAGGTCCTGGTCGACGGCGAGTGGAAGACCATCGACTCCCCGCTGGAGAACATGGGCCTCTACCTCGACCTGATCGACGACGGCACGATCGAAGGCCTGACCAACCCGGTCGTCAGCAGCGCGTTCTCGAACCTGACCGACGGGCAGCTCACCGCCGAGGATCTGATCTCCGCTGCGGTGCTGTTGGGTGCCGCGGCCGACAAGTACACGCCGCTTTCGCTGGATGAGGTGATGTACACCAACAACATCCTCGGCGTGAACGATCCGTCGACCGGCAGCTATATCGACCTGACGAGCGTGAGCTACGACCGCGAAAGCACCTATGGCGACGTCACCGCGGAGGTGCTCGTCGATCCGGACGGTGACGGCACCTGGACGGTGACCGAGGTCAATATCTTCGACGCCGTCTTCGGTGGCGAGGACGTCTCTGCCACCGCTGCCGCGGGCTTCGCGCAGGCGGTGGACGACTCCCGTGCCGTGGTGAACTACATCCACGAGTACGAAGTGCCGGCGACGTCTGTCGAAGAAGGCTCGCACTGACGGCAAGCCTTCGGGCCTGAGACGGGCGTTTAATCAGCGGGGGCCGCATTGCGGCTCCCGCCCCGTCCCCAGCCCTATCCCGGTGGGTTCATGCCGCGCGACACCGATAGCGGCTCGCGCCGGCTTCAAGAAATGAAGAGTTCGACATGAAGACACGTCTCATGGCTTCAGCGGCCGTCGTCGCGCTCGCTGCGATTCCGGTCGGGCTGAACCAACTCGCCCAGGGCGAGTTCGGTATTGCGACCGCCTATGCGCAGCATCAGGGCGGCGGAGCCGGGGGTGGCGGTGGCCATGGCGGCGGCGGTCATGGCGGCGGCGGAGGGGGCCATGGCGGTGGAGGCCATGACCTGGATGCGGCCGGCGCGGGTGCGGATACGACGCACGACCATACCGATGGCGATACCCACGACCACGAAGACGGCTCGGAGCATGGCAGCAGCGGCAAGGGTCGTGGCGGTAGCGGTGGAGATCACGCCGATGGCGAGGATCACACAGCAGAGGATCACGACCATACCGACGGCAGCGATCACGGCGGCAAGGGCGGCAGCGCCGGCCATGCCGGGCGCGGCGGCGGCGGAGAACAGGACTTCAATGCGGACGACACCCGCCAAGGTGGCCGCCCGGCCTGGGCGCAGGAAGGCATTCCTGAAGTCGAGCTCGGCCGCCTGAACGTGTCGCGAGCGCCGACCCATGTTCTGGATCAGGCGCTGGGAGAAGCTCTGAGCAGCTGGAACGGCGATACCGCCGACTGGTATTCGATGACGGCCCCCGAGGCAGCCGCCTATCTGTTGGCGCATCCTGACCTGGTCCGGATCGATTCGCCGCTTCAGAACCTTGCCCTCTACAAAGAAGTCGTCACCGACGGCACCACTGAGCTTTCGGGTGTCACGCCTGCGTCGCGCGAGGATCTGGCCGCGATCTTTCTCGGTGCGGCATCGGACAAGACGATGCCGGTAACCGACGACACGGTCGTCGCCCTCAACGCCATCCTCGGTCTGCCGGCGATGACCGAAGCACAGGTCGATCAGGTGCAGGCTGGCGCAGAAGCAGTGCGGGAGGCCATCTACACCGTCCACGAGATGTAGGCCCTCACCAGTCGAGGAGAGAACGATGCGCAAGACAACGATGTTGGCCGCGATCGCGCTGGTCGCCCTAACCGCGATCGCCCCGGCGGCCATGGCCCAGGATCAGGATCGCGACCGCCAGCAGGATCAGGATCGTCTCCGGGATCAAGACCAGGACCGCCTGCAGGATCGCGACCGCGACCAGATTCAGGACCGCGATCGGATCTACGGCAGCGAGATGATGACCAACGAGGAGCGCCAACAGCTTCGTGACAGACTGCGGGATGCCGAGAGCCTGGAAGAGCGTGAACGCATCCGTACGGAACATCACCGGCTCATGCAGGAACGGGCCCGCCAAAAGGGCATCGCCCTACCCGATGAAATGCCGGCTGCCGGCATGCGCCAGGGAGGCTGGAACGCCGACGATCCGATGCCGGGCGGCAATCTGCTGACCGAGCGCGAACGATTGCAGTTCCGCGACCGGATGCGGAACGCGCAATCGATGGAAGAACGGGATCGCATCCGGGCCGAGCTTCGCGCGCGTGTCCGCGAACGGGCCACGGAGCAAGGTGTCGAAGACCCGTTCCAGCGCCGGATGCCCGGCGGTCCGGGCGGCGGCCCAAAGATGCGACATGGCGGTGGAGGCGGCGGCGGCCGCTGAGGTCAGATCAAAACCGTCGCACCGGCTGATTCTGCCGGCACAACGAGAACGGCCCCTTTCTCCACGGACGGGGCCGTTTTTGTCGATAGACTGCGGGAAGCCCTCGTCAGCCCGAGTCCTTCGGCGCGGGCGATGGCGACAGGGTTTCTTCGCGATCGGGGGGTATCTGAGAAGGCGGCGGCGCGAGCGCAGCGCTTGGAATGGTGAACGTGCACTGCAGGCCATCCGCCATCCAGTCGATTTGGGCGCCGCCCTGGATCTGTTCGGGGACCAGCCGTTCGATCACCCGCATGCCGAACCCCCGCCGGGCCTGCCCATCCAACCCGCGACTGCCATGTTCGAACCAGCGGAGGATAAGGTCTCGGGACTCCGTCAACTCCCAGTCGACCTCGACCCGGCCGCCCTTCATCGACATGGCGCCGTGGCGGGCTGCATTGGTGGCGAGTTCATAGAAAACGATGCCGATCGTTTCCGCTGCCTGCGGGCCAAGGAAAACCGTAGGCCCGCCTTTGATCTCGACATCCCGGTAGACGCCCCGCGTAACGTTCATCCGCAGCAGAGAATCGAGATAGGCACCATCCCAACGATGGTGCGCGATTTCGGTGTGAACCCTGGCCAACGCCTGCACCCGTCCTTCGACGACCGAGACGAAGTCACGGATGTTGTCGGCCTGGGTCAGGCGCAGAACGCTTTGCACGATGGCCAGCATGTTCTTGGTCCGGTGGTCGAGTTCGCTGAGCAGCAGCCGCGTCCGCGCCTCGTTCCGCTTCCGCTCGGTCACGTCGCGAGCGATCTTCGACGCGCCGATGATGCGTCCGGTCCCGTCCCGGATCGGCGATACGGTCAGCGAGACGTCGATGAGGTGGCCATCCTTACGGAGACGCTGGGTGTCGAAATGGTCGACCCGGCTGCCGGCGGCGATCCGCGCGAGAATGGTCGGCATCTCGTCCTTCCGCCCTGGCGGAGCGATCATCGAGATATGGCGGCCGATCACCTCCTCGGCCGTATAACCCAGCAAGGCTTCGGCACCGGCATTCCAGCTGGTGATAATGCCTTCGAGCGATTTGCTGACGATGGCATCGTCGGAGGACGAAACCACCGCCGCCAACAGCGCATCGGTCCGCTGAGCGGCCTGGTAGCCGGCCAGGTCCTGGGCAATGAGGGTCATACTCTCCGGCGCACCGTTCCCGCCACGGACTGGAACCAAACTGACCGAGAGGCTGAGTTGGCGCCCGTTGCCCAGGGAAAGGTCGACTTCCTCCCGCTCGAAGGCCTCGCCCCGACCTGTCGCGGCGATCATATCGCCAAGGCGGTCTCCGGCTCCGTTGAGCAAGGTATGGAGGTCGGCACCCAGGGCCGCATCCGCCGTGATGCCGAACAGACGCTCCGCGGCGGGGTTCCATGCAGCGACCGTCCCATCCGCCCGAACGGTGACGACGGCATCGGATACATGCGCGAGGACCCCCGCCAAATGGGCGTCTTCTCTGTTGTCGTCCTGCGATGCCTCGGTCACGGCACCTCCTTACGCACCGACGTCCCGATTGCCGTCACGTTCACGTTCACGTTCCATCCGATACAACGCTTCACAGAACACGAAGGCGTTAGAAAGTGTAAACGGCCGAGACCTTGGTCGTCGTATCCGTCGAGTCCGTCCCGGTAGGCGGGTTGCTGTCGTGCCGCACCTCGAACGAAAAACGGCCGGTAATGTTCTCGAAGACCTTGAGATCAAGCGCGGTCGTCGATTTCGTGGTGGTCGTCTCTCGCCCGGTGGTGACCCGCGTGACATTGGAGAAATCCGCAGTCTCCGACAGTTTCCAGCGGAAGTCGCTCTGCGCCACGCCGACGAATTCCGTCTCGACGTCGCCCGTCAATTCCTCCTTGCTGTGGCGGGCACCGGGGCCGGCCTCCAGCGCCCAGGTCACGTCATCGGTGTCGATCAGCCTGTACCCCAGCGCCACACTCTCGGTGAGGCGGTAGTCGAAGCCGCTGAAGTCGTCGTTCTCGTAGGTAACCCGCCCTTTTACATAGGTCCGCTCGGCGAAGTCGTAGCGGGTCGACCCTTCGGCTTCGAGCCGGTTCTCGGTCTCCTGCCCCTTGTCGCTCGCGAACTCATAGGAAGCACTGGCCTCGTGATGCCAGTTGTCGCTCGTATAGCCAAGCTTGGCGCCGAGACTGATATCGGTCGTCTCGCTGTTGCCGGTGTTCTTGCTGCCACCGACCGCGAACTCACCCGACCAGGGCGACCCGCCCGCCTGCGCCGACCACGCCCCCGAGGACGCAACCGAAGCCGAGCGGATAGGAAGTCCCGGAAAAGCCTGGGCAGCGGCGTTGACGATCTGCTGTGGATCGGACCGGGCCAGAGACGTCGCGCGGGTGACGATCGTCTGGGCAAGGTCGGGGCGAGCGGCAATCGCGGCAATGACCGCCGTGATCAAAGCGTCGTCCTGCGGCGCGCCTGTAATACCGCCGCCTGCATTGGCCGCACGTTCCAGGGAGGCGGCGATGTCGGTCGGCAATTGCGCCTGGGCAAAGCCCGGATCAGCGACGAAAATTGCCACCCCGGCGACAGTCGCGACCGACACGGCAAACCGCGCGATCCTCGGCATTGTCGAACGCACTTTCGGCACCCCCTTTCCATCGTTTCGTATTCGTTTGACCATGGCCATCGTCTTTACAAACGACGGCAAAACAACAGATCAACGCACGGCAGCCATGCTGCGCTGCGGTATTGACGGCGTACACGGGCCGCTCCTAGTATCCGCGCGGCTTCTCCCATAGAAGCCCATCACACTCCAGGCACATACCAAGAGCATTATTCCATGAAACCGACTCTCAAGCCGGTAAACCCGAATTTTTCCTCCGGTCCATGCGCTAAGCGGCCCGGATGGTCGCCTGCCGTGCTCGCGGATGCCTTGACCGGCCGGTCCCACCGTTCCAAGCCCGGCCTCGCCAAGATCAACGAGGCGATGGCGCTGAGCCGCGACCTGCTCGGCCTGCCCGAAGACTATCGGATCGGGATCGTTCCTGCCTCCGACACCGGCGCCGTCGAGATGGCGCTGTGGAGCTTGCTCGGCGCCCGCGGCGTCGACGTACTGGTCTGGGAAAGCTTCAGCAGCGACTGGGCCAAGGACGTCAAGGAGCAGCTCAAACTCGACGACGTGCGGATCATGGAGGCGGGCTACGGCCAGCTTCCGGACCTCGGTGCCGTCGACTTCACCCGCGACGTCGTGTTCGCGTGGAACGGCACCACCTCGGGCGTCCGTGTTCCCAACGGCGACTGGATCGCCGACGACCGCGAAGGCCTCGTCATCTGCGACGCGACCTCGGCCGTGTTCGCCATGGAGCTTCCCTGGTCGAAGCTCGACGTCGTCACCTACTCCTGGCAGAAGGTGCTGGGCGGCGAGGCCCAGCACGGCGTTCTGATCCTGAGCCCGCGGGCCGTCGAGCGGCTGGAAAGCTTCCGGCCGGACCGGCCGCTGCCCAAGATCTTCCGCATGACGGACAAGAAGGGAAAGCTCACGGAAGGCATCTTCAAGGGCCAGACCATCAACACGCCGTCGATGATCTGCATCGAGGACGCGATCGACGCCATGCGCTGGGCCGAGGGTATCGGCGGCGGCAAGGCGCTGGTCGCCCGCAGCAACCGCAACCTCCAGGCCCTCGAGGCCTGGGTCGACCGGACCGACTGGATCGACTTCCTGGCCGAGGACCCGGCCAGCCGGTCTTGCACCTCGGTCTGTCTGAAGATCGTCGATCCCTGGTTCCAGGACCTTTCCGAAGAGGATCAGGCCGCGACGGCCAAGGCGATCGTTTCGAAACTCGACGCAGAGGGCGTCGCCTACGACATCGGCGCCTACCGCGCCGCGCCCCCGGGTCTTCGCATCTGGTGCGGCGCGACGGTCGAGAGCACTGACATCGAAGCCCTGTGCCCCTGGATCGACTGGGCCTATGCCCAGGTCAAGGGCGCGTGAGGCAGGAGAAATATATGCCGAAAGTCCTGATTTCCGACAAACTCAGCCCGCAGGCTGTCGAAATCTTCACCCAGAAGGGTGTCGAGGCCGACCTGAAGCCGGGGATGAGCCCCGAAGCGCTGATGGAATGCATCGGCGAGTATGACGGCCTCGCCATCCGCTCGGCGACCAAGGTCACCCCGCAGCTTCTGGAGCGGGCGAAGAACCTGAAGGTCGTCGGCCGTGCCGGCATCGGGGTCGACAATGTCGACCTGCCGGCCGCGACAGCCCATGGCGTCGTCGTCATGAACACGCCGTTCGGCAACACCATCACCACCGCCGAGCACACCATCTCGCTGATGATGTCGCTCGCCCGGCAGATCCCCCAGGCCGACGCTTCGACCCGCGCCGGCAAGTGGGAGAAGTCCAAGTTCATGGGCGTCGAGGTCACCGGCAAGACGCTCGGCATGATCGGCTGCGGCAATATCGGTTCGATCGTCGCCGACCGTGCACAGGGGCTGAAGATGCGGGTGATCGTCTACGACCCCTATCTCTCCAAGGAGCGCGCCGACGATCTGAACGTCGAGAAGGTGGAGCTCGACGACCTGCTCGGCCGCGCTGACTTCATCACCCTGCACACGCCGCTGAACGACCAGACGCGCGGCATCCTCGGGGCCGAGGCGCTGGCCAAGACCAGGGAAGGGGTGCGGATCATCAACTGCGCCCGCGGCGGCCTCGTCGTCGAAGCCGACCTCAAGGCAGCGATCGAATCGGGCCACGTCGCCGGCGCCGCGTTCGACGTGTTCGAGGTCGAGCCCGCCCGCGACAATCCGCTGTTCGACCTCGATCAGGTGATCGTCACCCCCCATCTCGGCGCTTCGACCACCGAGGCGCAGGAGAAGGTGGCGCTGCAGATCGCCGAGCAGATGTCAGACTACCTGGTGAGCGGCGCCGTCACCAACGCCCTCAACATGCCGTCGGTCAGCGCCGAGGAAGCGCCGCGCCTGCGGCCCTACATGCAGCTCGTCCGCCAGTTGGGCAGCCTTGCCGGCCAGATGGCCGAAGGCGGCCTGGAGGGCGTCACCATCGAGTATGCCGGCCATGCCGCCGGTCTCAGCACCCGTCCCCTGACGGCGATCGTGCTGGAAGGGCTGCTGTCGCGGCTTCTCGACTCGGTCAACATGGTGAACGCTCCGGTCGTCGCCCGTGAGCGCGACATCGACGTTCGCGAGCTTCGTCACGAGCGCTCGTCCGACTACCAGACGCTGATCCGTCTCAAGGTCACCACCGAAGGCCGGACCTGGGAGATCGCGGGCACGCTGTTCGCCGACAAACCCCGTATCGTGCAGATCGAGGGCATGACCATCGAGGCGAGCCTCGGCACCCACATGCTGCTGATCCGCAACAAGGACCGGCCGGGCTTCATCGGCCGGCTGGGTACGGCGCTCGGCGAAGCGCAGATCAATATCGCGACCTTCCATCTGGGCCGCTCCGGCCCCGGCGAGGATGCCATCGCCCTGGTCGAGGTCGACCAGCCGGTCGACAAGGCGGTGCTTCAGCAGGTCCAGTCGCTTCCCGACGTGGTGAGCGTCAAGTCGCTGGCGTTCTAAAGACCGCCGCAGGGTTCCGTTCGGCGAAGACCGCAGCGCGCGGCGGTCTTCGCCCGTTGCAAGTGCGGGACCGGAGGGGTAGACCACCCGCACGATGAATGATGCTGTGAACAAGGCCCTTCTGCCGGCTGGCCTGGGCGACCTGCTGCCGCCCGAAGCCGAGCAGGAAGCGGCGCTGTCTGCCGGCCTCCTGGCCGTCTTCGCACGCTATGGCTACCGGCGCGTCAAGCCGCCCCTCGTCGAGTTCGAGGAAGGGCTGCTGGATGGCGTCGGCGCCGGCATGAGCGACCAGACCTTCCGTGTCATGGACCCCGTCTCCCGCCGGATGATGGGGCTTCGCGCCGATATCACCCCGCAGGTCGCGCGAATCGCCGATACGCGCCTCAAAGGGGCGCCACGGCCGCTGCGTGTGAGTTACGGCGGCGAAGTGCTGCGCACCACCGGCAGCCAGTTGAGCCCGGAGCGACAGATCAGCCAGACCGGCGTCGAACTGATCGGCGCCGCCAAGGCGGCGGCCGGCGACGCCGAGGTGATCGTTCTCGCCGCCGAAGCCTTGACCGAAGCCGGCGTCGGAGGGCTTTCGATCGATCTCCACGTTCCGCCGATGGCGGGTGCCGTATGTCGCGCCTTCGGAGTCTCCGACGACAACTACCGGGCATTGCGGACCGCCCTCGACCGCAAGGATGCCGCCGCGATCGCCGACATCGGCGGAGACGCCGCCGACTTGCTCGGCGCCCTGCTGGATACCGTGGGCCCCGCCGCGCGCGGCATCGAGGTTCTTTCGCGGATCGCCTTACCGGAGGAAGCCGCTGCTCTCCGCGACCGTTTGACCGAAGTGGTCGAGCTGGTTCGTGAGGCGGCGCCCGAACTGACGCTGACCGTCGATCCGGTCGAGCAACGCGGATTCGAGTATCATACCGGCATCAGCTTCACGGTCTTCGCCGCCGGCGCACGTGGCGAACTGGGATCGGGCGGTCGCTATCTCACCGGTGCCGGCGAACCGGCCACCGGCTTCACGGTCTACATGGACTCGCTGATGCGGGTCGCCCCTGCCCTTCCGCCCTCGCTTACGCTGTTCGTGCCCATCGAGGTACCGGCGTCGACATCGCGGGCACTGCGCGCCGAAGGCTGGGTCACCGTTCATGGCCTGATTGCGGCCACGGACGACCGGGTCGAGGCCAAGCGGCTGGGTTGTACGCACTTCTATTCCGCGGGAACGGCGCAGCCGGTCGGCGGCTAGGGTTTCTTGGCGCACGCCGTGCGCCGCAAGATCGAACATCGACTCCACGAACGAGGTCGGCATGGCGAATGTGGCGGTGGTCGGCGCCCAATGGGGCGACGAGGGCAAAGGGAAGATTGTCGACTGGCTGTCCGAACGGGCGGACATCGTCGTGCGCTTCCAGGGCGGCCATAACGCCGGCCACACGCTGGTCATCGACGGCGTCACCTACAAGCTGAGCCTGCTGCCTTCGGGCGTGGTCCGCCGCGATACCTTGTCGATGATCGGCAACGGCGTCGTCATCGACCCCTGGGCCTTGATGAAGGAGATCGACGACATCCGCGGCAAGGGCGTCGACGTGACTCCGGACAGCCTGCTGGTCGCCGACAACGCCGCCCTGATCCTGCCGCTCCACGCCGAGCTCGACCGCGCCCGCGAGGAAGCCCGTGGCGCCGTCAAGATCGGAACGACCGGCCGTGGCATCGGCCCCGCCTATGAAGACAAGGTCGGCCGCCGCGCGATTCGCGTCTGCGATCTTGCCGACCTCGACTATCTGGATGAGCGCATCGACGGACTGCTGGTCCATCACAATGCCCTTCGCCGCGGCCTGGGAGCTCCCGAGATCGACAAGGCCGCCCTCTCGGCCAGTCTGCGCGAACTCGCGCCGCGCCTGCTGCCTTTCGCGGGCAACATATGGAAGCGGCTGGACGACGCCCGTCGAGGCGGCGACCGCATCCTGTTCGAGGGGGCGCAGGGCGCCATGCTGGACGTGGATCACGGCACCTATCCGTTCGTCACATCCTCGAACACCGTCGCCGGCCAGGCGGCCGTGGGTTCGGGCATGGGCCCCGGCGCCGTCGGCTATGTTCTCGGCATCACCAAGGCCTATACGACGCGCGTCGGCAGCGGCCCCTTCCCGACCGAGCTCACCGACGAGATCGGCAATCTCCTGGGTGAGCGCGGGCGCGAATTTGGGGTCGTCACGGGGCGCAAGCGGCGCTGTGGCTGGTTCGACGCCGCGCTGGTGCGCCAGGCGGTCAAGGTAGGCGGCATCAACGGTATCGCCCTCACCAAGCTCGACGTACTGGACGGCTTCGAGGAAATCAAGGTCTGCACGGGCTATCGCTGCCAGGGCCGGGACTACGACTATCTGCCGCCGATGCCGCGCCTGCAGGCCGATATCCGGCCCGTCTACGAGACCTTCGAGGGCTGGCGCGAAAGCACCCAGGGCGCCCGCTCCTGGGCGGAGCTGCCGGCCACCGCCATCAAATACATCCGCCGGATCGAGGAACTGATCGAGGCCCCGGTCGCTCTGCTCTCGACCAGCCCTGAACGCGACGATACGATCCTGGTGCGCGATCCCTTCGCGGATTGAGGCCCCCAAGGTTGGACTTGCAGGGCGACGGCAAAGCCCCTAAGTCTCTTCTGGTTGCTTGGAGGAACGACAATGCTGATGCGTGCTCGCCCCTGGGGGGTTTGATCTCGTCACCGTGACCCGGTGGCCGTTCGTGGCCCCGGGCGACAGATTATCGTTCGTCACTTGCCGCAGATTCGGCCTTCAGTGTCCGAACCGACGCGGTCTCAAGCTCCCTTTAGATCACCCGAGCGACGGCGTAAGCGGCGGGGCCAAGGCTACTGCTTCCGCGCCCAGTCGGGGGCGCTTCCGGCCAGGGCCTTGAACGCCTGATCTTCGCGAAGGCTGGCGAGATCGTCATCGACCAGGGCGTAGGTCCAGTTGTCGTCGTTGACCTTCAGTGACCGTTCCAGTGTCTCCAGAGCCGCCTTGCGGTCGGCGTCATTGCCGGACTGAGCGAAGCGCAGGGCCAGAAAACACGCCTTGTTGTAGAGCGCCGAACCATACTTCTCATCGGTCTCGCCCACGGCCTCCTTGGCCCGCAGGAAGCGCTCGATGACATCGAGCGCTTCGGGGAGCCGGCCACGATTGCGCAGCAGAAACGACAGCGGAATGGCGAAGGCGCCGCGCAGCGGATCCTCGGCTGTGATCTCCCGCAGACGATGCAGTACATGCTCGGTGGTCGCCGGCCCCGCTTCGCCGCGAATGACGCTTTCGACCGAATTCACGAACTGGGCGTCGTAGACCGACTCCCGTGACGTCGTGGTCGCCAGGGCGGCGGCGCTTTCCGCCTTGCGGCCGGCGGCGACCGCCTTTTCCTCCGCGGCCCGGATCTGTTCTTCCAGCTTGTGCGACAGCTTGATGAGCAGTTGACGCGCGCCGAAGCCGGCCGCCGCGCTGATCGACAGCAGGAACAGCTTGTGCTCGGGCGTGTCCAGGATCTTGACGGCATCCAGCGTCACCAGGACGAACTGCACCCCCAGCGCCCCGGCGAACCCGATCGTCATGGCGAACAAAAGAAGCAGCGCGGCGCTTCCGAAGCCGACCCGCTTCTCGATCCGCTCGGCCTCGCTGCCGTCGACCGAGCCATACAGCAAGACGAGCCTGCCGTCCGCGAAGGAGAACCGCCGGAGGAATTCGGCCGCGCCACCGAGTGCGCCGCCGATCAGGATCAGGACAACGATCTCCAGAATGCCCATGGTCGACGCCGCCGCCTGCATGGCATTGCCCCTTCCTCAGCGCCCGCCGTTGAGCATATCCCCGAGCAGGTTCTTGAGCACGTCCTCAGGCTTCTGCGTCTGAGGCTGCGCCGGTTCCTGAGCCGGTGCGGTTTCGGCCGACTCCGGTTCCGTCGTCGGCACGGCCTGCTCCGCCGGTTGGCTTCCCCCGCCCGTCAGACCTTCCAGGAGCTTGCCCACGCCTTCTCCGAGGCTGGGCTGTCCCTGCGCGCCGTCACCGCCACCACCGCCACCGCCACCGATCACGCCTTTGATAAGCTTCCCGACCCCCTTCTGATCGTCGTCGAGGACGTTCTCCAGGACAGAGGAAACCCCTCGACCGACCAGATAGGTCTGCATCTGCTCGAGCTGAAGCTGCTTCTCCGGCGCGTTGACCGGCCCGGTCAAGCGGATGCCGATCGGCGGTGCCTTCGGATGGTCGGTCAGCGCGAACGAAGCGTCGAGAGCCAGGCGCCAGCGCGGGAGATCGACCCGGCCATCGACCTTGCCGACGCCACCATCGGCATCGAGCTGCATGTCGCTCGTCGCAATCACCCCCTGCTCGACCGAATAGGTGCCGTGCAGACCGGAATACGCCGTCTGGCCGCCGGACGTGGCGTCATCCGCGAGCGTGACGAAGTCGGCGATGTTGTTGAGCTCGTTCAGCCGGTCGCTGATCCGCCGGAGATCGAGACCGGCGATGGTGCCTTCGCCGCCGGTTATCGTCCCCTTGCCGTTGAGGCCCGACACCAGTTCGTACTGACTGCGGCCGGAGGTGGTGAGCGCGCCGTCGAGGCTCAGACGGCCGGTTATGTCGTCGATACCGGCGGTCTCGGACAACAGCCGGTGAACGTCGGCGCCGTCCAGCTTGTAGTTCACCTCGGCCGTCGGCGGATCGGATGCCGCGACCTTGGCCGTGAGGCCGATCGTCCCGTCGAAGCTCTTTCCGCTGAGCTGGTCGACCATGAGAACACCGTCCTGGATGGTAAGACCGAGCTTCGCCTCATCGAAGCGATAGCCCTGGTAAAGCAAAGCGTCCGACGCGAGCTTGATATCGGCGTCGACCAGCTTCAGCCCCGACAAATCGAGCGGGTCATGAGTCCAGGGGACCGCGCCGGGCGCGGTCTCGCCAGCCGTCGCCCCACCGGCCGCGGCGCCGGTCTTCGTACCACCACCACCGGCTCCGCCTCCCGAGGCTTCGGTGTTGGGCAGGTACCGGTCGACGACGATCTCGCCGGTCACCAGATCGGCGCTGATCTTCGGCCGCTCGCCCGCCATATCGACCGCCAGCGATCCCGTCACCTTGGATTCGCCGAGCTGTGCTTCAAGCTCAGGAATGGACACGGCAGTAGGCGAACCACTGATCGTCCCGTTGACCGCCAACGGACCATCGAGGCCGGCGAGCTTCTCGCCGACGTCGAACCCGGCGAGAAGTCCGGCGAGATTGGGGTTCGCGAGCTTGCTGGTGAGAGCGAAGTTCGGCGCCACCGGCAGGCCGTCGATCGTTCCGGCCACGCTGAGGCTGGTTTCGCCCAGCGAGCCCTGCCCGTCGACCTGGAGCTTCTCCAGCGGCCCGGTGAGCTTCGCCGCGACTTTCACCGGCGCCCGCATCCCTTTCGGCGCATCGGCCGCCGGCTTGCCGGTCACGGTCTCGATCAGCGCCGCGAGATCGGGATAGTCGATGCCGGCCGTGAGATCGAGGCTCGGTGTCGGCACGCCACCCACCACGTCGCCGTTCAGCGTGACCTTGCCGCCGGCCACCCCCACGGTTCCATCGACCTTGAACGCGTCGAGCGTTCCGTCGACCCCCGCCGTGAGCGTCAAGGGTCCGCCGACACCGGCAGGAAGCGAATCCGCCACCCCCGCGAGTCGTGCGAGATCCACCGCGTTCTTCGCGTCGATATCGACATTGGCGTTGAGCGACGGTGTCGCCGACAACGGCTGGACCTCGCCGGAAGCCGACATCTTGGCGCCGACGACGTCTTCGATCGACGCCTGCCGCACGGTCAGCTTGCCGTTCTGCAGCAACCCGTCGAGCACCACTCCGGTGATCGGCATGCCGCGGAAGGTGAGCTGGTCGGCCCGCGCCTTGACGTCGGCATTGAAGGCATCGAGGACAGCGAGCGGATTGCCTGCCGAGGCAGGAGCAGGCGCTGGCGCCGCCGCACCGTCCGCGTCCCCACCACCGGCACCGGTCCCGCCAGCCTCGTCCGAGGCCGCCAGGCCCGGCATGTAGGCGTCGAGATTCAACCGATCGACCGAGAGGTTGATGCCGAAGGCCGGCCTTTCCTTGATCACGTAGGCAACGCCGCCGGCCAGCCGGGTCGCGTCGAGGCGCAGGTCGATGTTGGAAATCTGGCCCTGATCCGGCCAGCTCACGATATCGGCCGCCAGCGACATCTTGCGGAGCCGATCGGCGGGAATACCGTCGACCTGGATCCGCAGCCAGTCGAGCACGGCGCGCAGATTATCGGAAGCCGCATCGACCTGACCGGTGAAGCGCGGGCGACCTTCCACCATCTCGGCCAGGCCGAACAGGGTGAAATCCGATCCGCCCGGCAGAAGTGCTGAGACCCGCTGCAGGTTGATCGCCCCCTCGCCGACCTCGGCGACCGCGATCACCTGCCTGACGACGTTGCCGTTATAGGTCAGCGCGTCGACGTTGATCTCGGCATTCGCCTTGAGGTTTGCCGGAATGACGAAACCGGCCGTCCGGGCGGCCGCATCCGCATCGTCATCGACCGGACCCGACGGCGGATTCGCCGGTGCGGATGCACCGGCAGGCGCTGCGCCGTTGGCCGCCGCCAGCAGTTCGTCGAGATCGAGTCGGTTGACCCCCAGCTTCAGGTTGACCTCGGTCAACTCTCCCAGACTGGCGCTCACCTCGCCATTGGCGATCGACTTTCCGAGCCGGACTTCGAAAGGTTTGACCGCGACATCGGTGCCGTCGACGGCAACCGTCGCATCGACTGCGAACGCTTGTCCCATGCCGGACGGAATCGCCTGGGCGTCAGCCGGCGGCACGATATCGGCCAGCACCTGCTTCAGGTTCTCGCCATCCATGGTGAGCTTGCCCTTCACCGCGGGGGCTTCTCCCGCGATGGAGACGGTGCCGCTGAACTGGACCCGCCCGCCGGCGCGTTCGAGCGCGAGACGGGCCGGAATCGGGTCGGTTCCCAGGGAACCGAAGGCGACATCGAAGTCGACCGGGATGTCGCGAATCGTCACCGTACCCGCGGCGGTGAACGGGCCCTGCAGCGTTTCGGCGCTCAGATCGGCGGTCAGCCCTTCGATGGTTTGGACGGTGCCGGCTTCCTGGTCCTTGTAGACGATGGTCGCATCCTCGATGCGGACCGAATCCAGCGAGATGGCGAACGGCGGTGCCGAGCTGTCGCCCGCCGGAACCTCGGCACTCTCGCCGGCCGCCTCGGCGGCGGACTGATCGGTCGGAGCGAACGTCCAGTTCACGCGGCCGTCGGCCAAGCGCTCCAGATACAGCACCGGCTCGACCAGGGTCACGCTTTCGACCTGGATCTCGCCGGTGAACAGCGGCATCAGCGCCACCTGCACGTTGAGCGAGCCCAGCCGCACCATGTCCGGCTCTGACGCCCCCTCCAGATTGGCGAGTCTCGCGTCGCTGACCGATAGTTTCGGTGTCGGCAGGAGCGACAGGTCGATCGGGCCCTGGATACTGAGCTCGCGCCCGGTCGCCGATTTGACCGCTGCGACGATCTTCGGCTTGTAGCGATTCCAGTCGATGAAATTCGGCGCCAGAACGGCCGAAACGACAAGCAGGACGATCACGGCCAGAAGGCCGTATAGAAGCTTTTTCACGACGAAACCTGACCCGTGAGGCTGAAACGGAAAGCGGTTAATGCGAAAAACGTTCGGGCACGTTCCCGCAGAGTTGCGCCGCGCATCGGTTCGTTT
The DNA here is from genome assembly GCA_002721365.1 of Rhodospirillaceae bacterium. Taxonomy (GTDB): domain Bacteria; phylum Pseudomonadota; class Alphaproteobacteria. The sequence goes on along the minus strand of PBKC01000073.1, from coordinate 15,363 downwards.
AATCTACTAGCGGGGATTGGGCTGGGCAAACGGCGATTAGCTCTTGAGGCGTACGAACGGCGGTCGTTATGGGTGATCTGGTCAACCTGAATGAGTATCGCAAGCAGCGTGCCCGCCGGGACGCCGCCAGTCGTGCCGCTGAAAAGCGAATCAAGCACGGGCGGACTCGCGAAGAGCGGACCAAGGCTGCGATGGAGGCCGAGCGCGCCGATGCCGGTCTCGACGGCAAGCGACTCGACGACGACGTCGAACGGCACGACGGCAAGCCCGAACCGGACGAATCTCAGCGCTGAACCACGGTTAAGCGGCCGGGGGCGGAGCGCTTCACGACAGAGACAGAGGAGGTGCGGTCGGCAGGGGATCGGCCGGCGCCGCGAAAATTCATCCAGATGCGCAGGGGGACGTGATGAAGGCTTCGGATCTATTCGTTCGGTGTCTCGAAGCAGAAGGGGTAACCCATATTTTCGGCGTGCCGGGCGAAGAGAACGCCGACGTCATGATCTCCCTTTTGGACAGCAGCATCGAGTTCGTGCTGTGCCGGCATGAGCAGGCGGCCGCATTCATCGCCGACGCCTACGGCCGCTTGACCGGCAAGGCGGGCGTCTGCCTCGGCACGCTGGGCCCCGGTGCCACCAACCTCGTCACCGGCGTCGCCGACGCCAACATGGACCGCGCGCCGCTGGTCTGCATCACCGGCCAGGCCGACACCAAGCGGATGCACAAGGAAAGCCACCAGCACATGGACGTGGTGTCCATGTTCCGGCCGATCACCAAGTGGTCGCAGACCATCCACCATCCCGAAAACATCCCCGAAGTCGTCCGCAAGGCCTTCAAGGTCGCCGAGGCGGAGAAGCCGGGCGCGGTATTGATCGAACTGCCCGAGGACCTCGCCGAGGAGGAGGTCAAGGGCCAGCCCATGACGTCGATGAAGACCCGCCGCGCCGCCGCCGACCACAAGGCCGTGCGCCAGGCGGTCGAGATCATCGCCTCGGCCAAGAACCCGCTGATCCTCGCCGGCAACGGTGCGGTGCGGAAGCGCGCCGCGGCGCAGCTCAACCGGCTCGCCCGAAACACCGGCATCGGCGTCGTCAACACCTTCATGGGCAAGGGCGCGGTGCCACGGTCGGACGAGCACTGCCTGTTCACCATGGGCCTGCAGGGCCGCGACTACATCAACCTCGCCCTCGACGAGGTCGACGTGGTGGTCGCCGTGGGCTACGACCTCGTGGAATACGCGCCCGCGTTCTGGAACCGGACGGGCGACAAGAAGATCATCCATATCGACTTCACCGCCGCCGAGATCGACCAGGCCTATCCCGTCGCCGCCGAGATCGTCTCGGACGTCGCCGACGCGCTGTGGCAGATCAATGAGATGCTGGAGAAGGACTACGACGGCAAGCTGCCGCTGTTCGATATCGGCAAGCGCAAGAAGCTCCGCGAGCATCTCTTGGAAGACTTCGCGATGGAGAAGGACGACAAGTCCTTCCCGGTGAAGCCGCAGCGGGTGCTGTGGGACGTGCGCGAGGTCATGGGCCCGGCCGACATCCTGCTCTCCGACGTCGGCGCCCATAAGATGTGGATCGCCCGCTACTACCAGTGCGACGAGCCCAACACCTGCCTGATCTCCAACGGCTTCTGCACCATGGGCTTCGCCCTGCCGGGTGCCATCGGCGCCAAACTGGCGATGCCCGACAAGAACGTGCTGGCGATCTGCGGCGACGCGGGCTTCCTGATGAACGTCCAGGATCTGGAGACCGCGGCGCGGCTGAAGCTCAACATCGCCGTCATGGTGTGGGTCGACGGCGAATACGGCCTGATCAAGTGGAAGCAGCAGAACTCGTTCGACGGCCGCCACTCGAAGCTCGAATTCAACAACCCCGATTTCGAGTTGCTGGCGAAGTCCTTCGGCATCTGGGGCAAAGCCGTCACCGGCCCCGACCAGATCCAGGATGCCCTCACCGAGGCTTTCCGCCAGGACGGCCCGGCCCTGATCGCGGTCCCCGTCGACTATGCCGAGAACCGCAAGCTCACCCAGCGCCTCGGCAATCTGGCGGTGACGATCTAAGCCGATCCGCCACCCTCTCCGTCCATCGGGATGGAGAGGGTGGCGGCCTGAGTCGCCGTTCTCAGGCAAGACGGCACGTCCCGTATCGATCATCACCCGGCTTGGCCGGGTGATGATCGACTTCCTATAGCCGGAGCCGCCGGCAGGTGGAGAAGTCGTGGATGGCACGATCAAGTCGTGCCATGACGCATGAGAGTGGGTCGCGAATCCCGCGCAATACGCATGGCTGCCCTGCCCGCCCGGGCTGTTAGCCCGCCTTCTCCGCCGCTATCTCCCTCTTTTCCAAGAACTTCTGCCGCATCGCACCGTCTCGGTCGTTAGCGGAGCCGCACGTCATCCCTTACGGCCCCATCCGCCTCTCTTGAGAATACTCAGTGCCGAACATATAGTAAGTAGTACTTATTATATCTAACGGCACCTATACGGCCTCCATGCCAAACCTCGAACGAAGCATCGGCTTTCTGGTCAACGACGTCGCCCGGCTGTTCAGACGGAACTTCAACCGCCGGGCGGAGACGCTGGGGCTGTCGCAATCCCAGTGGCGAACGCTCGCCTACCTCTCCCGCCAGGAAGGGGTGAACCAGGCGACGCTCGCCGAAAGGCTGGAAATCCAGCCCATAACCCTGGTCCGCCTGATCGACCGGCTGCAGGAGGCGGGCCTCGTCGCACGCCATCCGGATCCCAAGGACCGGCGGGCGGTACGGCTGCATCTCACCCCCGAAGCCCAGCCGCTGCTCACCGAGATGTGGGCCCTCGCCGCGATCACGCGCGAGGACGCTCTCAACGGGCTTTCGGACGCGGAAAGGGAGACGCTGACCGATCTCCTCGCCCGCATACGCCAAAACCTCTTCGATACGGAACGCCGATCGGTGGCCGAGCCCACCCAAGAAGAAAGCAACGCCAATGCCGCAAGTCGTGTCTGAACGGCCGAGCCGCGCGCCCGGCATCGACGACAAACGCCCGGTTACGCCGGCCGTCGAGAGCACCCGAACCGAAGCGCCCGATCGCCGGCCGCGCCGGCGCTGGCTTCGGCCCCTTCTTCTGCTACTGGGCCCGATCGCGGTGATCGGCGCCGGCAGCTATCTCTACTTCACCGGCGGCCGCTACGTCGGGACCGAGAACGCCTATCTGAAGGCCGACACGGTGATGGTGGCGGCGGAGGTCTCGGGCCTCATCGTCGACGTGCCGGTGCACGAGAACCAGCATGTCGCCCAGGGCGATGTCCTGTTCCGTATCGATGACCGCCCTTACAAGATCGCCCTCGACCAGGCTGAAGCACGGCTCGCGGGCGTCCGCGACGAGATCGAGGGCCTGAAGGCGACCTACCGGCAGAAGCAGGAGGAGCTGGACCTCGCCAAGACCGACATCGCCTTCGCCAAGAAGGAGTTCGATCGCCAGTCCGAGCTGGTGGCCAAGAACACGGTTTCGCGCGCCAAGTTCGACGAGACCAGCCACGACCTGGAAAGCGCCCGCCAGCACGAGAGCGTCGTCGCGGAGGAGATCGCCCAGGTCGAGGCCCAGCTCAACGGCGATCCGGGCGCGCCGGTCGAGCAGCATCCGCGCTATCGCGACGCCGTCGCGGCCCGCGACCGCGCCGCGCTCGACCTGGAGCGGACGATCATCAGCGCGCCCTTCCCCGGCATCGCCGGCAATACGCCGCAGATCGGCCAGCAGGTCGTCGGCACCGGTGCCTTCAGCAATCCGGTGATGAGCCTCGTCGCCGACACCGACCCGTGGATCGAAGCGAACTACAAGGAGACCGACCTCACCTATGTGAAGCCCGGCCAGCCGGTCTCGATCCAGGTCGATACCTACCCGGACCATGAGTGGCACGGGACGGTCGAGAGCATCGCCCAGGCGACGGGGGCGGAGTTCTCGGTCATTCCGCCGCAGAACGCCACCGGCAACTGGGTGAAGGTCGTCCAGCGCATCCCCGTCCGCATCGCCGTGAAGACCGATACCGGCGATCCGCCGCTCCGCGTCGGCATGAGCACCTCGGTCGAGATCGATACCGGCCATCGCCGCGAACTGCCGGCCTTCGTCCAGGCGGCCGCCTCCTGGTTCGGCGCCAACACGACGCCTACCGCAGCAGCCGCGGAGGCCCGGCCATGACCGCGGCCGCGTCAGGGAGCACGCCTCTCCTGCGCGGCCTGATCACCGTTTCGATCATGCTGGCGACGATCATGCAGGCGCTGGACACCACCATCGCCAACGTCGCGCTGCCGCATATGCAGGGAAGCATGTCGGCGACCCAGGACCAGATATCCTGGGTCCTGACCTCCTATATCGTCGCCGCCGCGATCATGACCCCGCCGACCGGCGTGCTCGCCGCGCGAATCGGCCGCAAGCGCCTGTTCGCGATCATGGTGACGGGCTTCACCCTGGCGTCCATGCTGTGCGGCGCGGCGACGTCGCTGACCGAAATCCTGCTGTTCCGCCTGCTCCAGGGCGTGTTCGGCGCCGGCCTCGTGCCGCTGTCCCAATCGGTGCTGCTCGACACGTTCCCCAAGGAGAAGCACGGCTCGGCGATGGCGATGTGGGGCGTCGGCGTCATGGTCGGCCCCATCCTGGGGCCCACGCTCGGCGGCTATCTCACCGAGTTCTACAACTGGCGCTGGGTGTTCTACATCAACCTGCCGTTCGGCATCCTGGCGCTTCTCGGCATCCTCACCTTCGTGCCGGAGACGGTGCGCGACCGGACCCGCAGCTTCGACTTCTTCGGCTTCGCGCTTCTGAGCCTCGCCATCGGCTCGATGCAGCTCATGCTCGACCGCGGCCAGTCACAGGACTGGTTCAACTCGACCGAGATCGTGATCGAGGCCGTGTCCGCGGCCCTCTTCTTCTATCTGTTCCTGGTGCAGATGTTCACCGCCCGCCGGCCGTTCCTCGAGCCCGGCCTGTTCAAGGACCGGAATCTGGCGGTCGGGCTTCTCCTGATATTCGTCGTCGGAGTGATCCTGCTCGCGACCCTCGCCCTCCTGCCCCCCTTCCTTCAGAACCTCATGGAGTTTCCGGTCCTGACGACCGGATTCGTCCTGGCGCCCCGCGGTATCGGCACGATGATGGCGATGCTGATCGTCGGCCGTCTGATCGGCAAGGTGGATACCCGCCTTCTCATCCTGACCGGCCTCAGCCTGACCTCACTGTCGCTGTGGGAGATGTCGCTGTTCACCACCGACGTCCCGATCGCCACCATCGTCCGCACCGGAATCACTCAGGGTCTGGGGCTCGGCTTCATCTTCGTGCCGCTCAGCACGACGGCGTTCTCGACGCTCGCGCCCCACTACCGGAACGAGGGTACGGCGATGTTCAGCCTGATGCGGAACATCGGCAGTAGCGTCGGGATCTCGATCATGATCACCCTCTTGGCCCAGAACACTCAGGCGAACCACGCCGCCTTCGCCGATCTGCTGACGCCGTTCCGCGATACGCTCCAGTTCCCCTGGCTGCCCGCGGCGTGGAACTGGCACACGACGTCGGGCCTTGCGGCGCTGAACGGCGAGGTGACCCGGCAGGCGGCCACCATCGCCTATCTCGGCGACTTCAGGATCATGATGTGGGTGACGCTGCTCGCAGCGCCCCTCCTGCTGCTGCTCAGGAAGCCGCCGGGAGCCGTGACGGGCGGCGCAGCGGCCGTGGCCGACTGAACCGGATTTCTCCGGTCAGAAGTAACCGACCAACCGGCCGAGCAGGATCACGGTAAGCCAAGCGCCAAGCGATATCGCGGCCAGAACGAACCGCAACCGTGGCGGATCGGCGCGATCGCGGGTAAAGCCGAAGGCATGGACGGCGAAGAGGTTGGCGAGCGCAAATGCGAGCATCGCCATCTTCGCCCGGAAGAAGCCCGATGCCGCATAGTCGGTCGCCTGGGCCGAGAACAGCAGGGCGCCCGCGACGGCGGCGAGACCGAACCCCGTTGCCGCCACCGGCACCAGCAGACGGGCCAGCATCGCCACCGGCATCGTCCGCCACACCCCCATCAGCCGGAGGTCCAACGGTACGATCGCCCCGAACAGGAGGGCGATGCCGTAGATATGCGCGGTGTTGACCAGCGGGTAGAGCCAGGTCGACCCGCGCAGCGTCGCCGCCAGATGGGACGCTTCGATCCCCGCCAGGAGTTCCGCCGACAACTCCCCCGATCAGCCTCGCCGGTCGAGCCCGTTCCGACTCACGACATCCGCTCCGGATAGAGGACATGCTGCTTGCCGTCGATCACCAGCGCGACGGCCTTCAAGAGCCGCTGCGACGAGTCCTGGGAGCGGTTGCCAATGGCGGTCACCGTCGTCCCCGGCGCCACCTTGTCCTCGGTGAGGCCGGCGCGCTCGTTCCGCCAGGGCTGACCGATCTCGACCACCCAGTGCTCGCCGTCGACCTCCAGGGTCAGTTCGCCATGCGGATTGCCGAGCCGCACCTCGGTGACCTTGCCCGTGAGCTCCGAATGCTCGCCTTCCGCCCAACCCCAGCCATGATGCGCCAGCACCGTCATCGGAGAGGAAAGGGCCATCGCGGCTATCAGCGCCGCCCCGGCCCCGGTCAGAAACGTCCGTCTATGCATGCCTGCCTCCTTCGCACCTCTTGCGAAGAGATAGCGCAGTCGGACGCCGGGAAAAGTCGCCTGAACGACTTCCAGGTCAGGCGGTGACCTTCGGCACCGTAACGCCGATCATCGAATCACGGGTGGCGATGGCCGCAAGCTGGTCCTCGCTCCACCCCTCGGTGCCTTGTGGGCGGCGCGGCAGGACGAGGTAACGCATGTCGGCGGTGGAGTCGTGAACGCGCACGGTGACGTCGTCCGGAACGGCCGTACCGAATTCGGCCAGCACCGCCCGCGGCTCGCGCACTGCGCGGCTGCGGTAGCTGCGGCTCTTGTACCAGTCCGGCGGCAGGCCGAGCACCCAGCGCGGATAGCATGAACAGAGCGTGCAGACGATGAGGTTGTGGACGGAATCGGTATTCTCGACCACGACCAGATGGGTCGGGCCGACATCGATGCCGAGTTCCTTCGCCCCGGCGCTGCCGTCCGCCAGCAGGCGCGCCTTGTAGTTCGGGTCGGTCCAGGCGCGGGCGACGATACGGGCGCCCTGGGCAGGACTGCGGGCATCCATGGCCTCGACGGTGGCGCGTACATCGTCGGCCGAGAACACCCCCTTCTCGACCAGAAGGTCACGGACCGCCAGGGTCATCAGCGCGTAGTGGCCCAGGTCATCCTTGTTCTCGATCGGGGCGTGAGGGTCTTCGTCATGGTGGTGGTGCAGGTCGTCGCCGTGCATGGTCACCCTCCTTCCGCGGGCTCGAGCCAATGCTCGTAGATCTCGATATCGACAGTGTCGTTGCGTGCCCCGACATAGTCGGGCCACACCGCGTCCTGGCGGAACCGCACCCGGTAGAGCGGCCGGACGGGTTCGCCGGACAGGCCGTAGGCGAGCGATTCCGGATTGGCGAATTCGCCGCAGATCCGCTCGACCACGCCGGTCTTGCCGCGAATGTAATGGGGCGTCCTGACATGACCCGGCGGGTCGGCGCGCCGCACGCGGACCGGCTGACCGGGCGTAAAGCGCGCGCTCACGACGCGTCCGCCTCACGCTCGGCGAGCGCAGCCATCCGTTTGTCGATCTCGCCCTGATCGAGGACGCCTTTCTCGACCATGATGGCCGTGATCGAGGAGATCCAGCGCTCGTAATAGCTCAGCCGGTCGTAAGCGTCGGGCGGTAGCTGCTCGATCCCCCGGCGCAACTCGTCGACGGTGAGCAGCCCGCGCTTCGGATCCGACAGAAGCATCATCAGCGCATCGACCTGCTTCTCCCACAGCGCATAATCATGCTCGGTGGGCTTCACGGGACCTGCGGGCATTCCGCCCATATCGTGGTGACCGGCCATGTCCTCCCTTTCCCGGCTGTCAGCCGATTATTCGCGCTTGCCCTTTTCCCCCGTCAAGTCGCCGATCCAGTTTCCCACGACCTTGTGAAAGACCGCGCCGATCAGAAACAGGACCACGCCGAGCACCAGGATACCGATCTGCAAGGGTCCGAAGCCCGGACTGAGATCGCCGTCGAGCACCCTGAACGACGCCCGCAGCGAATCGCCGAACAGCGCCACGGCGGCCAGGATCAACCCCAACCAGATCAGAATTCCCCGCACAGTGGTGGACATCGTACCTCCGTTCGGTCGTCGCTCACCCAAACAACGACTCCCGGCCGGCATTGTATCGGGGCAGCCGGCGTCCTGCACGACCGGCCGCGCTCATTCGGACCTGGCGACCAGCACGGAATCGACCCGCTCCTCATAGAAGCAGAGCCGTTCCTTGATCCGCGCCACTTCGCGCGAAGGATCGGGATAGCTCCAGACCACGTCCTCGAACACCCGTCCTCCCGCAGACACCGACCAGTAGCGCGCAAAGCCCTTGTACGGGCATCCGGTGCGCTTGCTGCTGAGGTGAAGAAGATCGGTCCGGACGTCCTCGGTCGGGATGTAGTAACGCGGACGATGGCCGGTCTCGAACAGGAACAGGGCATGGGTGGTGTCAGCCACCGTCTCGCCGCCGAGGACGACTCTGACCCGGCGCCGGCTTTCCAGGACGTCGATCCGGACGAAGGGGTCCCGCGGGTGGACGAAGACCTGTTCGTCCTCCTCGTACCAGGCGTCCATACGGTCCCAGTAGAAGGCCAGATATCCCGACAGTCCGGCCACGTCGGAAAGCGGCTCAGGATAGCTCCAGACGGCGTTCTCCGCCTCGTGTCCTCCCGCCCTCACCGTCCAGTACGAGGCGTCGCCCTTGTAAGGGCAATGGGTGTGGTGGTCGGTCGGGCTCAGCAGGTCGCGCCGCACGTCCTCCGGCGGGAAGTAGTAGACCGGCATGTGGCGCGTCTCACGGATGATCAAGACGCCGGTGCTGTCGGCGACCGTTTCTCCGCCGAACATCACACGGACTCGCTTGGCCGTCGGCACGATCTCGACACGGTGCTCGGCCTCAGCCGCAGGGTTTGCCTTCGATTGCAGGGACATCAGGGCCCTCCGGAACATTCGCTCTACACGAGATTTTGAACGCGGGACGGTGTCCGGCCAGAAGAATCACGCTTGATCGGGCCAGGAAATTTATTGTATACAGTATTCCGAATTCGGGAGAGCGGAAGCCCCTTCCCATTCATGGAACCGTCAGCCAGCATGAGAGCGATCGTCCCAAGGAGGCCGCCGATGCATGAGATCACCCTTCAGCCGCCCCTGATCCAGCAGGTTTACGGCGCGATTCTCGACGCCATCAACGACGGCCGTCTGGCGCCCGGTGAACGGCTGACCCAGGAAAGCGTCGCCCAGCGCCTGAACGTCTCGCGCCAACCGGTCGGCCAGGCGCTGATTCTGCTGAAAAGCCAGGGCTTCGTCTGCGACGCAGGACGGCGAGGCGTGATGGTGGCTCCGCTCGACGCCGATCTGGTGCGATCGATCTACGAGCTTCGCGGCGCCGTCGACCGTCTCGCGGCCGGGCTTGCGGCCCGCCGCGCGGGTCCCGCCGCCAGGGAGGAAGCCGAGGAAATTCTCGCCGCCGGCATTCGGGCGGTAGAACGGGACGACGTGAACGAGCTTGTCGACGCGGAACTCGCCTTTCACGGCTTCATCTACCGCCTGGCGGGCAACGTCCTGATCGAGCGGACGATGGCGCTCCACTGGAACCACATGCGGCGCGTCATGGGCGCGGTGCTCACCGACCCGTCGCAGGGGCGGAAAGTCTGGCGCGAGCATCGGGCGATCGTCGACGCCATCGTCGCAGGGGACGTCGAAAAGGCGGAACGGCTGGCAGCCACCCATGTCGAGGACGCCTCAGGCCGGCTTCAGGAGGCACTGAAGGTGAAAGCACCTCCCGACGCGGCCGTCATCGCCTCCTGAGCACGGCGCGCGCCTGAACGGGCGCTCCCGACACTTCATCGACCATCAAGTTCTGACCGCCTTGAGGCCGGACACGGGCGCGGTGACGCTCGATCTGCGCTCGCATGCAGGGGAAACGCTGACCATGAAGGAATTGCAGACGCTGGGCCGGATGCTTGCGGTGCATGCGCGGCTCTATCCGGAAAAGACCGGCGCACGCGACCTCGAGCGGGCGATGACCTTCCAGGAATGGAACCGGCGGTCGTGCCGGCTCGCCAACGCCCTGCTGGGGTTGGGACTCAAGAAGGGCGACCGGGTCGCCGTCCTCGCCTACAACTGCGTGGAATGGCTGGAGATCTACGCCGCCACCGCCAAGGCCGGTCTGGTCGCGGTGCCGATCAACTTCCGGTTCATCGCGGCGGAAGCCGCCTTCGTCATCGAGGACGCCCAGGCCGGTGCCATCATCGTCCAGGACGGCCTGCACGAGATGATCGAGGAGGTCCGCGAGAAGCTCTCCCTGCCCAGCGGCGCTTATATCCACTTCGGTGCATCCGCGGCGCCGGCGGGCTGGGCCGGTTACGAAGACCTGGTCGCCAAGGGCCGGGACAGCGAACCCGACCAAGTCGTGACGCCCGAGGATCCGTGGACGCTGATGTATACCTCCGGCACCACGGGCAATCCCAAGGGCGTGATCCGCAGCCACAAGGCCAACGCGCTGCTGTCGCTGGTGACCGACATCGAGCTCGGCATCCATCGCGAGGACGACGGCCTGCTGGTGATGCCGCTCTGTCACGCCAACTCGGTCAACTTCTTCGGCGCCTTCAGCTATTGCGGCGGCACGACCAGCGTCTATTCGCGGAAGAGCTTCGATCCCGAGCATTGCCTGCGGGTATTGGGGGAAAGCGGAGCGACCTTCACCTCGCTGGTCCCCACCCACTACATCATGATGCTGGGTCTGCCCGAAGCGGTGCGGACCAGCCAAAACCTCGATCGCATCGCCAAGCTGATGATCTCGTCGGCCCCAGCGCGCGCGGATACGAAGCGCGCGGTCATGGAGATGTTCCCCAATTCGGGCCTGTTCGAGCTTTACGGGTCGAGCGAGGCCGGCTGGGTGACGATGCTCCGTCCGCACGAACAGTTCACGCATCTCGGCACCGTCGGCCGCGAATGCGTTGGCTCCGCCCCGATCAAGCTGCTCGATGAGAACGGCACGGAGGTCCCGGACGGCCAGCCGGGCGAGCTCTACTCGTCCAATCCTCACACCTTCGACGGCTACTGGAACCAGCCCGAGAAGACGGCCGAGGCTTTCCGCGGCGACTACTGCACGGTCGGCGACATGGCACTGCGTGACGACGAGGGTTATATCCGCCTGATCGACCGCAAGAAGAACATGATCATCTCCGGCGGCGAGAACATCTACCCGTCGGAAGTCGAGGCGGTGCTCGGCGCCTGCCCCAAGGTCAAGGACGTGGCCGTCATCGGCCTTCCCGACGAGAAATGGGGCGAGCGCGTCCACGGCGTCATCGTCCTCCACGACGGTGCCGAGGCGACGGAAGCCGAGATGCTCGAATGGTGCCGGACCCGCATCGCCGGGTTCAAACGGCCCCGCTCGATCTCGTTCCTCGCCGAGGCGGATATGCCGCGCACCGCCACCGGAAAGATCCTTCACCGCGACCTCCGGACGCTCTTCGCCAAGACCTGAGCCGAGCCCGGACGCACGCGCTTTCAGACGATAAGGAGACCAGCCATGGCCGCCCCGATGAACGACCTCAACAATGACGATCTCGCCTGCGCCGCATGGGTGGCGCGCTTCCTTCAGGCCCGCGGCGTCGACCGCGTGTTCGGCCTGCAGGGCGGCCATATCCAGCCGATCTGGGACCACATCGCCCGTCTGGGCATTCGCATCGTCGACGTCCGCGACGAAGGGGCTGCCGTCCACATGGCGCACGCCCATGCCGAGCTGACCGGGGCGCTGGGTGTCGCCATGGTCACCGCCGGCCCCGGCGTCACCAACACCGTGACCGGCATCGCCAACGCCTCCCTCGCGCGGGCTCCGGTGCTGCTGATCGGCGGCTGCACGTCGCGGCCGCAGGCGAACATGGGGCCCCTCCAGGACATCCCGCATGTGGACATCCTCCGCCCCGTCACGCGCCAGTCGCGCACCACGCGGGTGCCCGAGCAGGTGATCCGCGAACTCGACGAAGCGGTTTCGCGGGCGATGGGCGATCTCGGCGAGCCGGGACCGGTCTATATCGAGATCCCGACCGACGTGCTCCGCACCCACGTGCCGGCGCAGCTCGTCCTCGACGAGTGGATGCAGCCCAAGGCGCCGCGCGTCATCCCGCCGGTGCCCGAGACGGTCGCCGAGGCCGTCGACGCGCTGTGGAACGCCAAGCGGCCGCTGGTCGTCACCGGCCGCGGCGCCTGCGGGGCGGGAGAGGAACTCGTCCGCTTCCTCGATGCGAGCGGCGCCGTCTATCTGGACACCCAGGAAAGCCGCGGGCTCGTCCCGGCCGACCATCCGTCGTTCGTCGGCGCGATGCGCGGCGCGGCGATGGTCGAAGCCGACGTGGTGCTGGTGATCGGGCGCAAGCTCGACTACCAGCTCGGCTACGGCTCGCCTGCGGTGTTCCCCAATGCCCGCTTCCTGCGCCTCGCCGACAACGCCGGCGAGCTGGTGGACAACCGCCGCGGCCAGCCCGAGCTGCTGGCCACCCCGGCGCTCGCCCTCGACGCCATGGTCGAGGCCGCGGGCAACCGCCCGCCCGCCGTCGACAAGGCCTGGACCGAGGGCCTCCGCAAGCGCCATGTCGAACGGACGGCGCCGGAAACCCGCACCAGGGCGCCGAGCCGCGGCGACGACGGCAAGATTCACCCGGCGGCGATCTTCGAGGCGATCGCGGAGAAGGCCGATCCCGACTTCATCGCCATCGCCGACGGCGGCGACCTTCTGTCCTTCGCCCGGGTCGGGCTCAACGCTCGCACTTACATGGACGCCGGTGCCTTCGGCTGCCTCGGCGTCGGCGTGCCCTTCGCCGTCGCCGCGGCGCTGGCCTGCCCCGACCGGCAGGTGATCGCGATCAACGGCGACGGCGCCTTCGGCATCAACGCGATGGAGATCGACACCGCCGTCCGCCACGGCGCCAAGGCGGTGTTCATCGTCTCCAACAACGCCGCCTGGAACATCGAGCGCTACGACCAGGAATCGAACTATGGCGGCCGCGTCGTCGGCACCACCCTCGCCTATTCCGACTACGCCGCCATGGCCCGCGCCTTCGGCGCCCACGGCGAGCGGGTCGAGAACCCCGAGGACCTGCCGGCGGCCATGGAACGGGCGCTCGCCAATGCGCCGGCCCTGGTCGACGTCGTGACCTCGCGCACCGCCGTCTCGTCCGATGCCAAGAAAGGCCTGGGCTTCGTCCCCGACTACCAGCCCCTCACCGCCTGGGACGACGCCGAACGCAAGCGGAGGGGGAAGGCTAGCTGCAGATGAACTCCGTGGTCGGCTTGGATATCGGATCGAGAGCACGATATCGGGTAGACTGAAGCGATGTTGCCGCGGTCGAAGGAACCTCCGATGAAAGTCGCTCTCGACTCCCATGGCGATCAGATCGTCTCCGATCTCGTGGCGGAAGGGCGTTTCGCATCGGCAGATGAAGCTGTCCGAGCCGCCCTCCGCCTCCTTGAGCAGAACGAACATGCCCGCAGGGAGCGGATGCAGGAACTCGATCAGGAAATCCGGGCGGGGCTCGACAGTGGTCCGGTCGAAGAGCACGACATGGAAACCTTGATCGACCAATTGGAGCGCCGTTCGGCCGGCGAGGCTTAGCCTTGGGGCGGATCGTCCGCCGCCCTGCGGCACGGGCGGACTTGGAGGCGATCTGGAGCTACATTGCAGCCGACGATCCAGAACGCGCGACGGCGTTCTTGCGTGCCCTGGAACGGCGGACACTGGTGCTGGCCGAAAATCCTAGACTCGGCCCAGCCCGCTTTCCCAACTTTCCCGGGCTCCGCTGCTTCTCGGCTGAGGGCTACCTGATCATCTACCGGCCCCTTCCCGAAGAGACGGGCATCGAGTTGGTTCGTCTCATCCACGGAGCGCGCGACCTGGAAGCGCTTCTGTCCGAAATGGACTGACCGCGCTCGGCCTACGTACGCCAAGCTTGACCCTGGCGCGCAACTGACCGACGTAAAAGACACCCCGATCAGCACCAGTTTCCTGCGGAGAGAGAAAGCCATGTCAGAGCCCCTGATCCTTCCCTATCGCGGCGTCATCCCCGCTATCGGAGCCGATTTCGAGGCGGCGCCGGGGAGCGCGGTCATCGGGCGGGCGCGGCTGGGGCGGGACGTCCAGCTGGGGCCGCTCGCGACACTTCGCGCCGATGGCCACGACGTCTCCGTGGGCGACGGCTGCCGGTTCGCCGACCGGGCGACAGTGCATATCGCCGATGGCGTTCTCGGCGCGTCGGTCGCGAATCGCGTCACCGCCGGCCGGTTTACCCTGATCCACGCCTGCACCGTCTCCGACGACTGCGTGATCGGCGATCTGGCGGTGATCATGGACGGCTCGGTCCTGGGTCCCGGCGGCGTCCTTGCCGCTGGCGCTCTGGTGCCGCCCGGCAAACAGCTCGAAGGCGGCTGGCTCTACGCCGGCAGCCCGGCCCGGCCCGTGCGCCAGATCGACGAGGCCGAGCGGGCGGCGATGTGGCGTGCGGTCGCCGAAGGCGGACACCACCCCGACGTTACCGCCGCGCCCGAAGACCTGCCCGCCCTCGACAACGCGCCCTATCTGCCAGCAGGGGGTGGAAACGGCCCCCTCTACACTCTGGACGGCCGCGATCCGGCGATCGACCGCGCAGCCTATGTCGCCCCCAATGCGGTGGTGGCCGGCCGCGCGTCGGTCGGCGCCGAGTCGAGCATCTGGTTCTCGACCGTCCTCTTTGGGGCCGGCGACGGCATCGACATCGGCCCGCGCACCAGCATCCAGGACAACTCGATCCTCGATTCCTCGCAGGGTCGCTGCACGGTTGGCAGCGACGTCACCGGCGGCCATAACATCCGCCTCGGCGCCTGCCGCGTCGGCAACGAGTGCCTGATCGGCATGGGCTCGATCGTCATGGACGGCGCGGTGGTGGAGGACGGGGCCTTCGTCGGCGCCCGCGCCGTCGTCACGCCGGGAACGGTGGTGAAGAGCGGCTGGATCTGGGCCGGCAACCCGGCCAAGGCCTTCCGCGAGGTGAAGCCCGAGGAACGCACCTACTTCCTGCGCGGCAAGGAGGTCTACGTCGCCTACTCCCACCGCTACCGGGAGGCGGCGTAGATCGTCCGCCACAAGTCTCCATCGTCATCACTCGGCTTGGCCGGGTGATCCACGACTGTGCGGTGCTCGACGCGGGACGAGTCGGAACCTTCGAAAGTCGTGGATGGCCCGGACGAGCCGG